>DQFC01000016.1 GCA_003531665.1 Candidatus Collierbacteria bacterium
AAAAGAGCCAGAGTGATGGAAAATGCCGAAATGCGCTGGGTGGACGGAAACTTAGGATCAAGACTAACCATGAAGTACCCTTCGTGTATTTTGGCCGGAAGAAAAGCTCATGGAGAGGTGCTTTCGATTGCCTGGGCAGGTGAAGGACAACATCAGGATACCGGGGCGAAGATGATACATTTGGCTCCCGAAACGACATCTCAAATAATCAGTAAATCGATCAGCAAAAATGGTGGGCGGGCCACATATAGAGGAATGGTCCATATGGTTCCGGGCGCTTGGGGATCCAGGTCAAAAGTGGTTTGCGATGCGCTAATACTTGACGAAAAAAGCCGGTCTGATACCTATCCGGTGAATAAAATTCAGGAAAATGACGTGGTGTTGGAGCACGAAGCGACTGTCAGCCGGATCGGAGAAGAGCAGTTACTATATCTTATGAGTAGGGGAATTAATGCAGAAGAAGCAAGTACGATGATTGTAAACGGATTTATGGAACCGGTAGTGAAAGAAATTCCCTTGGAGTATGCAGTGGAGATGAATAGGTTGGTTGGATTAGAAATGGAGGGTAGTGTGGGTTAAAGACAATGAAGATACAAAGATTTAAATTGGACAAACCCGGTGAAATTGATCTTGTTATCCCCTTCTTGACTTCGTTTGAGGAGAAGGAGGTCCTTGGGATAATATCGGCGATGGAGCCGGGAGAGTACAAAGTTCGGGTGGTGGCCGATCATAGAGTGCCGAACACATTCGGCAGAATAGTAATAATAGGCGTGGCGGCAAATGGAGCTCGGGTAACGGTGGATGGAATGGTGAAGATAGCGAAAGGGGCTACGAATACGGATAGTTTTCTGGAGATGAGAATACTGCTACTGGATAAAAAAAGTAGTGCGGTGGCTGAACCAAAGCTGGAAATTGAAAATAATGACGTCAAGGCATCGCATGCGGCGACTGTCGGAAAAATAGATGAGGATCAGCTGTTTTATCTAACAAGCCGTGGTATAGATGAACCTAGTGCCAAGATATTAATAGTTGAGGGGTTCTTAAAAGAGGTTGAGGAGGTAAAATATTGAGATATGCTAAATACTTCTGAATTGGATTCCATGCTTGCAGAAGCCTTTAAGGATAAGTATAAAACAGATCCTGGTTTTGAAAAGGACGTGCCTCCATATTTAGCCGATTTTTTGGTTTCAAATGCGGATAACCTGAAAGAGGCGGTGTTGTCAAGAGACGCTGCCGGAATAAAAGATCTGTTGAGAGAGTTGACTGACAAATTGCCAATCGATAAAAAGTTTAGAGAACTGTTCTTTACAACATTTTTTTCTGAAGATGGAAAACCAAGAATCACCTGTGTTCAAGGTGATTATGGAATTATAGATGCGGACCAAACAAAGAGAGCTGGATATGGATTCGGTTCATTGCCAGGTGAACCAAGGTCCGTTAAAGGAATACTAATTATTCACACTCACCCCATTGATTCTAAGGTAGGTTTTAGTGGCCATGAAGATTCAAAAGATGTTCAAGTGCTTGCTGGTAACTCACCTAATAGTTTTTCAAACATGTTGAAGCAGTTCCCTAGTGCAGAATATGCTGCTGTAGGCTTGTGCACTGCGGGAAAAAGAGGTAAGGTGCTACTAGTGGAGAATAAAACAGTCTGGGGTGATAAGGTGATTAAGGCAGATGATTTAATGGCGGCAGCAATTGATTATTGATATTAATGAATTTATAAAGCCAATATGTTTGATGTAGATAAAGTCAGAGCAGATTTTCCGATCCTGAAAAGGAAGATTCACGGGCATGATTTGGTTTACCTTGACAGTGGAGCCACCAGCCAGAAGCCGGAAAGCGTAATTAAGGCGATGGATGACTATTACAGGAATACAAATGCGAATATTCACCGAGGTGTTTATGAGCTGTCGGTGGAGTCCACTAGACTGGTAGATGAAGCAAGAAAAAAGGTGGCTGACTTTATTGGGGCCAGAACCGAAGAGGTGATCTTTACCAGAAATGCCAGTGAGAGTTTGAATCTGGTCATGTATTCGTGGGGCAGGGATAATATAAAAAAAGAAGACGCGGTACTCATCAGTAAACTTGAACATCACTCGAATCTAGTACCATGGCAAGAACTATGTAGGGAGACGGGTGCGGAGCTGAGAATTATTGATGTCGATGGAGAGGGAAAACTTGTGATGAGAACTCAAGAACTCAAGAACTCAAGAACTCAAGATGAGGTATTAACTGAGAACGGATTAAAGGTGAGGTTGGGGGGTTTTGAAGGTTTAATAGCAGACGGAAAAGTGAAGTTGTTTGCCGTTACCGGGGCATCAAACGTGCTGGGAACAATTCCCGATCTTGCAGGTATGCTGACAGCGATAAAAAGAAAGGCCCAAAATGCAACGGTGGTGGTGGATGCTTCGCAGATGGTGCCTCATATGAAGGTAGATGTGAAGACTCTGGGAGCGGACTTTATCGCTTTTTCCGGACACAAAATGCTAGGACCCACTGGAACGGGTGTGCTTTGGGGGAAGAAAGAAGTATTGTCAAAGATGCGTCCGTTCTTGTTTGGCGGGGACATGATCGGTGAAGTCATAATTACGGGGGCAACCTGGGCGGATCTGCCTAGCCGATTTGAGGCCGGAACACCAGATATTGCCGGAATAATCGGACTGGGTGCGGCGGTGGATTATCTTGAGGGGTTGGGAATGGATAATGTACGACATCATGAGAAGGACCTGATGGTCTATGCTTTGAAAAAAATGGTGGAACTTCAGGATGAGGAGTTGGTGACGGTTTATGGACCCAAAGACGTCGAAGAGAGAGGCGGGGCACTGGCCTTTAACGTGATTGGAGTACATCCTCACGATGCGGCTCAGATATTGGACAACTTTGGAATTGCTGTACGGTCCGGTCAGCACTGTGCCGCACCACTGGTCACGGGTTTTGGTGTACCGGCGATGGTGAGAGCCACTTTCTACGTGTACAACACCAAGAAGGAAATTGATTACTTGGTTGATAAAATAAGAGAAATACCCAAAATATTTACATAAACACAAAACATGAATATAAGAACGATAACCTTTGACTTGGATGGTCTTTATTTTCCGGATGGTAAGCATAAGTTCATGCAAGCTGTAGCGAATCTTGGGGTACATCAGGACGAAGTGAAGAGAGTATTTTTGAAGTCTGATCAAATGATGAAGGAATATAAAACGGGTAAGATGGGTGATGAGGAGTTCTGGACTTGGGCCAAACATGAATGGAAGCTGGGCTTATCCTGGCGCGACCTAATAAAAAAATTGATCGATTCTTATAGTGTGGATGAGAGAGTGGCGGGTGTTGTTAAGAAACTTAGAGTGAGTGGATATCAAACTGCAGTTTGCTCAGACAACTTTCCGGCACGAGTAAATGGCTTGCAGGAAAAGTATGGATTCTTAGATAATTTTGATGTAAAAGTCTTTTCCTATGAGGTTGGGGACACAAAGTCTGGGGTGAAAATATTTAAGGCGTTGGTTGATAAATCTGGAAGTGTACCAGAAGGTATTGTATTTGCGGATGACGAAGAGAGTAAATTACTTCCAGCAAAGGAAGTTGGAATCACGACAATGTTATACTCCGGATTTGAAAAATATTTAGATGACCTTAGAAGTGTGGGGGTGAAAATATAAAATGTCCGATTACAAAGATATTATTATTGATCATTATAAGAATCCTAGAAACTTTGGGGAGATGGATCGTGCCGACATATCGATGGATGAGTCAAATGCATCTTGCGGAGATATGATACAGATACAGGTGAAGACGGAAACCAGGACTGATGGAGTGAGATTGCCACACCCCGATGGAATCGGGGTTCGCAATGACGAAGGAGGAGATTTGGTAATTAAGGAGATGAAATGGAGAGGGGTGGGGTGTGCGATTTCCACAGCGGCCGCCAGCATGCTGTCGGAAAAAATTGTGGGAATGAACAGAGAAGATCTGGAAAAATTTGGGGAAGCTGGAATCGTAGAGATGCTAGGAGGAGAAGTGAATGTCGGTAGAATGAAATGTGCTACACTCGCCTATCGAGGATTATTGAAAATA
This sequence comes from Candidatus Collierbacteria bacterium, assembly GCA_003531665.1. Lineage (GTDB taxonomy): Bacteria > Patescibacteriota > Microgenomatia > UBA1400 > MFAQ01 > UBA10133. The sequence goes on from DQFC01000016.1 coordinate 4,078, forward strand.
TTTAATAATGAATAATTTGATGGATTCCTGCCTTCGCAGGAATGACAATCATTAAAAAACAAATAATATGAATGATTGGAAATTGATTCTTAAAGTAACCATTGGTTGTGCCGCTTTGCTTCTGGTGGCTATCTGGGGTTTGTCTAAAATGGCAGGGCCGGAGAATGCGCTAAAGGTAGAAGAGAGTGTGCTGTTGGATGGCGCAAGGTTTGTAAAGGAGAATGGTGAGACAAAAGTGACGGTAGTCAACTTTTCGGATATGCAGTGCCCCTCTTGTAAGGCGGCGGATATACAAACCAAAGAATTGTTTAATATGCCAGGAGTGAAGATCGTGACGAGACTATTCCCATTACCGTCTTCTTTACATCGTTATGCCCTGATTTCTGCAAAAGCGGCTGAAGCGGCGAGAGTTTTGGGTAAAGGATTTGAAATGGTGGCGGTTTTGTACGACAAACAGGAAGAGTGGTCGGCAGTGAGTAAACCTGAAGATAACTTTGCGGATTACGCGAAAAGTTTGGGACTGGATGAAAAAACATTCAGAGAGAAATTAGCTTCTAATGAAGTGGCTCAAAACGTTCAGGCAGATGCCAATTTAGCGACTTCTTTACAACTTTCCGGTACACCGACATTTTTTGTAAATGGGGAGCAAGTCGGGGCACCATTTGTAGTTGATAAAGTTAAGCAATTATTGGGAGAAAAATAAAATGCCGATTAATCTTCCTATACTCACAGTTACGGCGCTTGCGAATGGGATTAACCCGTGTGGAATTGGGATGATGATTACTTTTTTGGGATATCTCTTGGTGTTTGGTGGTAAAGGAAAAGATAAGTGGTGGATTTACAAGATAGGGTTGACATATATTTTGAGTGTTTTTGTTACTTATTTAATTTTAGGCTTGTTTTTTTATGGTGCGGTCTATTATCTGCAAAGATGGTGGTTGGCGGGAATCTTCAAATATATTATCGGTGGGGCAATCTTCGTAGCCGGTTTGATTCAAATAAAAGATGTTTTTTGGCAAGATCTACCGTTTCACTTACGGATGCCAAAGGTTGGTTTTGAAAAAATAAATAAGTTAATGGCCAAGACAAGTGTTGGGGTGGCGGCACTAATTGGGGTATTGACGACAATCTTTTCGACCCCATGTATGATGCCTCTTTACATTGGAACTACGGCGGTGATAGCCAGATCAGGTCTGCCGATGGTTAAAGTACTAGGTTTGTTTTTGTACTACAACTTGATTTTTGTTTTGCCACTTATTCTGATTTTGATTGCGATGGGGGAAGGAAAACAAGTGGTTGATATGAAAGAGTGGGAACACAAGAATATAAAATGGATGAGATTTGTTTTGGGAGTGGCTCTCGTAATTGTCGGCTGGTTAATCGTAACCAGATAAATAATGCTAAATTATATTTATGGTACCGGAAAAATTGATCGGAAAAGTAGAGTATAAAGCTAATTTAGCGGGGAACAATTATTTAGTGAGAATCGGCTTTGAAAGGATAGCTGATTTTACTCCCGGTCAATATGCCAGCTTGAAAGTGAACGATGAGGGAATTAGAAGATCATACTCGGTAGCAAGTTTGCCCGGTAAAAAATCAATTGACTTACTTGTTGATATATCGCCTATGGGAGTGGGTTCAAAATATATACTTGGACTAAATGTTGGAGACGAGGTTGAGGTTTTGGGCTTCTTGGGAAGATTTATAGTAGATCCACTTTTATTAATCGAGTCAAAGCAAATACTATTTTTGGCTACGGGTACGGGTATAGCGCCTTTGAGGCCGATGATAGAAGATCTATTGTACAAGAAAAAATATTCCGGTGAGGTGAGGCTTATTTGGGGAATGAGATATGAAAAAGATCTCTATTGGTTAAAAGAAATGGACAATATTAATCGGGATTTTGATAATTTTAAATTTGATATAGTTATTTCCAAACCATCGGAAGATTGGCCTGGTTTCAGGGGACATGTTGGTTCGGTAATTGATCAGTTAGCTCAGAAATGGTCCGGAACGTTGGCCTATCTTTGCGGGTCCCCAGATATGATAGCCGAAAATGAAATAAAACTGAAAGAAAAAGGAGTTCCTGAAGGCCACATTTTTTATGAAAAATATTTTTAGTTCAGAATATGGTGTTTACTTAGAGGCGGAAGGGAAAAACATCTTTGTTGCCTCCGGTAGAGGAGGAACAATTGGTGTAAGCAGAAGTGTAATTGAGAAGAAGGAAAACGAAATTGTGATGCAAGTAGAATTGAGTAACACCGGGAAAGAAGATATTTTGGTGAAGTCGATTGTCGTAGCAGAGTTTTTGTTGATCGGAAAAGTGGAGAAAGTGCTTGAGAACGGTTGGGGGCAGTCGAGTTTTTCGGGATACAGAACACAAATAAATAAAACGAAACGAAAAATATTTGTTCTCAAAAGAGATCAAAATCCAAACTCGTTTGTAAAAAGCTTTGGTTATCTTGAGGGAAGTATGGTGAATGAATGGTTTACTCAGGTGGTATTTTCCGAAAGAAGTTGTGTTATTGGGGCGGTCACATCGGCAAATCAGTTTACCCAGATTTATCTTAAGGAAAACAATAAAGGCCTGAAAGTAAGAATCACCTGTCAGATGGATGACCTGATATTAAAACCTGGAAAAAAAATGGTCTCCGAAAAAATTGCTTTTGTTTGGTGGCGGGAAACTAGACGAACCCTGGAAAACTTCGCAGATTTGATAAAAAAGTATTCTAATACAAGAAGTGTGGAAAACCCTCCGGTGGGGCTCTGTTGCGCTTATTACTTTCAAGGGAACATAGTGAGCGAGGAGTATCTGCGTAGCCAGCTTCGATCTTTGTTTTTGTTCTTGGGGAAAACTGACTTGAAGTACGTAGAGATAGATGCTGGGTATTGCACTTGGGGAGACTGGCTGGAGATAAATAATAGTTTTCCATCCGGAATGAAGGTAATGGTAAACGAGATTCGAAAGATGGGGTTGAAGGCAGGAATTTGGTTCGCCCCGTATGTGGCAGACCCAAGAAGTAATCTGTACAAACAGCATCCTGATTGGTTTTTGAGAAACAAGCAGGGTCGGGCCATTGAAGGAAGATTAAGTTCCCCGCTCGATTATCTACCGCAACTTTCTCTAAAAGTATTGGATCCGACCCATCCTGAGGTGCAAACCTATATTAGGAAAGTGGTTAAACAATTCATGGATTGGGGATTCGAAATGCTGAAAATAGATTTTACATATCCGGTTTGTTTCTCAAACAGATATTTTTTGCCGGTGACCCGAGCGCGGGCACTAAGAATGGGATTTGAAGTAATTCGGTCCGTTGCCGGGGAAAAGGTTTTTTTGATGTCGGCAATTTCTCAGCTATCACCATTGGTAGGAGTAGTGGATTCCGCCAGAGTCGGTATAGATACTCTCAATCCTTATGTATCTAAGATCCCCATTTTTGGAAAGATGATAAATGGATATATGTTTAAGGAGAGTATGAGAAATAATAGTGCCAGACTGTTTTTGAATGGAAAGGTTTGGATTAATGATGCAGATTGTTTTGTGGGTAGAAAAGGAGCCGGATTATCACACTCTCAAGTGGACGAACAATTTGAATTTATGAAGAAATATAAGGGGGCCGTTTGGGTAGGTGATAGTTTTAAGACGATGACAAAATCAAATCTAGATAGATATACCGATCTGTTCAAAAAGAAACTGAGAAAATAATAAATTTGGTATTTTGCTATACTGAAGGCAAGGTGAGGGAACATGTAAAAAATATTACGAGAGGAGGTGTATAGAATTGCGGAATAAGGATAAATTGATGGTGGGGAAATTGTTTATTTATGCTTCGATCGGGTCGGTAATTCTGGCGTTTATGGGTGCGTTGGGAACAGACTTTTGGCTAGCCAGCACTCAATGGATGTTGGTAGGACTAACTCTGGCCATATGGGGGGTCTTTGTTTTGATCGAGGCACAGTTTAGAATAAGGTGATGGAAATGATTGAAGACAAAATTAGAGAGGCCTTGAGAAAGGTGATTGATCCTGAGCTTGGGGTAAGTATTGTGGATTTGGGTTTAATCTATGATATTCGGTACGAGGATGGCGAAGCTGAGGTGGAGATGACGTTGACCAGCCCGGGATGCCCATTGGCTCCTGTGATAGACAAGATGGTGAGGAATGCTATGAAGGATGTCCCTGAAGTTAAGAATGTTACCATCGATCTGGTTTGGGATCCTCCGTGGAGTAAAGACGCCATGTCGGAGGAATTAAGGGCCGAGTTAGGTATCGATTAATTTATCTTGGGTTCGAAGCCCGCCAAAAACCATACTCACGCGTTACTATCTCGTCCCACCTCCAGGTAGGCGGGATACCTTTCAGCTCGTATGTACATGTTCCGTGTGGTTTGTTGGCTAGTCTTCTGCACCCAGCAATAAAATAATCGCTTGGTTTGATATAGTAGAGGTAATGAAAGTAATATTGGGGGCGGATCATGGAGGATTTGAAATGAAAGAATCAATCAAAAAGTGGCTGACTGCCGAGGGGTATACAGTGGAGGATGTGGGGTCGGAGAACTTGGTGGAGGGCGATGATTATGTAGACTATGCCAAAAGAGCGATACAAGTAGTGACTTCTTCGGGTGATCGAGTGATATTGTTCTGCCGGAATGGGTTTGGAATGGTAATGACGGCCAATAGGTTTTCGGGAGTACGATGTGGTCTGGCCTTTGATACTGAGGCGGTGAGAAAGGGAAGAACAGATGATGATATCAACGCACTTTCTATTCCCTCGGACTATGTCGATGAAGTATTGGCGATGAGAATGATAAAAGTGTTTTTGACAGAGGGAATGTCTAGAGACGAAAAATATAAAAGAAGAATTATGAAATTAGATAACTTACTCTAATGATCACCATAGTCCCAGCCATACTGGAAAAAGACATTACGGCTTTTGAGGAAAAGCTCAAGAAAGTTTGGGGAATAGTCAAGAGGGTACAGATGGATATTATTGATGGTAAATTTGCACCGATAGAAACGGTGATGCCGGAGATCCTTTTGAATATCGATACAATTGTAGATTTTGAAGGTCAACTGATGGTGGACAAACCGGAGGAGTGGGTGGACCGCTGTGCTGCCGCAGGGATGACGGCGCTTTACGGACATGTCGAAAAAATGGAAGACAGGGCTAAATTTATCGCTGATACTGAGGCGGCTGGGATGAAGGCAGGTCTGGCTTTTGATATCGATACTCCGCTGGATGGACTCGAAGAAATGATTAACAATCTTGATGGAGTTCTGCTGATGAGTGTAAAAGCGGGAAGTCAAGGAATCCAGAAATTTGACGAGAGGGTTCTGCCGAAGATAAAAAAGGTCAGAGAAATGAGTGAGTTTGTAAAGATAGTGGTCGACGGTGGTTTGAATGTGGAAAATATCAAAAAGTGTTTGGCGGCCGAATGGGCCCAAGAAATTGCCGAAGATGAGTTTAATAAGAGTTTCTTGGGAATGGAGTTTGCCGTTGGGTCTGACCTTCTAAATGCTGAAAATGTTGAAGAGGAACTCAATAGGTTGGAAAATCTGGGCGCGGTTTAGTATTTTTCTAGTATAGTAGGTGTATGACGTTCAAGAACTTAAAAGCAGTTACTATTTTTGGCTTCGCAGACTGTCCTCCTTCTGACCCCTTGTATATAGAAACGGTGGATGTGACGAGACTAATTGCTCAGAATGGATTGGAGGTAGTGAATGGCGGTGGACCGGGAGTGATGAGAGCGGCCACGGAGGGGGCTCATGAGGGAGGAGGAGTAGCGTCTGTGGCCACGTTCTATCCAAAATTTATTGAAAATTTTGAGGGAAAAGATCCGCAAAATAAAGCCGACAAGGAAATCATCATGAATAATTATGTCGATAGAACGATGAAGCTATTGGAGCTGGGAGATGCTTATGTAATTTTTAATGGGGGAACCGGGACACTGTCCGAACTTGGAATGGCATGGGGGCTGGCTTACCTTTATTTTGGCCATCATAAACCGTTAATTTTGTATGGTGGATTTTGGTACCCGATTGTAGAAGAGCTGGTAAAAAATATGAAAATAGGAGCCAGGCCTGGAGCTTTGAGAGTTTATAAAATTGCAACTACACCTGAACAGGTGCTGGACTATCTCAAAGAATTTGATCTGGAAATGCCTCCCCATCAAGAAATAAAAGACGATTTGAGTGGAGAAAAAGCCTTTATGGAATAATGGATACATGATTGATACAACAAGAATAGAAAGAAACGGGAAGGTAATGATTTTGGCTTATGATCAGGGNNGAACGGATACTTTACAGGAGTGGTATTCCAAGAAGGGGTGGCGGCCAAATACTATCAAAAAGAAAGCGGAGTACCTCTTATAGTCAAGCTAAATGGAAAAACTTCGTTTCAAGGAGAAGAGCCCTTGTCGCTACAACTTTGTACGGTGGAAAAGGCTGCCGAGCTGGGAGCTGTTGGTGTTGGGTACACAATCTATGTGGGAAGTGAAAATGAGGAACGAATGATGGTCGAGTTTTCCAAGATCGAAGATGAGGCACACGCTAGAGGTATGATTGTGATCGCCTGGATGTACCCAAGGGGCAGAAAGGTAGCCGGAAGGGAAGCTGACCGGGATGTGGTGGCTTATGGTGCCAGAATTGGAATGGAGCTAAATGCGGACTTTGTAAAAGTGCCTTACACCGGAGATGTCGAAAGTTTTGAATGGGTAGT
>DQFC01000037.1 GCA_003531665.1 Candidatus Collierbacteria bacterium
CCAAATGGCGGGGCAAACTGCTATGCGACGATGGTCTCGACTTCCACCGCACCGGACTCGATCTGGTCTTTCCACCAGCGCTCCGAAGCGCCAATTACTCCCCCACTCGTCATCAACCAGGGATCGGGGTATCCAAAGGGGTTGATTACCCTTTTCAGGAGATACATAATGCCGACTTCAGATTCACGTTCAAAAAATCTATCCGCTCCTTGGATATCTATCAGAGTATTGGCCGGAATGGCCTTTTTAATCACCACCCAAAACTCATCGGCATCCGGCAATCGGTTACACGGACGGGTAACCTTGATTTTAAACCAATCTTTCCAGCTCATGTTCACCTCTCAATCTGAATTTTCAATCTACCTGGATATTTTACCAGCATCTATGATTGCCAACAACCTCTATCGAAACTCACCACCAAGCTCCTCTTCACTGTACACAAGCTGATCCATAGTTGTCTGATATTCATGTATCTCTTTTTCAGAAAACACAATATCGATTTCCCTCTGCACATTTTCCAGAGAATCGGAGGCGTGGACCAAGTTGTTCCCCCCACTCATCCCCCAGTCACCCCGGACCGATCCAGCCTCAGCCTCGTACCCCTTACGGGTGCCTATAATTCTCCTGATTAGATCTACCGCGTTGTATCCTTCCCAGATCATAGCCACTATCGGCGTCCACTTCATAAATTTAGCTATTTTGGGAAAAAATGGTGCTTCGGCATACTGGTGATACCATTTTTTCAGTATCTCGTCGTCCATCTGAATCATTTTTAAGGCTACTAACTTGAATCCTTTTTTTTCAAACCGACTGATGATATCTCCAATCAGGCCTCTTTGTAGAGCATCCGGCTTGATTAGAACGAGCGATCTTTCCATTTTTGTCATACCCTTATTTTATCCTACAAAGCCCCCTAATAGACCGCCTGATAATGTTCTAACTTTTCCACCTCTCCATTTTCTCTTAGTACCACTGCCACCACATCCACCCGACACAATCCGCCCCATTTTTCTTCGTCTTGAGTTTTTGATTCCTTGAGTTCTTGAGTTCTCATATACACCTCCCCCATCCTCTTGACTTGTCCCATCTTGTTTTTATTAAACATATCCTCTGGTTCGCCAAAATCATGCCCTATTTTTGTTTTCACTTCTACAAACACTAAAGTCTGTGCGTCCCAGCAAACAATATCTATCTCTCCAAAGCGGGTACGAAAATTCCTCTCTACTATCTTGTAGCCTTTTTTCACCAGATATTCAGCCGCCAAATCCTCTCCTCGATTCCCCGTCTTTTTGTTATCTCTTTTCATTCACTTTCGTCACATGCCAAAATACTTCGGCCCCTTGCCGTCGCCCGCCACCACTGACTCTGACGGCTCGGACGCCGTTTCCTTTAGAGCCTCTTTCTTTGGACGATCCGTCTGTTTCTTGCGTGTATAGCTCAACTTCTTCCTCAAATCACTCATGGTAATAAAATAACTAGAATACTTCTCAATCAGCGAAGAATAGTTCCACTTATTGGGCACAATAATTTTTCCCAGTTTGCCATTTTGCTCTAGGTACTCTTCCAAACAAAAGAAGTCGCCATCACCGGAAACTATGATTGCCTTGTCGTACTTCTGGTAGTTGATCATGGCGTGTAGTACCATCTCGGCATCGATGTTCCCTTTTATCTTGATATCAGTCGCCTCCTTATTTAGTATTTCAAGAATAGGTTTATATATTAGCTCAAACCCGTCTTGCTTCAATGCGTCATACAGTTCCTGATTATCCGGCATATATCCAATAAAGATAAAAGCCTTTTGGACATGCAAATCACTTCTTAAGTACTCGTAAAACTTTCCAAAATCCAGATTCCATCCTTTGTAGCGAAAATGCTTTCCATCAGCAGTTCGGATGTCATTTCTCACCCCCAGATTCAAATTTTGACTATCGATAAAAGCGTATACCACCTGTCTGTCTTGAGATTTCTTTTTATCCATATATATAAAGATGATACACCACCAACAATAACCACAAAAACGCCCCCGGTTTCCCGAGGGCTATTTAAACAAATTTACTTTTCCCCTTCAATCACCCCGTAGCCGATGAGGGGCGTCAGCACGCCATTTTGCATCTCCATGCCGGTCAAACCGGCGAAGAAACGCATCGGATAGCGAGAGTCCATGACCTGCCAGATAAACGGCACAACGGACATGCCGGAAGGGAATTCGTTCAAGGAGTAACCGTCATACCGACCGTCTCCGGCTACCTCAGCCTTGAACTGGGGACCGTTCTTGCCATACACATAAGCGTAGAAATCTGTCAGCCAACCGTTGGCCAAAGCTCCGCCACTCCTCTGGCGGTACTTAAAGAACGACCGCCACATGGCAATGTCAGGGGTATTCCTCCCCACCTGATCGGCAATCTGACGCACACGGGCTTTGATGCGATCAAAGTACACGTTTTGACCGAAGTTCTTCTCCAGCCATTCGATACGCTCATAGAGAGACAGCCAGTCGGCGTGGGTACCATCCAAGTGAATCTCGGGGATGCCACAAAGAGTGTGGACTTCGAAGTCGAAATAGGGAGAGGCGGCATCCATAACCGAGACCAAATAGGCCAGCTCATGTGTTTCATCATCGGTTGTGAAATGAGGAAAGAAGCCCTCAACCAGTTCCGTGTCGGTTTCCACGGCCAAAGCGGATCGGAAACGGCCAATAGCCAACGGCCAAGCCGAGTCATCCCCGAACAGTTCATCACAACGCACGATGACTTTCTTCTTATTGTTCGGATCTCCGTTGAAAAGCGCAGCGAAGCGTTCCGGATCGAGCTTGACCATCGTCGCTACTTCTTGAATGATCGTCGTCCAGAAATGTCCCGGCTCCAAGCGAAGCGGAAGGTGCTGAGAAAAGGCCCAGAAGCTAGCCTGAATCAACGGCGAAGCCGGCATACCAAAACCAAAGCGGGCTTTGATCATACCAGTGTTCGTCGAGAAGCGGATTCGACCGTCTCCCAATATTGCTTTCAGGAATGATCCCCCATCTGTCTCATCCGTTAACCTTCGATTGCGAACATTATCTTTATCGAGCGGCATCACAATTTTCATTTTTTCCTCCAAAACAGGTTATTAGTGTACAATTACCCCATAATTGTATCATAGCTCATCCCTACTTGACTTATGCCTAAAAATGTGATACTATAGGGCTTCTAAACCTTGACAATCTATTCCCGCCTAAGGAGGCATTCATGAACCATGTCGACGAAATGTTGGAAACCGTCCTGGCCCTCAAGACTCCAGCCGATGTCCGCGCCCTGGCCAAAGTCCAGACGGATGAGATGGCGGATCTGATGGCTACCTACCGCCAGGCCCTCCCGAGCGTGACGAGAGAACAAAACGAAGAGACTCACGCCCTTCTCGCCACCATCCGCGAAACCATCAAAAATGCCGTCGCGGTCTTGGATTGGTGGAGCCAAATCCACGTATCCGACCCCCCTGGGTCAGAAATGGCTTCGGTCGTGTTCGCAAAGAAGATTCATCTGCACATGGCGCTTACAAAGATGTATTTCTTCGAGGTTGGAACCATGACAGATGGTCGAAACGCCCAAATCCGCTCCATCGAACAGGGTTTTACCCTCAAAAATAACACTGATTTCACCGCAACCACCAGCCCAGAGGCAGCTGCCGAAGCCATCGCTGAAGTCTTGAAGGCTTTCCGAACAAGAGATGGCAAACCTTGGGACATCGCCACCTTCATCTCTGACGGCAATAAGCCGAACAGCGCCGTCAAAGACTTCTTCCTGGCCTGGAAACATCGGATCCAGGACTATCTCCGGAGATTCCAGCCGATAAGCCAGGAAATGCTCATGGAACGGGAGCTCCTCATTGCTACCAAAGGGAAAACTCATCAAGAAATCGTGAGCCTGTTGGCCCAAGGCTGGTCGGTATACGACCTCAGATCCAACAGTGCAACTTTGGTCTACAGAAACATCTTTTTGACCATCGTCGGCACCAAAATCATCAAGTTCTAGTTTTACAGCCGAGTGCACCCTGCACTCGGTTTTTTTATTCCAAAAGGATCAAGGGCCTTGCTCTATCTCCTTCAAAGTGTTATTATAGGCCAGCACATTTAACATAAATACGGAGGTCACATGACCAATCCCTATCCTTCCGCGGAATATATCACCCACCTTGGTGAAAAAGAGGCACGAGAACTATCTTTGATCATTAACAGCTACAAAGCGATGACCGTACACGATAGTGCCTTGATAAATCAAACCAGAGCCGATATAGCAAAACGAAAAGTTATCTGGCAGAAACAGCTTTCGGAACTCTCTGAACTCCTTGCAAGATTCCCAGATGATGCCACTTCCAAACTTGGTTTCTTAATCACCAAGCAACACACCACCATTCAGACCGCTCTCACTTACCTGGAAATCTTCGAATACGAGCTGGATATGGCAGAAGTCAATGCCGGTACAGTCTTTTCACCTGACTCCTGGACCTCAGGCCCCGATACCGATCTTCCACCTACCAACTCAGACTATGCCAAAAAGATCAACGACGCTTGGAAAAACATGAATCTTTCTGACATCGACAAGATGATTGAAGAAATGCTCAAAGGTCCCAAGGCTTGACCCAGACAAAACAGTGAATGTATCAGAATGAAAGTTTACCGGGTGCAGAAATGCATCCGGTTTTTTGTGTACTCACAAGCACAAAAAACCCGTCCTCTTTCGAGGGCGGGGCAAAATTCTACTGGATAATAATCATCCGCGTTGCGTACAAGTTTTCCGGGTGAAGCAAGTCTGTCAGTCCCAGCAGATCAAAGGTTCCCGGATACCTGCCAGATGCTGTCTTGACGGTCAGGGTGAAGGACTGTCCTGCCGGGACCACCCCGCGCCAACAGAGGATAGCGCCTGTGTAGCTTCCGTCAAAGCCCCAGATCTCCCCTCCGGTGAATGAATACTCAATGTTTCTGTTGGTTCCAGAGAAGAAAACTGTCGCCGCCATATCAAAAGGCAGGCCGACAGGGGTGCTGTTGGTCAGGGTGACCTCAATAAAAAAGATTACTCCTCCCTTTGAGACCACGTCGGGCGCATTTGAGGTGACGGTCAATCTCGGCTCGAGGATTTCGATGACTGCCATGTGTAGGTTGGCCGCGTCCAGAGCAGATACCAAAGTCCGCGTCCCAACTTCGACATCAGTCCGCAGAGTCACGCTCATCCGTACCTCAGCAACTTTCCCTCCCTTTACAACACCATTCCATACAAATACAAATTCTGAAGTGGTCGAAACCTCTTTGATCCGACCATCAGCCGATTCGACATGAACCGCCGAGACCAGGTCCTTCGGAAAACGGATTATCCACCCGACGATTCTGGCAGGTCGCTTCCCCACATTGCTCGCCATCACAGATACCTGGATCGTTTCCCCAGGGTATCCACTAGTGGGGGAAACAACAGCCAATCTCAATGGCGCCACGGCTGTTTGGGGTTTGGCCATCACCGGAATGGTATTCACGGCCAGCACAAGTACGATCAGAATCAAAGCCAGAAATTTCTTCATGTTGTCCTCTTTTCAACGTTCAGATTTTCAAACAGCTCAAATTCTAGCACAGAACCACCAACATTGCAAGCTTATAGGTCTAAAACACCCTTTCCCTGTACTGCAACGCTTCCCCCAAATGCCCCGCAGAAATTGCCTCACTTCCCTCCAAGTCTGCAATAGTCCGGGCTACTTTCAAAACTCGGAAATAACTCCTGGCCGACAAATCGAACTTTTCCATAGCTAGTCGCAAGATATGTACCCCATCAATATCTAGTCTACAAAATTCTTTCACCTGCTTATTCTTCATCTGACTATTACAAAAAATACCAAAAACTAACAATCTTTCACTTTGTTTCTGCCTCGCCTTCATTACTTTTTCTCTAATTTCTTTCGACCCCTCCCCTTTTTCCACCGTCCCCAAAATCTTTTCCGTTTCTACTGCCGGTACATTTATATGCAAATCAATTCTGTCCAAAATCGGTCCGCTAATTCTTCTTTTATATTTTTCAATTTCTCTCATTGAGCATTTACATTCTTTTGTCGGATGACCTAAGTACCCGCAAGGGCAAGGATTCACTGCCGCCACCAGTTGAAACGATGCGGGGTACTCTACCCTGCCGGCCACTCTGGAAATTTCTACTTTGCCATCTTCCATTGGTTGTCTCATCGATTCCAATACACTTCGCGGGAACTCCGCCATCTCATCCAAAAATAATACTCCAAGATGCGCTAGAGACACTTCTCCCGGTACCGGCCTGCTTCCTCCACCAATCAGCCCCGCCATACTGGTCGAATGATGAGGTGAGCGAAAGGGTCTTCGTCTGACCACCGCTTCACCGGCCGTCATCAGTCCCGCCGCCGAATAAATTCTCGTCACTTCCATACTTTCTTCTTCGCTCATCAGAGGCATGATGCCCGGCAGGGCTCTGGATAACATCGTCTTTCCCGACCCGGGTGGACCGGACATCAGAATATTGTGTCCTCCTGCGGCCGAAATTATCAAAGCTCTTTTGGCCGTTTCTTGACCCACCACATCTGCCATATCAAACTCGGGTAGAGCGGCCTCTACCAAACTTTTTATTTCAATTTTTTTCAATGGTTCAATTTTCTTTTCCCCCATTAAATGACAAATTAATTCTTTCAAATTTCTTACCGGAATTACTTCGATATCTCTGACTACTGCTGCCTCGTTGGCCGAAAGTACCGGCAAGAAAATTCTCTTTTTGTGTTCCCTTTTAGCAAAAAGGGCTACCAAGAGAGTTCCTTTTGTGTGCCTCAAACTGCCGTCAAGCGACAACTCCCCATAAAACAACCCCTCAACAACTCCATCTTCTTCTTTTTCTTGTCTTGATTCCTTGAGTTCTTGCGTTCTTGATTCCTTTACTTGTATATCTCCATTCGCCACCAGAATTCCTACCGCAATCGGCAAGTCATAGGCCGACCCTTCTTTAGGTAAATCAGCCGGCGCCAAGTTGACAATTATTTTTTTCTGAGGAAAGGAAAATCCACTATTTACCAAAGCTGTCTTCACCCTCTCCCGTGCTTCTGCTACAGCCTTATCTGGAAGTCCAACAATGCTAAACCCAGGGAAACCTTTCTCAGCCACGTCTACTTCCACCTCCACCAAAAAACTCTCTAGTCCCACACAAGCGACACTTTCAATTCTCGCCAACATTACTCAGTATTTCACTATTAATCTCAAAAAGCCACAAAAAACTCCCCATTTACGGGGAGCTGGCAATGCGGAAAGATACTTTGTGGGTGAAGGCGCGCACACATGCAACGCCGGATACGGTATCACCGTTTATATTTTGACCGGTGAATCGGTATGCGGCAGAATCGTCTCTTGAACACCCCTTCAGCGAAAACGCCCAAAGTAACTGCCTTTCGTTCATCACTACATTGGTGTACTGAGCCTTTGTCTCGTTCCAAACTTTGGCTGGGTCAGTCCGTAATCCATCGATGGGTTGAATTGACAACACCACCATGAATATCAGAACAAATCCAATGATCACCCCTGTGGAACCAAAACGCTTATATATCCAGTTAATTACGTTATCCATCAAAAGCCTCCGGCTACAAAGATTCAATTTACGGGTAATAGTATCACGCTACCGTCAAAAAGTCAATATTATAAGCCAGATTTTCTCACAAATTCACCGACAAACCTCCTGTGCCTAAGCTCATAAGACCTATATACTTGCATTTTAGCCTCTGATATGGTAGAATTCACAAGCACGAACATTCAAATAAAGGAGGCATAATCATGCTCACAGCACAAATTACCGACTTGTTTCTTCTGAGGCATGGTGTTGACTCCACTGCCTCCTATCGTCGTCACAGGCTTGAGGCTGAACTAAGCAGCCATGGACGATACCAAGCTTACCATCAAGCCAGAAAACTGAACGATCTGGGAGTAAACGTCTTACTTTCCAGTCCTCTAGCCAGAGCAGAAAACACGGCCAAAGTTATCTCCAAGGACATCAAACTCCCCTTTATTGTTGTAAATGATTTAAGGGAGATCGATCTTCCAGAGGACGTCTACGGTGCCAAACGAAATGGACCGGAAAACCTGAGATACAAAAAAGCGTGGATCGATGCTCTGTCAGCACATGACGGGTCCTGGAAGCTAGATGATCAAGGTGAGTCGACCGTGGAGCTTCTTGTCCGAGAAGACAAAGTTATCCAGATGATTCTGGAACGCTACCGCGGGAAGAAAGTGGCCATTGTTAGCCACGGTGTCTTCCTGGCTTTTTTCATGTCCAGGCTATTTCTGGGTAAACAAGCTTCAATCTCGGCAGTGTTCGATCTGGCCAGATCACACTACCTTCGTCATGGCGGTATCGCCCATATCCGCGGGCACGAAGGGGCCTGGCAACTGATTCACTTCGATCGCTCGTAAAGCTCCGCATACGTGGAGCTTTTTTGTATTTCGATCCGCCTCTGTTGGATCACACCACACGATACTTCCCTCCAGCCTCAATCACTATCCCGCTGAGAGTTAGTTCTGTTAGTCTTCCAAGTACTTGTGCCACATTCATTTTAAGAAGTCTAGATAGCTCATCCACAGATCTCTCACCATCGGCCAGCAGTGACAACATCGGATCACTTGAGCCTGTCCTGAGCATAGCCGAAGGGAGCTTCATTTGACCAGGTAACAACCCCATCTCCTTAAGCACGTCTTCTGCACTAGTCACCGCTTTGGCCATGCCGTCTCTGATCAAACCATTAGTCCCTTCTGCCACCCGACTAGTCACCTGACCGGGTACGGCTAGAAGTTTCTTTCCAAATCTGTTGGCCAAACGTGCCGTAATCATACTTCCGGACTTGGCCGATCCCTCTACCACTAGCACAGCACCGGAAATTCCCACCACAATCCTATTTCTTTGCGGAAAAAACCACAACAAAGGAGCGGTCATTTCTTCGTACTCGGACACCATCAAACTACCAACTTCTAGTATTTTCTGATACAGTGCTTCGTCCTGAGTGGCCACTGGCCAATCAATACCCCAGCCCAAAACCGCGATAGTTTTCCCCCCATTTTCGATGCAAGCCTTGTGCGCCGTCTGATCCACTCCGTACATGAATCCGGACACAATCGTCACTCCCCGCTCAACCAGCACGGGCATCCATTTCTCGATTACTCTCTGCCCATACTCTGTCATCCGTCTGGATCCCACAATCGCTAACTTCGGACTTTCATCCAACAGCAGATCAATATCCCCTTTATAATACAAGCTTTTTATCTCCGGCTTTATCAGTTTTAAATTCTTACCCCATCTTTCCTTAGGCAACTCCATTCAAAAATTGTACCCTAGCTTATGTATTCTTACAGCAATTAAACATTTAAATATATTCCACCAAAACTTAGCAGGTCACCTAGAATTCTATGTGCCCGGACAACATTCAGAGCTTGTTGAATTTTCTGCAGTTGACTAACCTCACTTGGAGCAGTTTTCAAAGCAATACAGGCTCGCACACAATGGCCAACCAACCCTAAATATTCGAAATCTTCAGCGTCAAGATTTCTTATTCTCTTTTCCAAAAATAATAACCATTTCAAGGAAAATTGGTCTATCGTTCTCATCAGTGTCTCAGTAAGTACTAGGTTATCCATCTTCGATCCTGACAAAAAATCGATGTTTTTAAGTTCCCTGTTTAGCTCAGTGAACCTTCCTCTCCGGATGGTTTTTTCATCTAGACAGTTGATAAACCCATACGAAGGCCGGCTCAAAACTTCAAGCAATGCCCTTACCCGATCACAACCATAGTTGCTCAGAAACTTAATCATGTGCGACAGTGTCTCACCGGATCTCCCTACGTTGCCCTGATCAATCAGGCTGATGTAGTCACTCAAAAACTCAGAAACACACGGTTCATCTCCATTAGAATATAGAGACAATTTATTTTCGGAAAAATATTTTTCCATCCTAAAGGCCCCCCCTGAAGCCAACGCAGACACGGTCTTTTCTACATCCTTCATTCCGATACTTCTTCCGTATTCACTCAAAAATGAACACGCTTGAGAAATCCTCTTCCACGTATAGTCAAGCTCAGAGTCCTCATCAAGCTTCCAAGTAGGATCGACTACAGAGATAGCCACTTCACCACTTGGTGAGGTCACCAAAAAAATATTGTACGAATGACTTTCAATTATCGATCGCAGCTGTTGGTCGCCAACATTCTGCCCGTGATATGCCAAATAAGTTCCGTTTAGCAATAATCCTCTCTGCTTTTCTTTCAACAGACTATACATCGCCGACGCCGTAGCCGCTATATGACGACACACTCCAAAACCATTCTCCAAAATTTGGTCTGCAGTCATTGAGTCGATCTTAATTTCAAGTTTTTTAACTTCTCTATCAAATTTTTCCGGATTATTCTCACAAAGATCCACCAACTCCGGCTGTAATGTTTTGTTTATTTCTCCACGTTCAACCATTCTTTTACCTTCTTTTCCGATAATCAAGTACTCGTAAGCAACCCTGTCCTGAATTGTTTCGCACACAAGCTTAATCGCCTCATACGGAGTGAGAAAATTGAGATCAACAGATGTTTCGGTTTCTTTCGAAAGCCTTTCGGCAGTTTCGCTAAGATACCTCCACAGTTTATTCTTTCCCATTATGCCAATCTCAAATGACCCAATTCCCTCCGTATTATCTTTAGAAATCATCTTTTCAAATCCAGGATGTGGTTCAAATTGCCAGCAAATCCGCCTATTGTGAGAATATTCCTGGATAGCAGAGTCCAAACCGGCCAAAGGTATGACTGATACACCGCCACAAGAAAGAGCTGATCTGCG
>DQFC01000033.1 GCA_003531665.1 Candidatus Collierbacteria bacterium
TTACGGATTTTTTTGCCTAGAGAATCTGCATCGCTATTCAGCTCTACCCTCAAACCCTTCTCCTTTAACTCTTTAGCAATTTTTTCAGAATACCCCATCGTTTTCTCGGACACAGGTAATATCGTTACCTGAGTAGGTGATAACCATACCGGGAAAGCTCCGGCATAATGCTCAATCAAAATCATCATGGCTCTCTCCGCAGAACC
The DNA here is from genome assembly GCA_003531665.1 of Candidatus Collierbacteria bacterium. Classification (GTDB taxonomy): domain Bacteria; phylum Patescibacteriota; class Microgenomatia; order UBA1400; family MFAQ01; genus UBA10133. Next base: position 207 of record DQFC01000033.1, read on the forward strand.
AAGGATAGCCCTATGGAGCATCACGGGATGTTTCTGCTCACCATTCTGATCCGTATAGACCAAGTTAAATCTTTCCGGCATTACATAGTCAATCTGCAACGTAGATAGTTGCCACTCACGCCCCAGCGCGTCAGTTGCTACCAAATCCATTTTTGGCGCATAAAAGGCCGCTTCCCCGGGACCGTCATAGTATGGAATATTATTTCTCTCCATGATTTCCACCGCCCACTTTTCGACCCTATCCCATACGGCGGGGTCGCCTAAGTATTTTTCGGGGTGCTCCACGTCCCTCGTCGACAATCTGTACTTGTACTTAAAGCCAAAGGTATCCATCACTTTCTTGGTCATCTGCAATGCCATATCGATTTCAGCATCCACCTGATCCTCCCGGCAAAAGATGTGGCAGTCATCTTGAGAAAACGATCTTACTCGCCCAAGCCCTGATAGTTCTCCCGGCTTCTCATCGCGGTACAGCATGGCAAAGTCCGTTAATCGCAAAGGAAGATCCCGATAACTTCTTGGTTGAGCCGCATAAATCTGGGTATGCTGAGGGCAGTTCATCGGCTTTAGAAACATTTCTTCATCGGAATAATTTGACACCACACGGAACATGTCGCCTTTGTATTTGTCATAATGCCCGGAAGTCTTAAACAGATCGGCTTTAGCTATCTGAGGCGTCCACACTTGAAAATAACCCTGTGCTACTTGCACCGACTCAACAAACTCGGTTAATTTTCTGCGGATAAACGCGCCCTTGGGTGAGTAAAGTGGCAATCCGCTTCCCACCAAATCCGAAAACGAAAATAAATCCATTTCTTTACCCAACTTTCGGTGATCCCTCTTTTTGGCTTCTTCCTGTTGCCAAATGTATTTATCCAATTCTTCCTGAGTCTCGTAAGCCGTTCCATATATTCTCGTCAGCATTTTGTTCTTCTCATCCCCATGCCAATAAGCTCCCGCAATCGACAGCAGCCTGAAGGCTCCAATCTCAGATACCGAATCCAAGTGTGGCCCGGAACAAAGATCCTCATCGATCACTTTCCCGTTTGGCAAAGTCATTTGATAGGTCGAAAACTTCTCACCGCGACCGGCAATCTCGTCCACCCACTCCATCTTGTATGGGTTTCCGTCAAAGATTTTTTTGGCCTCATCGGCGTCGATCTCTCGCCTTACCATCTTCGATTCGGACCTAATTATCCTGACCATTTCTTTCTCAATCGCTGGAAAATCTGCTTCCGTCACCTTCTCTTCCAGATCAAAGTCAAAGTAAAATCCCTCATCCGTCGCCGGCCCCATCGCTTTCTTCAGATTTGGGTACAGTTTTTGCATGGCCGTGTGCAACACGTGCTCCGCGGTATGTCTGAGCTTCAGCATTTTCTGCTTACTCTCATCCATTTTTATATATTTATCATCCAGTTTTTTCGACATATTCTTTCGGAACAAGTATCGCCAAGTCGTTATCCAATGATGAAAAGATTGCGCAAAGCGAAAAAGCATGGTTTCTCTGTACTCAGAGAATTTTTCGCTGCAAGACAGGATGGCTTTGCCGCAGGGCAAAGAGCAGTCCGTTTTTCAGAATGGATAATGACGGCAAGCGATCTGTTCCGTCACTAATAATTTGTTAATAACAAAAAACTACCTTCTTGCAGGAACCCTTGTGGGGTGGTTCCATCCTGCTTGCGGTAGCCTCTTAATTGGAGCGTTGGTGCCCCCTGACCTGTTCCTCCGGGTTGGTAATCCATCAATGGAACAATTCAACTATTTAAATTATACCTCTATCGGTAATGATTTGTGATAGCAATTATCTCAATCGTTTCTCTATCAGATAAAAACATTAATAAAGCACGGAATTGCCTATCAATTCTAATGCTGTAAATTCCTCTGTTTCTAGGCTCTAACAACTCCAAGTTCAAACTTGGATATTTGGGATTTTTTGTGAGAAAACTCATCTGTTTCTCAAATTTACCTCTCAACCCATACTTCCTCAGCTTGACTTCGAGATCTTTCCTCAAAGGCAAGATATTGAACATCTTTATTTCTTAGCCGCCTTACTCTTCTTTAACCCTTCTCCTAAATCCGTCAGAAAGCCTTCGTTGTATTTGCTGGTCTTTCTAAAATCATTGACCACCTCTTCCGGTTCATCGGTAGGATTGGCCACCATAAACGGAAAGTCCACCATCTGGCTTGATATCACATTATTTTTTAGCACAAACCGAAGAGCCGATCTTACAAACTCGCTCCTGTTTGCATAACCATACTTTTCGACCATTAGATCCACGTCTTGAATTTGTTTCTCTGGTAGGGACACATTCATCATAGCCATATAGATAATATATCAGTTTTGTCAAACCTTGTCAATCTTTAACATCTTGAGGCTAAGCACAGTCCAACCGCTTATAGCACAGGCACAAACACTTGACATTTTAAGTTATAGGATGTACAATTACACTCAATTCAAGGCTAAATTAACATTCCAAAGGAGGGCCACGTGGCCAAATTCGTTCTTTCCCAGGATAACAAAACCCAGCTTGTTGATAGGATCAAAAAGGCCCTTGGCCGCCCCAATCCCACGGTCGCCGTCGAACGGGAATATTTCTTAGGGATCACACCCAAGAAAGAAATCACACAGGATAAGATAAAGGGAATCACAGCCAACGACAAAGGGATCATCATTACTCTTCAGAAAGCCGGTCAGTTAGTGATCCAGTTTTCAGAACATCAGGATGACCACGCTTTCACGCTCTATCCTAAGATGATCAGATTCTTCGCGAATCAGGGAACTTACAAGCTCACTGTCAAATGACTCCACTAGGGGGTCATTTTTATTTCTCTTTTTTTTACCCTAAGTGGTGGGAATAAAACACCTTCTCTTCCTGACACGTCCTCCAGGAACCAGAAAAGTCTTTCCGAATGTCCCCAGCCGGAAGTTGGTGGCATACCATATTCCAGCATCTCCACAAAGTCGGTGTCGAGCATCTGGGCTTCTTCATCTCCCGCCTCTCTCTGGGCCTGTTGCTCCTCAAATCGCTGTCGCTGATCTTCTGGGTCATTTAATTCGGTATATCCGTTACCCAGCTCCGATCCGGCAATGATGACGTGGAATCTCTCGGTCAACTCCGGATTTTCCGGCTTACTCTTGGCGAGAGGTGACATAAACTTCGGTTCGTTTATTAGGTAGGCCGGTCCGGCAATACTTTTCCGGATTATTTTCCAGCAGTTATCAATCAATCTGCTTCTGTTAATTGCTCCAGTTAACACCACCCCTGCTTTCTTAACCGCAGCAAGCATTTCTTCGTCAGTCGACTTAAAGATATCTATTCCCAGCTTCCCTTTGATTATTTCCACATAATCAATCTCTGTCCATTCGTGAGCCAGATCATACTCCATCCCTCTACTTACAAACTTTGTCTTCCCATAAACTTCTTTGGCAATATATCGGTAAAGTTCTTTCACGAGCTCCATGTTGTCCCGGTAATCGGCATAAGCCCAATACCACTCGCACTGATAATACTCCGGCAGATGTTCATCGTCCATGCCTTCATTGCGGAAGTTTGGTCCAATCGTGTAGATCTTTTCATATCCCGCCCCAATCAGTCTTTTTTGATAGAGCTCGGTCGAGATTCTCAGAAAGAAGTCCTGATCAATTGCATTCATGTGGGTGACAAATGGCTTGGCATCGGCTCCACCGGTGACACTTTCCAACACTGGCGTCTCCACTTCGATAAACCCTTTATTTTTCAGAAAACTCCTCGTTACTTCCCAGAATTTGGCTTTTCTTTCAAACCTTCTCATTTTTTCCGGATCCATCAACAGATCCAAATATCTTTTGCGGAAAGCCTCGTCCGGATTCTCAATCCCCGCCCACTTATCCGGTAGAGGTAGTCTTGATTTTGCCAGAAGCTTGATCACACTTACTTGCAGAGACACCTCACCGGTTCTGGTCTTCACGATATGCCCACCGGCTTGAATAATGTCTCCAATATCCAGTAGTTCCAAATCTTCAAAACCCAGCGTCTGCTTTTCCTTGTCAGTCGGACCCATGGCATCAGCCCGGATAAACAGTTGAATTCTGCCACTCTGATCTTGAATTTGTCCAAAAATTAGTTTCCCGTGCTCCCTCCAAGCCATAATTCTCCCGGCCAAGACCATCTCTTTGCCATCATATTTCTCAAAATTATCCACTATCGATTGGTTCTCCGCTTGTTTTTCGGATCTCGCCGGATATAGTTCAATCCCCATCAATTTCAGGGTTTCCACCTTCTTCTCTCGTTCCTTTAATATCTCTTCCAATCTGCTTGCCATAGCTATTATTCTAACATCGACTTGTGGTATGCTTTGTGCAATTCAACCTTGAAATTCATCGGAGGAAACTTGGATCTTCCATCTATCAAAGATTATCTTTTAGCCTACTTTTTTGGTGAGTTCGACCACGATCTAATCAACGACCAACTCAATGACCCGTACCTACATGTTAGCCTCATCACAGGCTCTGACATAAATCCTCATGGAGACAGTTTCGGTTTATATATCAAGAAGAAAGAACGGCCAGCTACCCACACCATCCTTACTACTGCCAACATTGCCGCCTCTCTGGCCATGGAGGCCAAATATCTTCTTCAAAAACCCTCCGTGGTTCAGCCAATCGAAGATACAATTGGCTGTACTACAGGACTGTCTACAAGAAAGCATCAGATTCTCATCATCACCGTCATCACCCCAGATCTGAGCGATGCCAAATTCGTCAGCAAAACAATTGTAAACAAGATACACGCCTTACTTGGTCGAGGATAGNNATGACCCTGTTCCTATCGTAAAACCCATTAAATCTTTGCGCCAGCTCAAACAAAGTCTGACACACCAAGTTTGGAGCAAAATTCTTAGCCGCCCCCTCTATCATCTCTCCTTCACCAATTCGGAGCACCAGCCATCTGGCCAAAGCTTTTTCATCCCCATTGAGTTTTTCTGTACTCAGTCTGCCATTGGCGGAGAGCTCTTTAACTTTTACCCCCGCCTTCTCCAATATCCCCTTAGTCCTCACGTAAACATACTGCAAATACGGTCCACTATTCCCCTCCATCGAGAGAGCTTCTTCCCATTTAAAGTCATAATTGGACTCCGGTGATCTTCGTAGTTCGTTATATTTCACTGCCCCCAATCCAATTTTTTCGGAAGTCCCTTCTGTGTTTTTTTCCTTTGCCACCTTTTTGGCTTCCTCCCCAGCTCTGAAAATTAAATCTTCAAGTTTAATATTGGTACCCTTTCTTGTGCTCATCTTTTCCCCACCAAACGTCATCAACCCGTGTGCTACATGTTTGAACTCTACCGTCTTGGCATCTTCCCAGAGCAATCTAACCGTCTCGAACACCTGCTTAAAGTGAAGAGTTTGCTCCGACCCCACTTCGTATACATATAGATCGGATTTTAAGTCTGCATCATCAAGCCTTTTTCTTATCGTTGCCAAATCTCGGGTAAAATACGTCGTCGTCCCGTCTGATTTTTGTAACATCGCCGGGGGCATATATTCCTTTCCATTTCTTTCGAATTTTACTATTAGTGCGCCCCTGTCTCCCTTAATTGCCACATCAGTGTTCAGTGCTTCCTGAATTATCTCCGGCATCATTTTTTCATAAACACTTTCCCCGTATTCATGTTCAAAAGTAACTCCCAACTTTTCGTATATCTGGTCAAATTCTTTCATTGATACCGCAATACACTCTTTCCAAATTTTCCTTGCCGATTCATCTCCCCGTTCCAATCTGGCAAACGCCTCTCTCGCTTTTTCTTTTAGTTCTGGAGTTTCTTCTATCCGTTTATTAAACTCCACATACAAGTTTTCCAAATCGAGAACAGACATTGTCGAAACTTCCAAACTCTTTTCCTCTACCGCCGCGACGATCATCCCAAACTGCGTTCCCCAATCTCCCAAGTGGTTATCATTTGTTACTTCCGCACCACTATGTTTATAAAGATCAAACAAAGCTTGTCCAATGATTGTAGATCGCAAATGTCCCACAGAGAACCTCTTGGCAATATTTGGTGACGAGTACTCCACCAACACTTTCTTTCCACTCATAAAGTCACTATCCAAACAGTGATCTTCTTTTCTTAACATTTCTTTCAGTCCTTCCCTGAGAACTTCATCTTTAATCCAAAAGTTAATGAACCCGGGTCCGGCAACTTCGATATTTTCCACCACCTCCATCAGTTTCATATCTTTATTCAATTTTCTGACCACTTCCTCTGCTATTTCCCGAGGATTCTTTCCCAGCTCTTTAGACATCATCATCGCAACATTGCTCGCATAATCTCCCTTTTTTTCATCAGCCGGGTGCTCCACGGAAAAATTTATAGACCCAAAAATCTCCCCAATTGCCC
>DQFC01000012.1 GCA_003531665.1 Candidatus Collierbacteria bacterium
GTGAGGTGTTATAACGAAGTTCGGACCTATTTTCAACAAAACTTCTAATTATTGGCTCACCGCTCGGCAAAATTGCCTCGCGGTTCGCCAAACCCGCCTGCTCCGCCAAAGGCGGATAGACTCCAACATCGGCTCGAACGGCACCACCGCAGTGGTGCAAAAATAACCGCCAACGCAAAACTAGAAATTAACCTATAATTATGATTGTAATCTTTTCCTTCTGCCCGTTTCGTAAAAGGAAAGTGCTGTAATAATATATGCAAGACTTAGCCACCATCCTATTGAATATAGATATGATAAAAAAATAATTGATCCAAATAAGTTAAACCCAACCACCATCCCATCAGGAATTGTTTCTAGAAATTTGTTTAGCTTATTCATCCCTAATTTTTATCTCTTCTCACATTTATGAGACTAATTTTTTGTTTTGTATTTTTGAACTCTCTGATCTCCATCTCCCAGTGTTAATGTAATCGGTTCGTCTTGTGTTCCAACACAAAACTCAGATTTATTATCGATAGTGTGTCTAATGTTTGTTACTGTTTTAGAGCGTCGATTAAGCGTGAGTTGATACTCAACACATTTAAATTCGTTTGGTTTCGTAATAACAGCGTCGTCACCCCAAGTCTCAATCTCATATAATTCCGATGATACTGAGAGATAGTTGCCTTCACTAAGTTCCGCAGTGTAAGAGAAACAGTGTCCAAGTTGCCTAAAACATTCAATTTCGACTGTCTGAAGAGGATTCGCTAGATCTGAAGTTGGACTAACCCACGATCCATGTGCTGTTACTAAGCCGTCAACTTCACTAAAACCGTAATTGCTCATAAAAACCATGTTAATTGGGGTGGATAGTCTGATCCAGAGAATACTCCCCAAGAAAGCGATTGTCAGGAGGGCTATGAGAAACTTGATTTTTTTAGAAGTCTTATATACCACAGTGATTTCTGTTTTTGCGTTCATAGCTTTATTTTACACCTCAGTCACTTTGATGCGAAGGGCTTTTAGTTGTTTACTTTCTAAAAAGAAAAGAGTAAGTCGCATAAAAATATTTGGCTACCATTTGTTCACGACTTTAAGCAAGTTATCAGTTGCGTCTTTGGCAATACTTTGTAGCTTTTGGCAAAATTTAACATTTTCCTGTGTAGCTGGTGTAGTATTTTGAAGTAAAGAGTTAAGGTTCCAACTGCTGATAAGCTCGTTATAAAAAGCCAAAGCATCCCTGTTTTGTCGTTCAATCAGCCTGGAAATAAAATATACATATTCGATATTTCTAGGGGTTACACTCCATCCATGAGTTGATCCTTCCGTACAGATCTTTATGACTTCAATAGCTAAAGATCTTCTGTCTTTGAATTTAGTTACCCACTTGAAATGTAAGGTATTAAGTAAATGATTGAAGACTAATTCTACAAGTTTATATGCTGTCACAACACCAGCTGTAGCGGCGACTGAGTAAAGTGCTAGATTAAGAAACACTCGAAAATTAAAATCAATAATTATTGAAACTAAGGAATTATTTACTATTGATGCTGAAACTGATGATTCCATTCTATAATTTTACAACTTTACCTTTGTATGCTGCTAAACACCTAAACCTATCTAATAATTTAATAAGAATATAATGTGATTATGTGCAAAGTTGCCGAACAAGATTCTAGATCAAAGCCTCTCTTACACTACAGAAAAATAAAAATATCTCTGAAGACATTTATTACGTCTGCGCTTGTGATATTTATAACAGTAGCTATGTGGGGTACGTTTTTGAGAGAGAGATTCCTTACATATACCCTGAAGTTAAAATATGAACAGGTTGAATATCTCTTAAAAGCCAATAATGTAAGGGTTGTCGGACTGTTTTCACCAAAGTACATAAAAGACTTTGTGGGAAAGGGTGACTATAAACTTGGTGAGGAGACCTTGCTGAATTTGTTCAAAAAACAGAGAAAACCTGCTTTGACCACCTACGAGATTAAGAGTATTAGGATTGAGAAAAATACAGGATATGTCACTAGAGTAAAAGTTACATGTTACTCTGACAAGTGTGACGGAGATGATAAGAAAACAGTTGATGGTGATATTAGATTTACACTGATAGGTGGAAAGTGGTATTGGGATCCATCTGCTGACCAGCAAGTTGTCAAGACGGAAAATACTATTCAGGCCTGGTATGACAGAGTTAGCTCTGGGGTTACAAACTACTGCACCAAAGAAAAAGCGTATAAGCTTGAACCAGAGTTCGATAGGGCAACTAGTCTTGTGGTTCAAAGACTAATAGACAAGACTGATATTGAAGCTTGGGATTCTGGTAAAGATCCGTCAACCAATAATGCTTTCCTGTGGTTATACGCAAATAAAAACTGTCTTGACGTGTCATACGCGAGTTCAGTTGAAGAAATGTCTGGAGCAGAAGGGCTATTTTACTTTACGAATGAATTTTCAAATCGAGAAAGGTTAAGAATTTTAGTGTCACCATTATACAAAGAACAAGATGATTTGCTAACAGCAACACTTTTATCACACGAATTTACTCACGCAATTCAATTCATGTTTGAGGATACTCAGAGAACTGAACTTTCAAAGTGTTATGCTGAGACCGATAAGGACTTTTGTTCTCAGCTAGAGCAAGAGCTTAAGCCTCATACGTGCATATTCAAAGAAGGTGAGGCCTTTATGAATGAGATTAACTTTTTGTATAGTCTTAAAAAGGTTGAGCAGGACTCAATTTTGCTCAGGGCAAAAAATTCATATATATCAAATGATCCTCAAGTTAGAGGTACTGTTTTAATGTGGGGATATGTTGCGTCTTTAATCTCAAGTGGTAAATGTTCTCTTAATGACCAAAATTGTTACAAAGAAGGAATTGCTGAAATGTTGTCGACGACTCCGGGATATAAGAAGCAGTGTGGTCTTTAGACGGTACTTTCTTTTTATTCTGTAGTTAATTCTGCAGAATCACCTTTTTTGATTTCAGAAATAACAATTTTATCAACTTCGCTTTTTTTGTATTCTTTATCGGCCGCGATGTTTAAGAAATAGTTCTTTGTCTTGTTTTTAGAATAAATATATATGTTTATTGAGGGTTTTGAGTTGTAATTTTTTCGACTGTAATGTTTGTTCCATTGATATACATTTTTAATAACTTGCCAAATCAAGTTTGTTAATAATCCTGATGTGATTGCTTCTTGTGTAGTATCTATACTAAGGTACGCGAGAATATGGTTAATTATTTCACCAACTCCACCACCCAGTTCTGGAACACGATATTTGAACCCAAGTCTTTCGAGCTGTGCTGACAATTCTCTATCAGCCAACTTTTTATACGCTTTAGGGTAATTAGGAACGAAATAATACTTATTCATAAATGATCTATGTGATCGTATTGTTTAACATTTATTATCCATGTTATTCTAATTATTGGACGAGAGACCTGGTTCTCTCCATCCAACATAACTACTTTTTCTTACGCTTTCGATCTCGTGCTTGTGTTAGTGCACTTGCTGAGACCGATTTTATTGGCTTTGACTTCGACTTGCGTAGAAGCTTAGATGCTTTTTCCGCAACTCTTGGTGAAGTTTTTTCGTTTTTTGCCATAGATTAAATACTATCGGCAGGATAATAATATTTTCGTCAATTTCTTCTCTACTTCTCTCAGACCAGGCATTGATTAGCTTCAATTAATTGGCTGGCTCTTGGAGCCTGCCTACAAAAGTTGAGACAATCTTATAGATCCATATTAGTGGATGTCAAGTGGAAAGAATGTATTCAATATTTGTGCCTGCGAAGCAGGCACTTTGGCCGATAGGCCAAATGCTGTCTCAATTCTTAAATATCAGCTAGTAAAATGGCCTCCTAACTAGCTGATATTTTATGGCGAAATTGGTAATTTGAGCCATATTTGAGAAAGCTTCGCCACAATCACTGGATGTGAAGTTGTGGCGAACATATTTGTGGAGTGAGATTGCCACAGCTCGAGTACGAGATTCGCAATGACGAGAGATGAGGCAATAAATCCCGACCGAAATGGAGTTGCGAAGCTTCGACTTTGAGGTCGGGATACCGAATTCGTATGACCTCACCGACAACCGCAGTTGGAGGGACCAGCCTGCCGGCAGGCAGGGGTGTCGCGCGACTGGTATACCCCGACGGCAGGCGGGGTTGGCGAACCGCGAGGCAATTTTGCCGAGCGGTGAGCCAATAATTAGAAGTTTTGTTGAAAATAGGTCCGAACTTCGTTATAACACCTCACAAAAAACTCTCCTGCATACTAAAAGTTAGTCATGAGGGCAGATAGTGAGTGTTGAATTTTTTCTAGGTTACTTGTAAGTTGCACCTGAACCTCTTCAGGGTCGACTCCCTGTTGATAGCGATATTTAGGGTCCCCACCCCTTACACCTTCGATAGCCGCTTCGGCCTCTTTAAGAACCTGAATAATACCATCTTGGACAGCGGGTATTAGTGCCGGGTCAACATTGATCCCCCATTCGTCCCTGAGGATTTCAAACGTCCAAGTAAGACCGGAAACACCATGTTCTCCCCATTGAGGGCGAAATACTTTGCCCAGAAACCATTCTGTGAAAAACTGTTCCTCTTTGACTTCACCATCGACCATTGTAAGTTTCGTTTCAGTTGAGACGATTGGAAGTTTAATGTGTCTTCTAAATAAGTCAATGAAGCGAGTCTGGAAGGCGTCTTGGTCGACTATTCTTAATGATCCGTCTTGAAACTTGACCGCATCCCCAAAGATATCCACAAAATGGAGAATCGTCCTGCCTCGGGCAATGGCCACTTCAATGTCCTGAGGATTGTTCTCTTTCTTAAGAGATTCAGCCTGATGAGCAAAACCTTCTTCCCGATAGATATCTTCGTGAAGGCCAACTACGCCAATAATAAAGCGGACATCTTCAGCTTCAAAAACAATTTTTCGTCCATCATGGGTAACGAAGGCCTTGCCTTCAAGATGCTTGCCAATGATTTCCCGATAAATAATTTCGTGATCAGGGTCAATTTGAGCGTTTAAACTTCCAAGCAGTTTACAAATGTCGTGTGTACGTCCCACAAATTCCATCAGGTCCATCTGTTTCGGCGATAATAACTCGTTCTCCCCCTTTGTGAATTGTTCTGTTTTTTTGAAAAAGTCCGCAATCGAGTTACCGGTTTTATTAAGATGAAAAAATAGCCAAGGGGATTCCTTAAGATTTTGGATCATATCACTTGCCCTCTTTTGCTCTTCACCCGGCAAGGCAGGAACCATATCCGAAGCAATCTTCTTCACGATTTCTAACAGCTGAATATCATAAGATCGCTGGTCGTTTTTGCGGTCGTATTCTGTCAGATCATAGTCAAATTTTAGTACTGCTCTTAGCAAAAGCTCTCTAGCTTTAACACTTTTGTGATTTTCCAGAATTATATCCAATCGTTCAGCGATTGTCGGCGATGAAGGTAGCACCTCGCTATAAGCAGATTCAGATAGACTCAAACGTCTTACAGCCTCATTAAATTGAACTTCGAATTCGTCTTCCACTATCTAAATTATACGATTATGTTTGCTTGACTAACGAGTGAGGATTACGAATGATCCCCAACCACTTAAATATATAGTAATCGGCTCCGAGATGGCCGGCAACACGCCAACCGAGAATCAGGAAGATGGAAACCAGAAAAAACATGGGGTTAGTGGATGCACTACCGGCCATCATAAAGTTCCAATTCATAAGAGCTCCGAAGAAAGCCGCCACCCCAACAAAGGCACCAATAATGAGGGCTACGCCAACCATTGTTTCACCAAAGATGATCATCTTGGCGAACCAAGTATGAGCTTGGGCGTCTAGCATAAATTGGAGAAAGGATCGGTACCAATCATAGGTAATTGCTCCTTTACCATCCGTGACAATTACTGCCCGAGCCCAAAACCCCTTGAGGGCTTCACCGGTTTCCATCCACGCCGGATTAAGCAGTTTGTGGTAACCACTGGTCAGCCATTCCCAACCCAGCCAGAGACGTAAGGGCAGAAAGAGTATCGAGGCCCATTTTTCATAGAATATCGGCAGAACGGTCGGGCGAACGCGTATTTCATGACTCTTCATGTCTTTGATGATTAGTTTTGTTAATATTTTCAGTATACGTTTTTGGATAATCGAGGTTTTTTAGGGAGGAGCCAGACGTATTATTTTGTCACCATCCAGATGGGTTAGCGATCGACCATCGAGATTGCTGGTTGTAAGGTACAGATATCCATCGGGTCCCAGCACTACATCCCGGAGCCGGCCATATTTCCCCTTTAATAGCATGTCGAATTTCATGGTGGTAGTGCCAAGCCTATACAACGTATTGCTTCGTAAGCCGGCGAAATACAAAAATGGTTTAACAAAAGCTAATCCCGAAGGGGCCCAGGTTTCATTTTCCGAATTGAGCACCGGAGTTACCATCCCTGCTTTGGCCTGGGTTTTGGTGATAGTCGGCCAACCATAATTATTACCCTTTTCAATAAGATTGATCTCGTCTCCTGTCGATGAGCCGTGTTCTGTTTCCCAAAGACGTCCGGATTCATCCCATGCCAGACCCTGAGGATTGCGATGGCCGTATGAATATATCTCATTGTTGAACGGATTTCCCGGTGCAGGTTTCCCTTCGTCGGTCACGCGGAGTATCTTACCGGCTAAGGAGCTCTTGTCCTGGGCCAAAGAAGGGTTCTGTGAATCCCCTGTGGTAATGTAGAGGTATCCATCGGGACCGAACTTTAATCGGCCGCCATTGTGGTTGGAGTTTCCAGGAATATCAGAAACGATAATTTTTGGGTCGGAAAGGCGAGTGCCGTCAAAAATATAGCGGACAACTTTATTTGATGTCCTGTTTTCATTGCCTGCATAGGTGTAATAGAGATAAAGAAAGCGATTTTTTTCAAAACTTGGGTGAAGCTCAATTCCTAGCAGACCTCCCTCCCCTATGGCTTTGACGTCTTTAACGGTCTCGACCGGGTTTGCATTTAATTTACCGGAAACTGAAATCTCCCTGACTCTTCCCGGGCGTTCGGTAAATAACATGCTGCCATCCGGTAGGAATACCAGCGACCAAGGTATCTGTAATTTGTCGGCGATAATTGTTTCGTCCGAGCCGGTCGGTGCAGCTGATGGTAAAGTCGCCGGACTTTTCTGGGCAGAAGCATATACCCACACTAAGATAAATATGACAAATAGACCGATAAATAATTTCCTCATCCGATGTAATAAATATAGCAGATTAACCAAAAGTGAAGGCGAAAACTTTAGTCCCCTTGGATCCAAAGTCGAGACGAAGAACATGGGTGCCGGGATTCCCGCGAAGGTTTATAAGTTCATATAGCCGCGCCGTATCCAATAGTACTTTACCGTCGAAGACATCTTTTCCGGCAACATCGTCACTGATGGTCATGCCGTCAAGGCTCACTGTTATAATGTCTGTCGGACTATTGGGCGTGATAACCAGAAAAACTTTATTGGCATAAAAATCTAATTCGAGTGATGAACCGGGGCTACTTTCACCAAATTCATTTTCGATATTCCATTCTCCCAAATACTTAAAATCCGGCGAGAAGATTTTCATCCTGCTTTTCCCAAGATAGGTTTCCGGTGTCAATCTTATCCGAGGCGTTTGGTCGGGCATAGATAGAATCTCCTGCGGCACGGGTCGACCTGTTTCAGCCAATAATGTTTGAATCGCCTTTTCGGTTTCGGCATACAGACCTTCTCCACTGTGCTGATACCTGAGATGACCATCTTTGTCGATCAGATACTTGGCTGGCCAGTAGTTGTTGCTAAAGTTGTTCCAGGTTGAGTAACTGTTGTCCTGAGCTACCGGATAGTTTACCCCAAACATCTTTATGGCATTTTGGACATTTTCCGTTTTCTTTTCGAATTCAAATTCCGGTGTGTGGACTCCAATTACGACCAATCCGTCAGCTTTATATTTCTCGTACCATCCAGTCACAAAGGGTAGTGTGCGGATACAGTTAATACAAGAATAGGTCCAAAAATCAACCAAAACGACTTTGCCCTTGAGTGTGTTGAGGTTCAACGGCGAAGAATTTAACCAGTGATCTATCCCAACAAAATCAGGTGCTTTTCCCAAATCGGGTAGGAAGGATAAGTCCTTTGAGGAAGTTCGGCTTTCCGTACCTGTTAATCGGTTTAATTGCTCTTGAACTTGATTGCTCTGCTCTATCTTATAAATTAACTCTGAATAACCGGGAAAGAAATTTAGTAGCCTTGCCTGAAGAACTCTATCGTAACCAGTCCAGATTAACAGAGCTGTAGCAATTATAATTACTCCGAATAACTGCTGAATTCTACCGGTAAATGGTGAAAGTATACGGCTTTTAGAGAGCAGATTGCTACCAAACGTGGCAAATAAAAGCAAAGGAATTCCCGTTCCCATCATATAGACGAATGTTATAAGAACAACTTGTGAATTAACCGATCTGGTGGTGGATAGCGCGGCGATAGTGGCCAGAATTGGACCGGCACAGGGGGACCAAACTACGCCAAGACTCATGCCGGTGATAATTCCACCCCAGAATCCTGATCCAGAACTCAATCTTCCACGGAAAATATTACTGATGCGTGAAGTGTACCCCTCCAAGAAGGCAGAAAGTTTAGGAATTATCAACGTCAAACCGAGAATGCCGATAATGGCAACGGCAAGTAATCTAAGAATGTCAGGATCGAAGTGAAATAGCTTGACCAAATAGGAAATACTGAGGGTAAGAACTGAGAAGCTGAGAAGAATTCCTGCGACAACTCCTAAAGGACGATGACGGCCACCGGTGGAGGAAGTGGTGAGAATGATAGGTAGTATCGGCCAAATGCAAGGCGCCAGTATAGTGAGAAGTCCGGACACAAAGGCAACAATTAGGAGCACTAGCATAAAAATAGTATAGAGCAAAGAACTAAACGCTGTCTAAGTGTATAATGGACACATGAAGGACAAATACGATGCCACCAAGTACGAAAGACCGTCGGTAACGGTCGATGTTTTATTATTTACCGTAGAAGATAACGAGTTAAAAGTTTTGCTGGTGAAGAGAGATGAAGCTCCTTTTGAAGACTCTTGGGCTCTACCCGGTGGTTTTGTAAAAATGAACGAATCTTTAGACGAAGCTGCTGATAGAGAACTTTCCGAAGAAACGGGTGTAAGAAACCTTTACCTAGAACAGCTCTACACTTTCGGAAATCCAAATAGAGATCCGCGAACCCGCGTAATTACGATCACCTATATGGCACTGACCGCTAAGTCGGAATGGAAACTGAAATCATCGGGTGATGTGAAAGAGGCAAAATTTTTCTCAGTTGGCAAGCTTCCAAAACTTGCTTTTGACCATACTGAAATAATTAAATATGGCCTACAAAGACTTCGAAACAAACTGGGCTATACCAATATTGTTTTGGGCTTATTACCAGGGTCATTTACCCTAACTGAGCTTCAAAGAGTTTATGAGATAATTCTTAAGACAAAGATAGATAAGCGGAATTTTAGAAAAAAGATATTGTCTACCGGGTTAATAGTGGCTTCCGGGAAAAAACTCGAAGGAATTGCTCATCGTCCTGCCATGCTGTATAGTTTCAAAAATAAAAAGGTGGTCATCACAGACTAGGTATATAATACGACTGTAGTTTGACAACAATCTTTTCTTGTGGAGGTTTTGCATGAGCTGGAAAAAAATCGGTATCTTTCTGGCGCAGATATTTGTGATCAGTATGGTTTTGGGTTTTCTTGCTGTGACCGTCTTTCCAGTGATTGCCTGTTCTCTAGCCGCTGTCTACGGAACCTGCCAAGGTGGTAATCTGATAGGTTTCGGGGTGGCCCAGAGCGTGTACACCTTAATCGTTCTGATACTCTTCGCGCTTCCTGCGTGGGTAAAAAATCACGAACTGAATGAGGACCTCAAAATGCTACTTGAGGATGAGAAGCCTAAGACTGAATGCGATCGATAAGTTGGGTATAGTAATCAAACCCCCGAGATTTCGGGGGATTTTTTTATACTAAATTTTATAAAAATTGCGAATAGTTGACAAACTAATTCCCATGACTTAATAATTGATGTATTAGCATAAATTAATAGACATGGCACAAAAAAGCCCCAAAAATAAGAAAAACCTCTTTGTCGGTCTTGGCAAGATGTTCCTGCTCATTTTGATTGTTTCAATCCTTGGAGTAGTGGTGTACGCAGCACAACAAGGAAAAGATTTCAGAGGTAAAGCCGCAGAAGTAAAATGTGTCCCCAATGTTGATGGTGAATGTGTTGAACCTGTCTCAGCGGGTAGCGCCGGGGTCCTCGACGCCGGTGTCACAGCAAGCGATAATGTGTTGTTACCCGGATCAAAAACGGTTGCCAGCTGTCAGAAACAAGTCTTTCTTAAAGTCGACTATACAGGAACTTATTGCAAACCACCCAGACCTTGTGAAAATGTCCAACCTCGAACTAGTGTTGGATGGGTAGGTGACGGAACAACCGGGTCGCCTTTTAAGATTTATGGAGATATGGCCATGATTCCATTAACTGATTCCAAAGGAGTATGGATTCATGATGATCCCCTCTATCGATCTAATCTTAAGGTCAATGGGCTTGGACTGACGAGAATTGGAGATGGTCGAATTCTACTGTCGCATGCTACATCCGTGATAAAAGAACCTCCTAGAGATCTTACCAGGCCATTTCAAGCCATAGACGCTGTCATGTACTTAACTGGTGCTACCACGAAAGCCTTTACCAATGGTGATTTAGGGATTGCTCCCGATCAACCCATTCTTAATAATGGAAGGATACCGGGCCACTATGTAGACTATCCTTTTGACGGCGAATGGGCCACTCCACCTAACTTTAACAATATTCCCGATAAATCATGTTGTGGTGGGGATGAGGTAACGTGGTCAGAAGGTGGTTCAAATTGGGCTCACTATACCAGAATTGGTTGGCCGGGTGATGACTACATCATGACTCTCAAGTGTCCCGAGAAACCAATAACTGTTAAATGTGATCTTTATCCCATTGCTCTCAACAAAGAAACAGTGGCGAACGCTAAAATTGGGCAAGTTTTATCCGACATCTGGAACGGGACAGGTAGTGGTAGTTTTGGTTGGTTAACTTGGGCGGGTAGTGTCAGTGAGCCAACTCTATCAACCAGCCTGACACCTCCAGGTGATAGTAAAACCTATGTAAACCCAAAAAATTCCAGTGATCACATTGTCTCTGTCGGAGATTGGATCAAGACCAAGCCGGGAGTTAGTAATTCCTCAGGTGTTAGATCGGCTCTTGATACTCTTAAAACACAAGACATAATTGTTCCGGTTTGGGACGAATCATCTTGCCAAGGTGGTAGCAACAACCAATATAAGACTTGGAACTATGCCAAGGTACGTATAAATAGCTATGATCTGGCAGGCAAGAAATCCGGTGGTACGGGTAATTCCTGCAACGACAAACCTGGTACCAATAAAATTACCGCTACGTTCAAGGGGTTCGTGAATTGCGAACAGTAAGGTTAGAAGAATCAGTGCAAAGAAAACCCTCCACTTCGGAGGGTTTTTGTTAGCGGACGAAGACCTTTTCTTTACGGACGATTTTCTTTGGACCCTTTTTGACCTTTTTCACCTTAACAACATCAACCTTAGGAGCGTTTTTCACTTTCAGAGTCTCAGGCTTGGATCTTTCTTCTTTAAGGACGGTTTCAGAGATTTCTTTTGTGGCCTCAACAGGGACCTCGACTTCGGCCTTCTGGCCCTTCTTAACAAAAACATCCTTGATTTTGGTAGCCTTCTTACCCAAGAGATCCCTGAGATAATAAAGCTTGGCCCTTCTTACCTTACCTTTTTTGACAATTTCAATACCGGTGATGGTAGGGGTGTTGATAGGGAGAATTTTTTCGACACCAATGCCTCCGGTGGCAATTTTGCGCACAATAAAGTTTTTACCTTCGCCGGTGCCACGAATGGCGATAACGATACCTTGAAAAATCTGAATACGCGTTTTTTCTCCCTCTTTGACGGCTAGAGAGACCTTAATTGTGTCTCCGACTCCGAAGCCGATTTTGTCCTGCCATTTGATTTGATTTGCCATTTTTTTGGTTATATTATTTACAACATAAGAGCTTGCTCCTTACGATGGAGATAATGGTTATTATCTTTTTCCATCTTCAGTCCGCTTCCTCTTATAATCGCTCACAGCTCGCTTTAGCTTCGCTATGATGCTTGATTATAGCCCCTTCGCGCTTACGCGTGACGAGTACGTCAATTTTACCAGCCTTGAAGGGTTTTTTCCACCTGTTTCTCCAGAAATTGAGTGTAATCCACCTTATAGGGTAGGGTTATCTTTTTTAGATTGTTCCCCGACTCAATGGCCACGACAATTTCATGGTCACCCGGATGACCCTTAAGAAGGTCACTAATCTGTTGCATTACACCCTTCGGAGTACCCGACTTAATGAAAATTTCGTGGATCATGTCTCTTGGTGTCTTCTTGGTGTCAATAACAGTGCCTGATTCGACCACAATCTGGAGTCTATCCTCTCGGTTGTCAACCTTACCTTTGATGAGAAGCGGTGAGTCTTCGTGCCAGAGTTCGGGGTTTTCAGCGTAAAGTTTTGGGAAAATGATGCAATCGATGGTGCCGGTATCATCTTGAAGAGTTACGAAGGCCATTTTGGAGTTATTTTTCTTGGTGTTGACGAGCTTTTCCCGACTGATGACTCCAGCAAGAGTAACTGTCTGATTGAGGTGAAGAGTGGGATCTAGTTGGGAAATCTTGTGAGTAATCAAATCAGATACTATTCTGACAATTTTTTTAACAGGATTGTCAGAAAGATAGAATCCCAATAGTTCCTTTTCAAGTTTTAGCTTGTCTTCCAAGGGCATCTCGGGAATGTTTGGGAGATTGTCGGTAATATTATCCACACTCGTAGAGCCGAAGAGACTGACCTGACTATCGCCATTTTTCTTTTGCTGTCTTACAGAGTTGTCACGGATCACAGGAAATGCCGCCAAAAGCTGGGATCGATTTCCGAAGCGGTCAAGGGCACCGGCTTTTATTAGAGATTCAGTTACTCTTTTATTTACCTTTTGCAGATCTACTTTCTTCAAAAATTCAGTGAATGAAACAAATAAACTATCTTTTCTGGCGTCCAATATTGCGGTAATGGCAGAAGTTCCAACGTTCTTTATTGCAGACAAACCAAACCGGATGGCTTTCCCTGAATTTCTAGCTCTACCCTCCAGAAGTATTTGATCTTCCGGTAAATCGATTACCGTGAAATCCGTAAGAGACTCGTTGACGTCTGGGGGCAACACCTTGATCCCAAGTTTTTCGCATTCCGAGATTGCTTGGACTATCTTGTCCGTATCTCCCGCTTCGACTGACATTAGAGCGGTCATATACTCAACAGGATAATGAGCCTTAATATAGGCAGTCCAGTAAGCCACGATACCATAGGAAGCAGCGTGAGCTTTGTTAAAACCGTAGGCGGCAAATGTTTCAATTTGTTTGAACAATTCTTCTGCCTTTTCTCTGGGAATACTTGAATGTGTGACACAACCTTCTACAAACTTGGAGTGTTGGGCCTCCATTTCGGAGACAATTTTCTTTCCTATGGCCTTTCGAAATTTATCAGCCTCTTCCCAGTTGTAGCCTGCTAATTGAATTGCCATAATAAGAACATCATCTTGGTAAGTAATGATGCCATAGGATTGATCGAGTATTTTTTCAAGTCCAGGTACAAAATAGGATATTTTGCTTGAGTCGTGTTTCCTGACGATGTATTCGGGTATGCTACCCATAGGACCTGGGCGATAAAGAGCTACCATGGCCATAACATCTTCGATTCTTTCCGGTTTGAGATCTATCAAATATTTTGTCATTCCCCCTCCAGCCAATTGAAAAACACCAAAAGTTTCCCCCCTGGCTAGCATCTCAAAAGTTTGTGTATCATCCAGAGGAATCTTCTTGATATTTATTTTGACGTTATAAAGTTCCTCAACCAGCTTAACGGCATTGGCCAAAATTGTTAAGTTGGCAATTCCCAAAATATCGAGTTTGATCAAACCTACGTCCTCACAGGCATGCATCTCATATTGAGTAATGACTCGATCTCCCCCACCGGTTTCCTGCTGAAGGGGGGTGAAATTAACCAAGTCATCCGGTCCGACAATTACAGCGGCGGCGTGAACGGAAATGTGTCGAGCATTCCCCTCCACTTTTTGGGCCATGTCCAGCAGTTGTTTGATCTCGGGATCGTTGTCCTTCATTTTTTGTAGTTCTGGAGTGATTTCTAGAGCTTTTTTTAAAGTCATGGGGAATCCCTGACTTCCTTCGGGAATGGTCTTTGAGATTTTATCTACCTTCGAGTAGGGCATCCCCATGACACGGCCGATATCCCTAACAGCGGCTCTGGCCTTCATGGTTCCGAACGTACAAATCTGACCCACTTTTTCCTTGCCATAGGTGTCCGCCAGGTAGTGAATGAGGGCATCACGATGGATATCAGCCACGTCCAGATCAATATCTGGAGGGGAAGGTCGAAAAGGATTTAGGAACCTCTCAAAGGGTAACCTAAAATACAAGGGGTCAACTGTCGTGATTCCAACGCAATAAGAAACCAGAGAACCGGCTGCGGACCCTCTGGTGTTGGTGTAAATTCCGGATTCGTTGGCAAAATTTACAATTCCGGACTCGAGCAAAAAATAAGGCGAGTAACCTTTTTTTTCGATAACACCGAGCTCATAATTTAATCTTTCTTTTTGTTCCTCGTTGACAGAACCAAAAATTTCTTTGCACCCATCGTAAGCCCTTTCTCTAAGAACTTCTCCGGCTGTTTTACCTGAAGGCAAGTTTAGCTTGGGAAAATACCATTCACCAAGTTTTATTTTTACGTCGCAACGATCCGAAATTTTTTGGGTATTGTCGACAGTTTCGGGTAAGTCTTTAAATTCGGCCACCATCTCATCCGGACTTTTTAAGTAAAAATCGGGAGTGTCGACAAATCGAAGACGATTTGTGTCTTCGAGCATTTTCCCGGTCTGGATGCAAACCAAAGCATCTTGAGCGGCGGCGTCTTCTTGATTTATATAATGCGAATCGTTTGTGGCAATCATAGGGATTCCTAACTCCCTTGAAAGTTTTATTAGACCGGCTTCGGCCTTCTGTTCGTTTTGATAGTAATCTAAAAGCTTTGGTTTGATCTCAGCCGGAACCGAAGAGTGGAGAGCATAACGATCATAATGATGTCTCTGGAGTTCGATAAAGATATTTTCAGACCCGAAGATTTGTTCGTATTCGAGAAGCTCCTTCTTGGCTGATTCCATACCTTCTTCAATCAACAACTTCTGAACTCTACCGGCGGGACATGCGGTGGTACAAATAATGCCTTTCGAGTATTTGACGAGCGTCTCCTTGTCCACCCGAGGTTTGTAATAGAAACCCTCAGTTTGACCAATCGTTACGATCTTCATAAGATTCTGATAACCCTCGAAATTTTCGGCTAATAAAATTAAGTGATTGGCGTCGGACTTGGTTTTGTCGAAGCGAGAGCCTTTCGCCAAATATATTTCACAGCCAAGGATGGGTTTGATCTCTTCCTTCGTGGCTTTTTTATAAAACTCAATTGCACCATACATCGAACCATGGTCCGTGATTGCGATAGCAGTTTGTCCAAACTCCTTTGTTTTGGCGATGAGTTTGCCAATTTTACTTAGCCCATCCAAAAGGGAGAATTCTGTGTGCGTATGGAGATGGGTAAACTTTGGCATGACTTACCTATCTTACGAGAGATATCCGATTCTGTCACTTGGTATAATTTCCACCATGCCAAACAAAGAACGATCTATTTTTCGCAGAATTCCAACACCGACTCTGGCCGTGACCAACATTGGTGTCGTGACCATTGCCCCCGAACTCAGGAAAAATTCTGGCGAAGTTTTTAGAGCTATTCGTTTGGGAATGGATCTGGACGATTTTTGGGATTTTGGAATATTCCCACGACCCGTCAGTTTGTATCATTGTGAAGATTCTTCCAGGAATCCTCTGTCAGATGAGCTTTATGAAAGATATTTTGACAGCTATCGATCCTTTATTGATAATCTGAATCATCTCTCAGATGAAGAGAAGATAAGAATTTCCAAGAATACCGGCTGGTTTGTTTCCACGGTTCATTATTTAGAAGGTAAAACTATTTCTATGCCAGTGGACTTCTGGAATCCGGAGACGGTAAAAGACTATCGTGAGTCTGTTGCACTAATTTGGGCTATGTATCTAGCCTCGCTAATGAGAAACAGTAACTTGAATCTATATGAGACCGCAAACATTTCCGGCTGTTTTTCAATAGATGATTGCAAAAGATGGTTGGCTGACCCAGCGGGCATGAAGTTAGAGAAATTATATTCAAAAAGAATGTTTTATGGCGCTCTAGTTTTTCAGGTGGTCAGTGATTATGGAAAAAGAGCTTATGCAATGAAAAATTACCTCCCGAGTTTCGGAGGTATTGGGTTTGAGGACTTTTCTGATGAAGAACTTCAAGAATATGTAGAGTTGATGAAAAATCATTACACTGACATGGCTGTTGCAAATGGAGTGGACCGCAACAGCCTCGGTATTTTTCTAAAAATATTTCCTAAAATACAGAAGGTACTAAATGCCCTGCACAAATCGAAAGATGCCTCTTTTTGGGCATATTCGTAGTCTTGCGGATGGCTTTTTGCCTAGGCAGAGGGTCTGAGTTTCCGAAAACCCCAATAGTGTGCGTGCGGATAATCCCCATAAACCTGACTTAAGCTTATGACTCGGTATGGAAGTTGAATCCGTTTCTTTTCCCATACAACTATCTGACCTTCTGGTCCATGTCCTAGAGCCAGAAAAGTGTGGAATTTAGTGGTTTCTCCGTAGCTATTGCCGAGTTCTGTACTTACGTGAACGACGCAGGGAAAGCCAAAGAACTCAACGGCCTTTTTTAATTCAAATTCTTGGTGAATGGCTAAATATGCCGCATCAAAAAACTCTTTGGGGCAGTCCTGCGGTCTGAATGAAGAGAGATCTTGATTTTCGATAGCTGCCACGGATGCGTGACAGTACCATCGTTTTATGTGTTCCAAACTTCCCGAGTACCTTGGACGAAGACCTCTGCGCTTGTGCCAATCATAGTGCCAGGGGTCGTTTCTATGCGATGGGTCCATGTCTCTTTCGGCTCTTGCCTGAAGAAATAAAGAAACGCGAATTATTTTCTTTTGTCTTTTGGAAAGGAGAGCAAACCCTTCTGTGGACTCCAAAATCTCCAGGTCACACTTGAGCCTCTCCCTTTCAGCATTGAATTCGACTCTGTTAGGTGATAATTTTTCCATATTTTCTCCCATAGTATACTATATGTATGAGTTTCTCCGATGAGGTTTATAAAATTTTGAAAGACGTACCCAAGGGACGAGTGACGACCTATAGAGCATTGGGCGAAAAATTAGGCACCAAAGCATACCGAGCTGTAGGTCAGGCGCTAAAAAATAACCCCTATGCTCCCGAAGTACCTTGTCATAGAGTAGTAAGAAGTGACGGATCCATCGGTGGATTTATGGGGAAAATCGAAGGAACAGAGATCGAAAGAAAAATTTCGATTCTAGAGAGTGAAGGTGTTACGGTTGTACGAGGTAGAATAGTTGATTTCAATAAGATCCTATTTGAAGGGTAGAATATAGTTATGAAGATCGTCAAAACAAAAACCGGTGACGGACTATTTTTAAATGGTTTGTTGTCTGATGCAATAAACAAGAATAATAGAATTATTATCCACGTTCATGGTATGGCCGGTTCCATTATGGCTGAGGATTATTTCCCTGCCATGCACAAATTATTTCCCAGAAACGGGGTGGGTTTTCTGGCCGGCGAAAACAGAGGACTTGGTACAATTACAGGATTCAATACTGATGGAGAAAGAGATATGGAAATAGTAGGTAATGCTTTCGAAAGATTTGAAGACTGTTTGATAGATATTCAAGCGTGGGTAGACTATGCCCTTGGTCTAGGGTATTCAGAAATTTGGCTATTTGGACACAGTTTGGGGTGTTCCAAAATTGCTTATTTCTTGTATAAATGTAAACACGATAATATCACCGGGATAATCCTCCTGAGCCCGGCCGACATGATAGGTCTAACGCGAGAACCAAGTGAGAAGGAAAATATCGAAGCAATTCTGGAAGAGGCGAACAATAATATGGCAATAGGAAAGGACAAACGGTTATTGGAAAATAAACTTTGGGGTTCGGAAATCCTATCAGCAGGGACTGCGTTGAATTTTTTTAGAACAAACACGAATCTTGCGGTTTTTAACTTTTTTGATGATTCCTTAGGATGGAAAACTGTGAATTTAATCGATGTGCCGGTATTTGCAATTAGCGGAACAAAAGATGATGGCATAGCACCGGTGATGGATCCGTACATGGCTATGGATAAATTGACAAAAGAATTACTAAATTCTCCAAAAGTAAAGACGATAGTCTATGAAGGAGCGGAGCACTCTTTCGCTGGATTCGGTGACAGAGTGACACAAGACATTCTTGAATTTGTCGACGATTAGAATCAAGAAAGGAGCCCCGTCCAGGAGCTCCTTTTGAACCTCTTCGTCAACCGGTCATGAGACCGACTTGGTCTTCGGCACCGCCAAAGAGAACCCAGACCTCATTCGGAGTACAGACACGGACTTCTCCGGTCACCGAATTGGTAAGAGTCTGACTTGGCTTATCGCCACAGCCGCAGGGACAGTCTTTGTCCCACTCTAGATAGAAGTGCTCCATCCAGATTATGCGGTAAGTCTCAGGGGCGACGTGGCTGCGACCGCAGGGTTGACACAAGTTGGACATTTTGCTCCTTTTGGGTTTGGGCGAACGGTCTTGCTAGCCGGAACGCTCCGACTTTTCCAAACTCATCACATTTTCCCTCAGGAGTGCCCACACTTAAGGTTCACGGATATTATATACGCTATAGGTCTTTTTGTCAAGAGTTTAGGAGTTTTGTCACTAGCTCAGACAAGATCAATGGAGAGGCCGTTCCCTTGGTCTCTTTCATGGCCTGACCGATAAAGAAACCGACTACGTTGGTTTTGCCTTTTTTGTATTCGGCGACAACATTCGGGTTGGTATCGATTATTTTTTGGACGATGGCAGTGAGTACAGACTTATCAGTTATGCCCACTTTGGTTAAACTATCATACTGAGCCTTGGTGTCTTTGGAGGGATCTAATTTACCATTGACTATCAGGCTGGCAAGTTTCCGGGGATCAACCCGATCATCACGGGAATAATCATGAATTATCTGAATAGCGAGCCGGTTTTGAGTGCTAACAAGGACTTTGGCGTCTTTTTTCTCCACACCTAACTTTTCTAATGAAGATATTTCCTGATCCGGAAGTAAAGGGAGCTCTTTTCTAATTTTTTCTACAAAATCGTCCTCAATAATAAATGGCGGAATATCCGGCTCGGGAAAGTACCGATAATCTTTGGCTTCCTCTTTGGTCCTTTGTAAAAAGGTTACTTTTTTGACCGAGTCGTAACCTCTGGTGGTTTTGTTGGTAAGACTTTTTTCGGTTCCTGTATTCTCATATTCCTCAACCTGCCGTTTGATTTCAAACTCTATGGCCTGAACAGCGAAATTGAAGGAGTTGATGTTTTTTATTTCCACCAAAGGAGTGTAATGAATACCCCCCTCATTCTCGATACAAACGTTGATTGTCGGTTCCAGCCGCATCTGGCCTTTTTCCATGTCGGCGCTCGAGACTCCGATGGTCCGAATGATTTCGTGGATTTTTTTTAAGTACTCTTTGGCTTCAGCACTACTAGCCATATCCGGCTTGGAAACAATTTCAACAAGAGGAACTCCGGAGCGATTGAAGTCCACAAGAGTAATCTTTTTTCCGTTTAGGACAGTATGCTGAAGTTTCCCGGTATCTTCTTCCTGGTGAACCCTTTCAATGCCAATCTTTTTTCCGGAATCTAAATTCAAAAAACCTTCCGAACAAAAGGGTTGGTCGTATTGACTAATCTGATAACCCTTGGCGAGGTCGGGGTAGAAATATTGTTTACGGTCAAATTTAGAAAGTCTGTTTATGGAACAGTTGAGTGCTAAACCAATTTTTAAACAAGATTCAACGGCTTTTTTGTTGGGAACCGGAAGGGCGCCAGGAAGACCAAGACAGACAGGGCAGGTCTGGGTATTGGGAGCCTTTCCAAAATGATCTGCCGGACAACCACAAAACATTTTTGATTTTGTTTCCAGCTCGACGTGAACTTCAAGACCGATTAAAGGTGTAATTTTCATAGAGTTTTGTCTATATCAGGAAACTGATTAAAGGCTGTGTTTCTCTGATAACAATCGGCAATCGTCAAAGCTTTCGCCTCTTGAAACTGATCGCAGGTGATCTGAAGTCCAATCGGCAGACCATCAACGAAGCCACAGGGTACCCCGGCACTCGTTAATCCGGCCACGGAACTCTGCTCGACGAGAATATCTTCCATTTCACCAAACATAGGTTGGTTCTTGGTAGCACCGAGAGAAAGTGCCGGACCGGGAGAAACTGCACCGATAACCGCATCGTAGGTTTTAAAGATTTCGGCAAACTGATCAATCATCTTGGTTCGGACGGCTTGGGCCTTTTTGTAATAAGCATCATAGTAGCCGGAGGACAAAGTATAAGTGCCGAGCATAATGCGTCGTTTGGTTTCTTCACCAAAAGAGTCGCGAGTGTGGCCAAAACGAATACCATCGAATCTGGCCAGGTTCGAACTAACTTCCGAACGCTGAACAACGGTATAGACGCCAATGGCATATTTTGGATCCATCAGAGATACTTCTTCAACTGTAGCTCCGAGTGACCGAAATTTTTCGGCAGAATCGAGGATTAATTTTTTGACATCATCTCTCATATCCGGCAACAAATATTCTTTGACTAAACCGATTCTAAGACCCTTCAAATCTGTTTTTCCCAAAAAAGAGGGATAGTTTTCAACATCCAAAGAGCTGGTTGTAGCGTCAAAGGGATCTTTCCCGGAAATTACTTTGGTAATAATGGCGACATCCTCAACAGTCTTGGCAATTGGGCCCGGTGAGTCAGTGGAGCTAGCCATAGCAATACAACCATAGCGCCCGGCACGACCATAGGTGGGCTTAAAACCGGTGACACCGCACCAAGCAACAGGTTGGCGAATTGAGCCGGCGGTCTCACTACCAAGAGCAGCTGTCACTAACTGTGCTGATATGGCAGCTGCAGAGCCACCGGAAGAACCTCCGGGAAGTTTGTCTGGGTTCCAGGGATTATGGGTAGGACCAAAGTCGGATGTTTCGGTGCTACTACCGTGTGCAAAAGAATCCATATTGGTTTTACCCAAAAAGATGGCACCAGCCGCCAGAAGCTTACCGGTTACGGTCGACTCATACTGTGGCATGTAACCTTTTAGAATGTTTGAACTGGCAGTGGTAGAAATACCAACAGTTAAGAAATTATCTTTTATGGCCATGGGTATGCCGAGCAGCTCCCTATCGATCCCCTTCTCCGCGATTTCTTTGTCGATGACCGCAGCTTGTTCCAAGGCATGTTGGTTACGAGCCAAAAAGATATTAAGTTTGGGGTTATATTTATCAATGCGACTCAAAAAGTGTTTAACCAAATCGACACAGGAGAAAATCCTATTTCGATAGCCTTCGTGGACTTCTTTGATGGTTAGTTCGTGTAGTTGTTTCATTAGATCACACTTTCCGTTTCGTCTGTGTCAATAACTCGGGGAACAACAAAAAAGCCGTTGCTGGTAAGTTTGGCCTCTCGGAGAGCGACCTCTTGAGGAAGCATTCTTTTAAGATCTACGGTATCATCCCGGGATATGTTGGCCAGGCCGTTTACTTGGTATGTAGCAGGAACGTCAGAGGTGTTGATTTCGTTCAGCCGATTGATCATGTCAACGGTTTCCGTGAACTGCCCTGCGAAGCGATCTGCTTCATCCTTTTGAAGTTGGAGATTGGCTAGCTTGGCAATTTTTTTGACGTCGTCAGAGGTAACTGTTACTTTGTGCACAAACCCAATTTTAGCAGGATTTTTTGTGCATGGTAGTTAGATGATATAATGGCCTATAAAGCACATTAATGAGAGGAGTTATTATGTCTGTTTCGAGAGATTTGATCAAGGAATGGTATGCTAAAGGTAAAGAAAAAGGGGCTACACACATGATTATTGTGTGCGACACTTTGGAGTACGAAGATTTTCCAGTTTATGTAATGCCGACAGAGAGTGCTCGGGAGAAAGCACAGGCCGAAAGTATAAAGCCGATGCAAAGAGTAATGGAAGTTTACTCACTCTCCTTACCGGTTCTCGACCAGTACCGCGAAGCCCGCGCTTTTCATTACGATTAACTTTCTTGCTACTTGGCACTCTGAAATCAGAGTGCCTTTTTGTGGGCTAATTTTCGTTTAGGAAGTTGGGGCTGAGGAGGATCTTTTTGTTTCTGACTTCGTAGGCGATGTCGCAAACGTTGTTGAGGAGATCGTGGTCGTGAGAAATCAAAAGCACAGTGCCTTCGTAATCGACCAAAAATTCTTCGAGGGCCGCGACAGATTTGAGATCCAGGTGGTTCGTGGGTTCATCGAGGATGAGAATATCGGGATTGGTGTAAAGAAAAAGGGCCAATTGTAAACGGGCCTTTTGGCCACCGGATAGAGTCCATATTTTAGATTTAATGGTGTGTTTACTAAAATAAAACTTGCGAAGAACGGCAGCGGCTTCGTAATCGGCAATCGGGAATCTCTGGGTGAAGCAATCGATTGGAGATGAGTCTTTGTCCAACGCTTCGAGATGTTCCTGAGAATAATAACCGACTTTGAGGTTTTCACCCGTTCTGGCAACTCCGTTGGACGGAATTAATTGACCAAGAATTAGTTTGATAAGAGTAGACTTACCGGAACCGTTGGGAGATATCAAAGCTACCTTTTCACCTACCTCAATATAGAGTTCGGCGTTTTCAAAGACAGGATTGTCCGGGTAAGAGAAGTCCAGATCTTTTACCATTATGGCAATTTTATGCTTGATCTGTTTACCGGAAACAGAAGTACTAAGCTGTATATGAGCGTCGTGCTTTTTGGGATCTTTGACCATCTCGGCCTCGAAACGGGCCAGACGTTTTTCCAAAGCATGATAATATCGAGCCATTTTGGGTCCGCTTGAGGCTCTGGCTTTGAAGACGTTAACTAACTCTTTTAATCTCTTGTGCTCTTTTTCCTGAACATGAAAGAGATGCTCCATACTTTCTCTTTCTTTCTCGTATTCCAAGACAAATTTTTCATATCCGAAGGGATAAGTGCGAATTTCTCGATCCTCGACTAGCCAAGTATGGGTGGTGATTTGTTTGAGCAGGTGCCTATCGTGGGAAATCATTACCACCAAACCATCGAAAGACTCGATGGCACTCGCTAACCACTGTTTGTTTTCAATATCCAGATGATTGTCTGGCTCGTCCAGAAGCAATACATCATAGAGGTTGGAATAGATCAAATCCGCCAAGAGAGCAATCTTCTTTTGGCCACCCGATAAAGTTGGAAGAGAATCGATCTCTTGCTGAAGATAGCCGATACGAACGTCACCACCCCACTCGATTTTGCCGCCATCTTGCTCGTCTAGTCCCATGAGAATTTTTAGAAGAGTGGATTTACCACTGCCATTATCCCCTATCAAAGCCACCACACCGTTACCCGTGTGAGTCAGGGTGACGTCGTCCAGAAGCGGCTGGTTGTAGCTTTTTTCGAGCTTGGTAATCTTTAGATTGATCACAACCACCTATTTTACCGATAAACTACCATCTTTGATACCTACGGAAATCTTTTTGCCTACTTGCAGGCGGCCCTCGATTATCTGCAGAGCGAGTTCGTCTTCAATCTTGTTTTGGAGAACTCTCTTTATGGGGCGGGCACCGTAGATTTTGTCGAAACCAAAGAGAGCAATATAATCACTCACGGATTTGTCAAAATCTATATGGAAACCTTTTGAAGATAATCGACCAGATAGCTCCCGAAGTTGGATGTCGACTATTTTAGACACTTCTTCCTTGCCTAACCGCCTGAAAGTAATGATTTGATCAATCCGGTTTAAGAACTCCGGACGAAAATTATCTCTGAGTGCTTCATGCATCTTTGCTTCAATGTCAACCTCATCCATTTTATCGTCAACCACAAAGCCACCACCAAGATTGCTCGTCATGATGATGACTGTATTCTTGAAATTGACAGTGTGACCCTTGCCGTCCGTAAGACGGCCATCGTCTAAGATCTGCAAGAAAACACTGAATATCTGCGGGTGAGCTTTTTCGATCTCGTCAAAAAGGATGACCGAGTAAGGTTTGCGTCTAACGGCTTCCGTTAGTTGACCGCCTTCTTCATAGCCCACATAACCTGGAGGAGCACCGATGAGCCGAGCAATCGAATGACTCTCGGTGTACTCGGTCATATCGATACGAATAAGAGATTTATCATCGTTAAAGAGTTCCTCAGCCAAGGCTTTGGCTGTTTCGGTTTTTCCAACCCCAGTGGGTCCTAAAAATAGGAACGAAGCTATCGGCCTATTCTCGTCAGAAATGCCTGCGCGAGACCTTCTGATGGCATTAGCCACGGATTTAATGGCTTTATCTTGCCCAATAACCCGCTTGGTGAGTTCCCTTTCTAGATTAATTAGTTTTGATGATTCGGAACCCAATAGCCTGGTAACCGGTATACCCGCCCACCGGGAAATGACTCTCGCAATATCTTCTGTGTCTACATCCAATTGCAGAACACGATCTTCCGGTTTGATACTTCCCCATTCTGTTTGTTTTTCGTTTAATTTTGCTTGAAGTTTGGGTAACGTCCCGTACTTTAGTTCAGCTGCTTCCTCGAGACGCACTTCTCTCTCAGCAGTGTCAAATTTGACTTTAGTTTGATCTATCTCAAATTGGATCTTATTTATTTCTTCGATAATTCCCTTCTGTTGCTTCCAAGCGACTTCAATCTTGGCGGCTTCTACCTTTTTATCCTCCCGATCTTTTTCCAGTAATTCACGTCGAGCCTTGGCCGAGTCGGAATTTTCTTTTTTGAGGGCGGCTAGCTCGATTTCGATTTGCGTAATTTTTCTTTTCAAAAGATCCAAAACTGCCGGCATAGAATCGATTTCAATTTTGAGAGAAGAAGCGGCTTCGTCGATTAGATCTATCGCTTTGTCCGGCAGAAAACGATCCGGAAGGTAGCGGACAGAAAGATTTACGGCCGCGATGAGGGCATCATCGCTGATTCTTAATTTGTGATGAATCTCGTATTTTTCCTTAATTCCTCGAAGAATAGCAATAGTGTCCTCTTTGCTAGGCTCTTCAACTAAAATTGGCTGGAAGCGTCGTTCGAGAGCGGCATCTTTTTCGATGTGCTTACGATATTCATCGATAGTGGTGGCGCCAATAAGATGGAGTTCACCTCTGGCTAGTGCAGGTTTCAAAATATTGGCGGCATCGACCGCTCCTTCGGCCGCACCGGCTCCGACTAATGTGTGAAGTTCGTCAATTAACAATATGTATTGCCCTGCGCCTTTCTTGACTTCATCAACGATACCTTTCATCCTTTGTTCAAATTCACCGCGATACGAAGCACCGGCCAAAACACTGGCCATATCCAGCACGAGTAAATCTTTATCTTTGATGGAGTCAGGGACATCACCATCGGCGATACGATTGGCTAGGCCCTCCACTAAAGCGGTTTTGCCAACACCAGGATCACCAATAAGAACGGGGTTGTTTTTCGTACGGCGGGAAAGGACTTGCATCACGCGGCGAATCTCCATGTCCCGGCCAATAACCGGATCGAGTAGGTGCGACTTAGCCTTATGGGTTAGATTCACAGTATATTTCTCCAGGAGCTTACCTTCTTCGGGCTTGTTATTTTCCATACAAAAATAATACTACGGCTTTGGCACTCCGTCAAGCTGAGTGCTAAGCCGACAGTGATAAACTTGGGGTAATGGAGAAACTGATTTTAATTAAGTTAGGGGGAAGTTTGATTACCGATAAGGGGAAAGATCGAACATCAAGGCCGGAAACAATTGATCGACTTGCCGGTGAACTTAAAAAGATTCATAACATCTTTAAGGGGAAAATTATCGTGGCACATGGTGCCGGGTCTTTTGCCCACCGACCTGCCGTAGAATACCAGGTGAGGGACGGTATCAAGGGGCCGCTTCAGTTTAAAGGCTTTCCGATCGTAGCCGACCGGGCAATTGAACTCAATAGAATAGTAATTAAAACCTTTCTTGACCAGAAGCTACCGGCGGTGTCGTTTTCTCCAGAGAGTTGCATTCTGGCGTATAACTTCAAAGTCGAAGAGGTTTTTTGTGACCCTATTGAACAAGCCTTAAGGATCGGCTATTTACCGGTGTTATATGGTGATGTGATTTTTGACAAGAAAATTGGGGCCTGTATCTATTCGACAGAAATGGTACTGGGGGCTCTGGCCGGGAAAATAGCTAAGAAGTTTAAAGTCAGTTTCGTTTATTGTACGGATACAGACGGGGTGTATGACTCAGAAGGGAGAACCATTTCCGTAATCAGCCATGAGAATATTAAGGAAGTCGAAAGATTTATTTCCGACTCAAGGAAAGTTGATGTGACCGGAGGAATGATTCATAAAGTGAAAGAAAGTTTAGTGATGGCAAAAAGAGGCTTTGAAACAATTATTATCAACGGAAACATACCGAACGAGCTTGTACAAGCGATCTTGAAAGGTAAGCATCACGGAACACACATACGGAATTAAAACATATCGGTATCCACGCAAATTAGGCGGTACCACAAAGATTCTAATTCACTTAAGGCCACTCCCGTTCTGGCCTTTTGAATAGTTTCCCGGCGAAGCCGGCCGACGACTTCAGGCGGCTTCCTCCCCCAGATGAACTCCCAACCGATGCCATATAGTAAAGCCAGGTTAACTGATTCATACAGATCTTCTTCCGGGTCGATGAAATCCAGCACAGATTCCAAGGAAAGAGAATCGGGTGATTCCCACAAGGTTTGGGTTGCCGCGATGTCGGACTGCCAGAAGGACAATTTGGGACTTAGTTTGCCTACTTCACCGGAAATTACCGACGAAAGAAGCATTTCTTTGGATATGGCTGAAGACATGCGCCAAATTTTATCAGCTTTTAAGAACAAAACCTTTGGAGAGACCGAATTGGATGAAGCCTTCCAGATCAAGAATGGTTTTGATTATCTGGCAGTTTTGAAAGGAGACTCCCGTAGTGTTCGAATCAGTAAAGTCTGTGTTTTTTAGTTTGCAATAATCAAAAATGGCTTTTTCGAAGTTAACACGAGTGAGATCCATCCCCGAAAGGTCGCAGTTGGCAAAATAAACCGAGGTGAGATCGGATTCCGGAAAGGAGCACTCGGGAAGCTTTTGTTTTTCAAATGAACAGCCTTCCATTAAACAGTGCTGAAATATACACCCCGAAAGTGAACAATCTTTGAAGTTTATCCAATTCAGTTTACAATCTTCAAAACGGCATTTGGTGAAGGAGGTGGAGTCCAGCAAAGCATTGGAAAAGTCGCAGTTCACAAAAACACACTCCAGAAAACCGGTGAACTTGAAAAGGCATTTGGTAAATTTGCTATCGACAAACTTGGTGTTCTCGAAATCTACACCTTTGATGTCGTCGTTGGAAAAGCTCTTTCCCTTGATGTTTTGCACTATATTTATTATAAAACTTACTACAGACTGAATGTGATAGAATCAGCTATCTTTAAACTAAGGAGCAATTTTATATGATTGGAAGAATTATTTCTGCTCTAAAATGGTATTGTTGCAAGTGTGGTAAGTCTAACGCTATTGGTCGTAATACTTGTTGGAACTGCGGACACGAATACAATACAAAATGCTGCTCAAGTGATTAACAATTCTTACCGGCTCGGGTCCGCCTGAGCCATTTTTATGACTACTTTTGATCAAAAATTATCGCGAAGTTTATTATTTTTACCTATCGACTTGTTAGATAAAGTCTTCCTTTGGCTCGCCTACCGAGAACTGAAACCCGTCTCCGAAATCTCACTAACAAGACAAAAGCGAAAATCCAACAAAGAAAATTTGTTACGTATCGAAAAATGGTTACGCGTGGCAGGATTGCACAGTTCCCCCGAGAAGGGTAACTGCACCTCACTTCATGTTGGAAAAGATATGGAAAAAGTATTACTTTCTTCGGTCATCCTACGCTCAACAGATTACGATAACGAAATAAAAACAGGAATACTGCTTGGATATCCTGAAGCATCGGTTAAAGCTTATGCTATAAACAGAAACCTAGAATTGGGCCAAAATCCAGAACCCTTGATCTACCCAGGATTTTACATGATTCATGAAAATACTAAAAGTATAGATTATCTCCCATATTTGGTATATGCGGCAACCACACGAAACCTTAGCAAAGAACTATCTGTGGCTAAAAAATGGGCACAATTAATTAGAACCGAGACACCGATACTCGCAAAATGGTACGAGGACTACTTTTTCAGGAGAAACGTGGTCCGAACAAAAATTCGAACAAAGTGGATTAAGAAACTTGAGCTTTATGAACTTCCAATGTTGAAGTTATTTTCTCGCTATACCAACATAACGGATGATCCCAAGCAAAAAATATTGTTAATACTGTCCGATTTTTATGAGGATTTACTTGATGAGTTTCAAGTAGCTTCTATGGGTAATATGATTCTCCAAGAACTACCAAAGGAAGAGAAAGATTGCCGGGAATTAACACAAATCCTTAAACGATGCATGCGAATGTATCAATCTGGAAAAAGAGTTAACCTGAAAGCTATTGTTGTCAATTCCCGTTTAATTTACCATTGGTACAAGAAAAGCAAATTATCCTGCTCGTAAGGCTTTGATACGTTCCTTAACTGGGGGATGGGTGTTGAAGAGGTCGGCGAACCAGCCGATAGAATCGTGGTGATTTTTCAGCGGATTGGCGATGTAGAGATGGGCAGTGGCTTTGTTGGCCGCCTCCAGGGGCTCTTTGTCGGCGGAGATTTTTTCGAGCGCACTCGCCAACCCTGCGGGATATTTTGTTAGAAGTGCACCGGAAGCATCGGCAAAGAATTCGCGCCGCCTGGAAATGGCCAACTGAATCAACTGAGCAACAAGGGGTGAGAGCAGAGCCATGATAATTCCTGCAATCATCAGAATAGCTCCGAGGTTTCCCTCTTCCCTATCTGATTTTCCCCTCATTCTGGTTCGAAGGAGAATATCGGCTAGAAGGGTAACCAAACCGACGAGAATGGTAACGATACTCATCAGGCGGATGTCGTAGTTTCTGATATGGCTGAGTTCGTGAGCGACAACACCTTCCATTTCGGTACGGTTTAGTTTAGAGAGAATTCCGGTAGTGGCACAGACAACCGCGTGTTCAGGATCNNACTGTATAAAACTCAAAATGATCCCCTTTGTTGGCGGGGGAGGCGCCGGATATCCCTAAAATTATTTTATCGGAGTTGTAGTAACCGATGAAGCTAAAAATACCTGAGAGGACCAACGCTATTCCGACAGCGCTCAGATCATATCCGAGTGAATAAGTGATGAGATAGGTGGCGGCGGTGATGAAAACGATAAAGGATGTGATAACCACCACACTCCGGAATTTATTCTCGTCAACTTGTTCGTAAATATTTTTCATCTGAAACGAATTCTATCAGAGGTCGATCTTGGGTTCTTTCGTTTCGGCTTCAGAAACTTCGAGATGGCCTCCCTCTACGGGTGTAGACAGACCTTTTTGCATCTTGAAGCCGAAGATCATAGCCACGAAATTGCTGGGAACTGTGACTACTTTAGCGTTGAAGTCGGCAGTAAGATCGATGACCACGCGTCTGGCGTACATCAGTTTGTCTGCCGTGTCGCGGAGCTCGTCCATGAGCTTGTTGATGACTTCGACGCCTTTCATTTCAGGATTACTTTCGACTAGGATCTGGAGTTTGGGAACCAGAGAACTTACAGCGTCCGAGGCGGCTTCAATTTTGGAAATGTCTTTGCTGCCGGAGGCTTTTTCAACGGCTTTTCTCGCAGAAACTATGGCCTCGTAGATGCCCTTTTCGTGCTTGAGGTAGCCTTTAGCCGATTTTTCAAGGTTGGGAATCAGACTGGCTTGTCGCTTTAGCTGATTTCCAATATCTTGGATGGATGCAGTAATCCTGGTAAGCGCGGTTTGGAACCAGTTGTAAAGAGAGACTACGTAGAAAAATATGATAACGGCGGCAACGAGAAGCAGAAGGGGGAAGTTCATAGGTCTTGACTAATTAAGTAACAAAACTATTTTAGCACTGTCTGCAAGTTCTTCCATGTTAGGGAGTTTACAACGTCTCTTTTTGTAGCAAAGCCTCTTCTGGCCTGCCAGACACCATATTTCACGCCCTCCATATGATTGACGCCATGACTGTCCGTATTGATGATGAGCTTGACACCTTTGGACACAGCGCTCTTTATCAGATCTTCAGGTAAGTCCATTCTGTCGGGGTAAGCGTTGACCTCAATGATCTTTTTGTATTTTGCACAGAACTCAAATATATTTTCCCAGTCGGCCGATATGGGCTCCCTACTGTTTATTATCCGACCAGTGGGATGTCCGAGGATTGTGGCTTTTGGATGAGAAAGGGCCGCGATAATTCTTTCGGTATTTTCTTCTCTGGTTTTATCAAATGCGGAATGGATGGAGACGATGGCATAGTCTAGTAAATTCATAAGTTTATCGCTCAGAGCAAGATCCCCCCCGGGCCTAATATCCACCTCCAAACCTATGAGTAATTTAATTCCTCTATTTTTCACACTCTTTTCATAAGCACGAATGTCCTGCTCTAGATACTTTTTTCTGGCACGTAAAATGTTTTCTGTCTCGCTTTCCGACAAGTCAGAATATTTTGGATTGTGGTCTGATATTCCGATGTACTCATATCCAAGTGCTTCAGCTTTGGTAAGAATATCGTGGAGTGAACTATTACCTTGGTCATGAGAACTGGGAAAATCAAAGTTGCTGTGAATATGGAGATCGCCTTTGATATCACTCAATTCAATCAGGTTGGGTATCTTGTTTTTTTGGGCTAGTTCGATCTCACCAGCTCCTTCTCGAATCTCAGGCGGAATCATCTGCATTCCCAAGAAACGGTAAAAATCTTTTTCGGTTTTGAAATGGTTGGTTTTTTTACCTTTCTTGATCCCGCACTCAGACAGTGAAAGGTTTTTTTCCTTGGCAATAGTCCGGAGACGAATATTGTGCATCTTGGAGCCGGTATAGTGCTGGAGTAAACTTCCCCAGTCATCGGGAAGAGAGATCTTAATATCGACTTCGAAGCCATTTTTTAGCTTGACGTGGCTGACCTTGTCGCCCCGCGTAATGATGGAGCTAATCTGAGGGTAAGAGAGAGCATGCGACATAGACTCGGTAGGGTTCTTCGTGTTTATGGCCAGATCAATATCTCCTACAGTGGAAAGACGTCTTCGAAGACTGCCAAGCGGTTCGGCCGATATGGTGTGTGGAGACAGCATAAGGTAGTAAATGAAGGGTTCGGCGATGGACAAGGCGTCAGAGATAAGAATCCGACCCTTACCGGAGGATTTGACTTTGAGTGATTTTTTTAGTCTTTCGACCGATTTCTCTTTGAAACTTTCAAGACCGCTTAGCTTGCCATCCTTGATAAGTTTTTCCAACTGAGATATAGCCGTGTCTCGATCTTTTAGATGAAATTTTCTGGCAATTTTATAAGCAGTCATGGGACCCACTCCGCGAATTTCCATCAGAGCAAACATCCCCGCCGGAACTTTTTTGAGTTGAGTGTCGAAATGACGGACCCTGCCTTTGGAAAAATACTCATCCATGTATCCTATCAGTGCCTTCCCGAGGCCAGGTATTGTGTCGAGCTTTTGTTGCCGCCAAAGTTCGTCCAGCGGCTCCGTAAGACTGTCTATGACCGCAGCAGCATTTAAATAGGCTTTGACTCTAAAAGTATCACCTTCTTTAACACGAAAAACCGCCGCAACTCTTTCAAGGAGCTGGGCGGTTTCTCGGTTAACGGTCATACGACCATTATACGTAATTCTTACGAATTAAGAGCTAACTTAGCGGCCTCCGAAGGATCTCCCACCAGCGGGACGGTCTTCTTTGGGACGGGCTTCATTAACAATAATGTTGCGACCATCAAGGTCAGCACCATTCATTTTTTCGATAGCACTCTTAGCAGCTTCAGCGTCTTCGAATTCAACGAATCCAAAGCCCTTACTCCTGCCGGAGAACTTATCTGAAATAACTGTTACCTCACCTAGAGCACCAAAGGGAGAAAAGATCTCCTGGAGTCTGGTTTGAGTAATATTGTAGGGTAGATTCCCTACGTACAAACGAACAGCCATTTCTGGCTCCTTTCTACTTTCCCCGTGGCCATCATCACCGCGAGACAATCTGTAAAGGTTAAGATGATTTAACTAGCACATTATATCAAGTCCTAAAAGCAATAGCTATCTGAGGCACGAACGCACCCAACTCTACGGATAATGGCTTAAGAAGGTCGCTGTGCAATAAACAGGGCAAGATTTTTGCCAAAAAAAAGCCTCCCTTCGAGAGAAGGAAGACTTTCCTTTTCTCGCCGAGAGGCGGGGTTGTTGCAGAGATTACTTGCCAGCGCTAGCGCGGGATGCACCAGCCAGCAGTGAGATGCCGAGCCAGAAGCCGAGGTTATACATGCCGCCGTTGTTGTTGACTTCATAGAGTCCATAGCTGTGATTGAAAATGCTGATGAGACCCGAAAATAGGACAGTCATGCCGTCCCACAAACCTTTCCAGAAGCCCGCGGGGCTTTCGACGGAGGCGTACGGGTTGCCTGAGGCGCAGGCGAGGGTGGTGAGGACGATTGCGGCAAGAGCGAGCAGGATGAACAGATTGCTGTTTTTCATGGGGTAAATCTCCTTTAACAAGTTAGTGTGATGATTGAGAGAGTTCTCAATCTTATGAGATGAATTATATCACAGCATAGGCTATTTGTCAAGTTATAGGATATTGAACAAGTGTGATTTGAGCGTAGGGTTGGTCGAGAAACCCAAATGATGGCTTGTATTAGCCTCAAAGTCAGATATAATCAAAGTTGCGATGTTTCGACATGCTATTTGGGGCTGTAGCGCAGTTGGTTAGCGCGTCTCCCTGTCACGGAGAAGGTCGGGGGTTCGAATCCCCCCAGCCTCGCAAAGTAGAAAGAACCGGTGATTGATAGCCGGTTTTTTTATTGGCAAAATTGAACCTGTGACAGAGCCACTGATTCTTGGTTCAGATAGGCCGAATATCATCTTCTTAGCCTCGCAATGAAAATGCTCGCATGGTGCGAGCTTTTTTTGCTGCCAAAAATGGGATTCGAACAGCCGTCTCACCCAAATACTACCTATTGACAAACATAAGTCTTTATATAAGATTGAGGTATGAAAACAGGACAGAGTACGGAAAAACGTATTAAAAATATCCTAAAATTCTTCAAACTAAACGAGAATGCCATCAGTACGCTGATGGGCGCAGTGGTGATTGTGGTCATTGCTGGACTAATATTTAACTATTTCCGCACAGCAAATCTGAAAACCTGGCAAGGAATCCTTCTAAACGAACAACAACCTGCAACTACAGAAAAGAAGGATGAATCAATCAATGATAAACTAATTGATACCTATAAGGTAGTTAAGGGGGATGATCTTTGGCACATCTCAGAAAAATACTACAAGTCTGGCTATAACTATGTCGACATAATGAGTGAGAATAAAATTACCGGAAAGGGACTGATTAGTGCCGGGATGGAACTTAGAATACCGAAGGTTGACCCGAAAAAGATTACTGTGTTTGAAGCTAAAAAAGACATTGCTATTTCTGACAAAGGAGACGTTATTCGAGCAGAAGTAAAACCATCCGGTAAACCTATTGAAGCAGGTGAATACACTACTCAAAAAGGAGATTCGTATTGGAAGCTGGCCGTTAGAGCCTACGGAGACGGATTCAAATGGACCAAAATTTATTGGGCCAATAAAAAGGTCTTTACCAATCCGGATTTGATTTATTCCGGTGTCAAAATTACTATCCCAAAGTTGGATCAATAGCCTGAACACAAAAAACCGTGCCTGAGAATAAACTCAAACACGGTAAACTGCTATTCAGACATGTTGTCGGGGAAATGGTCGTATGCGAGCGTGCCAATGAATGTCTGACCATCGTATGAAAGTAGGGTTGCCTTTGCCCAAAGATATTCACCATCAAAGTCAATATTGGTGAAAAAAATGTGAGAGACGCCGCCGTTTTTGTAGTCTGGTTCGTTTGTGTAAGTTCCCGAACCGGATAATGTAATCGGTTTGTCTTCTGTCTTGGTTACCACTGCCTTGTTGTCAATGATCAGACCAATCAGTTCCTCACGGGTGAGGGAAATAATCAAAGATTTTTTTTGAAAACCCATTGTGCCTCCGTTTGTCAAAGTGTGTGGAAGTATGGCATACACGTATGATTACTCACAAGTGTCATCCAAATAGGAATCGTAAGTGATTTGTCCGATAAACCTGAACCCATTCTCGGTAGATAATGAAACCTTACACCAAATATATTCTTCTTTGAGTTCCACGCTTGATTGAAAAACGTGAGTTATTCCATTTCCATCGAGTTTTGGTTCCATTTTGTGTACCCCGAAACCGTTGATGGCAATGGCTTCGTTTTGGGAAGTGAGAGCTACAACCCTTTTGTTATCAATCAACAACTCTGCCATATCTTCTCTTGTCAAAGAAATATCAATCGATACTTTTCTGAAACCCATTAGGCCTCCACATGTCAATGTATGGGGTATTTTACCATTCATCAATAACCTAGCGGTATTTCGAGTAAAATAGTGGATGTTGCCGGGGTAGCTCAGCTGGTAGAGCGGCGGTATCGTAAACCGCAGGTAGTGGGTTCGAGTCCCACCCCCGGCTCATAGCCACCTTCTTTCTCAAAACAAAAGACCTCTCACTTTACGTGAGAGGTCTGATACTAAAGACGAACCCTGATTTTTCCTTCACACTCGTCTGCGTGGCGGAGGAATACGGTCTCCGCCTGTCTCATGAAATCGGCGTAGTCACCGGGCCAATAGAGAAAAAACGACCTGTTTCCACAAAGACAACAGTCGATCTGCTCGAGGCAAGGATCGGCGTCAACACCATGAGCGGGAGACTTATTCATTTCCCAGCTTACCCCTTGTCCACCACGCCCATGCCCAACAATGACAATCTTGATGACACTGTAGTGTCCAGTGTAGTAGTAGAGAATTGTCTGAGACGTGGATGCCTCAATTGCGGTGGGGGCTTGGGAAGACAATAAGGCGGCGGCGCGGTCGATTTCCAGTGCCTCAGAAGAGGTCCGGGCGATAAGCCAGAAAGGCTTGTCCAAGCCGTCGGTATCGTGATAGAACCCCATATAGACCCGATGGGCCATTTGTACAGAGCCGAACAGCTTGAAAACATGGTTGTAAACCATTCTTGGGGCAATCCGGTTGCTGACAGCGTTTATCTCAGCTTGTAGAAGCCGAGCAGGACTCAGATCGTTCCCACCACCCAGTTTGACTACATCGTCCAGGCACTGCCTGGCCTCCACCAGAGTGGGGTTACTTTTGTTGCAGACAGCTATAGCTTCCCGACTCGGGTCGATCAGCAAACAGCCGCCAATGGTTGGGTGCACGTATTTTTCCATACTGCCGCCAAATTGAACCTGAATCCAGCCTTCTAAGGCAAAGCGTTTCATGGTGACTCCTCTTTTTTGAAATATTAGGTGCGAAAACTATCCTAGATTGTACCACACCTAAGCTAAAAATGCAATATTACAGGCTTATTGAAGGTGCCTACCGTGACGGATTCCAAGTTCCACTCATCAATTGTTACTTAGTTCAAAGTAAAATACAACCATGCCATTCAAATTCATCAAAAATTCTGACGGGACTGGAGTGCTAACCACCGATCACGGTGAGGTTCAAACACCGGTATTTATGCCAGTTGGTACGGCGGCAACCGTGAAGGCGCTGGATGGGAAGGATATTCGTGATACAAAAGCCGAAATCGTCCTAGCCAACACTTATCATCTATTTTTGCGCCCCGGGGAAAAAGTGGTTTCCAAAATGGGAGGAGTAGCTAAGTTTATGAACTGGAACGGGCCGACTCTTACCGATAGCGGAGGTTTTCAAGTATTTTCCTTGGGACTTGGTGCCAAAGGCGAAACTCTATCCAAAATCGACGAGGACGGAGTAACCTTCAAGTCTCATCTGGACGGACAAATGCATCGGTTTACCCCAGAAAAATCAATGGATATTCAGAAAGATCTGGGAGCGGACATTATCATGGCCTTCGATGAATGTACCCCTGACAAAATTGAAAAAAAATATGTCAGAGAAGCCCTCAACAGAACCCACCGCTGGGCTGAAAAGTGTATTAAAAGATGGGAGGAGAACGGAAAAAAAAGCGCTCAGGGCACAGACCAGGCATTGTTTGGCATTATTCAAGGGAGTACGGACAGAGAAATGAGAGAGGAGTCCGCCAAGTTTATTTCCTCCATGCCGTTCAGTGGCGTAGCCCTTGGTGGAGAAACAATTGGTTACAACATGGAGGCGACGCAAGAAGTGATCGGCTGGATCAAACATCTTTTACCAAAAGGTAAGCCGATTTACACAATGGGTTTGGGACGCGATCCGCAGAACATTGTAGATATCATCAAATGCGGCATTGATATGTTTGATTGTGTGGCGCCAACGAGGCTTGCCAGAAACGGGGCTCTGTATCATGGGGAGTTACGAGGTGGGAATTTTGAGAGTGAGTTTGTTAACGGAAGACTTAACATTAGCAATGCACAGTTCGTGAGCGATAAAAACATCATTTTGGAGGGCTGTGATTGCTTTACCTGTCAATCCGGATACACTCGTGGGTATCTCAATCATCTCTACCGATCCAAGGAGCTAACCTATTATCGACTAGCTTCTATTCATAACGTGAGATTTATGGTCCGTTTGGTGGAGCAAATGCGGGAGAAGATGAGAAACAAAAAAGAAGGTTAGCTTTGGCTACCTTTGTAATAATTTCCGTTTAGTTTTTCTTTATCCCACACACGAGATTCATTTATTGATATCTTATTCAAACAAGCCGTGGCAATATCCATGTCAAGATCTTGAGCCAAATAATTAACCTCCAAGGCAATAATCTTTAAGGACAT
>DQFC01000026.1 GCA_003531665.1 Candidatus Collierbacteria bacterium
CACCACATACGGCATCGGCGACAGTCGAAGCACGCCTGGCAATGGCGAAAATTGTAGTGGATAATATTGCCGATGCGATTGAAAACAGACAACCATCATGTCTAGTTAACCCCGATGTCTGGCGGGAAAAAATTGATTAATATGAACGATGAAGAAAGGCTGTTGGAAGTACCGCAAGATGAAGACGAAAATACCGAGGAAGTGCCAGGGAAAAATAGAGTAAAGCGGAAAAAGTCCAAGGAAGAGAGGATGGCAGACAGAAAAATAGTGTTTTGGACACTACTGATTGTCTTGGGAATCACAATGTTTTTTTGGATATGGCCAAAATTGAAAGAGATTAAATTTGGATTACCGGGATTTAAGATAGGAGTACCAAAAGGGGGCATGCCTAAACCGGAATGGAAAAATTACGTGGAGTATAAATTGTAAAGAACTCAAGGAATCTAGAACTCAAGATAAGACGTCTATTTGTTTTCAAATCTAGGGAGCGTTGACGGGTGACGGTGTTGGGTGGAGACGGCGCTCAATATCGGCTGGATCGCAAGCGGTCTTTGGCTCTGTTCCTTTGATGAAGTAATCTGTTCTGGTAGGACAACCGGTACAAGTAAGTGTACCCGTTAGAATACAGATGGGAACTTTAATTAAATTTTCCGGAGGAGTCAAGCTCTTTGGTTCATGGTTTGTTTCTAAAATTAAATTAAAAATTTTTGCCCAAATAGGAGACGCTCCGGTGATACCAGAGGCGATTTGGGACATCGGGGTATTGTCATTATTTCCAACCCACGTAGCCACAAGGAAGTTTGAGGTGTAGCCTATGGTCCAGTTATCTTTAAGATCATTACTGGTCCCGGTTTTAACAGATACCTTGGCTGACTT
Source organism: Candidatus Collierbacteria bacterium (assembly GCA_003531665.1). Taxonomy (GTDB): domain Bacteria; phylum Patescibacteriota; class Microgenomatia; order UBA1400; family MFAQ01; genus UBA10133. The sequence goes on from DQFC01000026.1 coordinate 877, forward strand.
GATGTTTAAAACCGAGTTAGTCCCAAAAGCCGGGCTTCTAGCGGTGTTGTCACTCAATATGTCCGAGATGAGATAAGCTGTAGTTGGCGAAATCGCCTTTTTGGAATTGCACCTACTGTCTTCGGCGTTGACACCGGTGACTTCAGTGATTTTGTTTTTACCACTAGAACAAATGGACAACCTAATCTTTTTTCCATCCGGTTTTTCGACACTCAAAATTGTATTTAGTGGAGTACTGATTCCTTGGTTGGCAAAAGCTGAGTAAGCTGTGGCCAGATCGACCATTCTTACTTCCAGACTACCCAGTGCCATGGACAGACCATAGCGAGAAGAATCTTCCCATGTGGTAATACCAAGTTTTTTGGCGAAAGAGGCAAAATTGCTCGGTCCGTTTTGGGTGAGCAATAGAACCGATGGTATATTATAAGAACTTGCTAAAGCTTGTCTTAAAGTAATGGAGCCGTGAAATTTTCCATCATAATTTTTTGGTGTCCAAGCTTCTTGACCAGGGAGATAAATAGTGATGGGTTTGTCTTCAATGACGGTGGCCGGACCGTTGCCGTTTTCAAAAAACAATGCATAATTTAGAGGCTTGATCGAGCTTCCAGGTTGTCTTAGTGCCATGGTGAGATTGACTTGTCCGTTTTCTTTAAGGTTGAAATAATCCTTTGATCCCACCATGGATAGTACTTCACCGGTCTTTGGGTTGGCAATTAAAGCGGATCCGTTGCCAACATTTAAGGGTTTAAGTTTCTCAATTTCTTCCGTTACAATCTTTTGGACTTGATCTTGAAGGTTTGAGTTGAGGGTGGTGTAAACCTTTAAACCTCCTTGGGTAACTACATTTTCTCCCAGCTGATCAATTAGGAGTCTCTTTACCAACATCACAAAGTGAGGAGCCTTTATTTCTATTTTGGCCGAACGGAAGTCCAATTTTTCTTCAAGAGATTGATCAAGGTCAGTTTTAGAAATTTGGCCGTTTCTATACATTTGTCCCAAAACCCACTGTTGTCTGTCTATAGCCATATCCGGCTGATCTCCAAAGGGTGAGTATTTGCTGGGAGCTCTTGTAAGCCCAGCAATATATGCCGTCTGAGCCAAATCTAAATCCTTCGCATCAATGTCAAAATACTGTCGAGCCGCTTCTTGAATTCCATAGGCCGGTCCCCCGAAACCTACTTGATTTAAATACATTTCGAATATTTTATCCTTGGAGAAAAGACGCTCGGTTTTTATGGACAGAATTATTTCTTTGGTTTTTCTGATGATGGTTTTTTCTGATGTGAGAAGGGTGTTTTTTATCAGCTGTTGGGTAATGGTGGATCCCCCTTCCATTCGATCATCGAAAATGTTTTTGTAGAAGGCTCTAAAGAGACCGGGAAGTGAAAATCCTTTGTGGAAATAAAAGTCTTTGTCCTCTGCAGACAGGAAAGCATTTTTTACATGTGGAGGAAGAGAATCCAATGACACCAGAGTTCTGTTTTCATCTTTGTATATTTTGTATAATAACACTCCGTTTCGGTCTAGAATCTGGGTGGTTAGCTTTGAAGGGAACTGCGAAAGTTGATTTGGATCAGGCAATTCCCTGAAAATTTCTATGTAGATGAAAGTCGTTAATCCAATTACGGAGAACAAAAAAAGTAAATAACGATTCGGTGGAAGTTTCAGCTGTTTGAGAAAGTGAAGGCGAATATTGGAAAAAGATGGAACCATTCTAAATAAAAGGTCACTCTTCGGCTGATACAGGGCAAGTTTGGTCCGCAATGACGTCGCCCGGTTTTCGAAAAAAAACAAAATAAATCCAGCGAGGGAGATGAGGAAGATCAGTAATTTGAATACAGGACGACCTAGAGCTGCGAGAAAGTTATTTGATTTAGCTTCATTCTTGGTTACCATCGGGACTACTTCTATTGTAGATCCGGAAAGAGAAAAAGACTAGGGGGTAGAGAGGTTACTTATCGGAAACCAAAGATCGTTATGTGGAGATTCGTAACCGAGTGCCCAAATGGCAATGCCACCAAGGTTAGCTGATTTTACCAGTTTGATCTTTTGCTCTAAAGACTGTGGGTTTTCAAACTGAATTTGATATATTTTTCCACTCTTTTCATAAATGAGGTATGGACTTAGAGAAGTATCTGACCATTTTGCAGAAATAGATGATATGGTCGGGTCGGAAAAAATGGACTGAATCCTGGAGTAGCTGGCCATGGTACCGGTTCGGGGGTAGGTGTTTGCCAAGTAATCGCGACTAGCAGTCTGCCATTCATAGCCATAAAAAGGAATTCCGAGAAGTATTTTTTCCGAAGGTAATACTTTGGTGATTTGAGAAAGGTGTGTGATTATGTCCTGTTCAAGACAAAGATCTCCATGTTTTGAGTTTGGGGAACATTTACCCCTGATGGGAGCGACGGGACCTGCTTGATATGAAGTTTTGCGATAATAATCGTAGGCCATCACGATGAAGTGGTCTGTAAAGGGAGTGAGGCCGGAAAGGTCCCAAAGCCTAAGCTTTTCGGCGGAGTCTGCAAAGATATCCACGTCGACTTGACATTTGTAATTTCGAGAGAGACAGGATGTTTTTAGGTTTCTCACGAAGGTAGTAAAACCATCTCTGGTCGAGTTGTCCGGTACCCCAACATATTCGAAGTCGACGTTGATATCATCGAATTGCTTATCTTGATAAACTTCAAGGATGGAGTTGACGGCAGTCTGTGATGAAAGAGGGTCTGTCGTAAGTGAAGTGATCGTTTCCGGATCCATGGCAGTGATAGTTAAAACACTTTTCTGACTGAGTAACTTGGTTTGATAGAACAGTTTTTCAAACGATTTGGAGTTCAGTTTGTTCCAACCAGGTTCTTGCTCATTTTTAGAATTTTTTATATTTATGGTACCGTCAGGATTGAGGTCGACCGCAAAGTAGGCGAAATGAGTAAGAGAAGTAATGTTTAATTGATCGGAATATTTTAGATTCCAATATGGGAAAAACCCATAAATAATTTTTTTTGATTTTAATGCCGGTGCATTTCCGGTAAGAACTTCAACCAAGACAATGGGGCTGATCAGGGGTAAATTGTTTTTCCAAGTAGCATAGGTGACTAGGGAACCCAAGAAAATAGTTAGGGTCAGGAGAAGCCATTTAATTTTGTGGTGCATTCTGAATAGTAGGAGTCGGCATGTAATTGTAAGGGGTGATGATTCTTGATTGGAACCGAGAATAGTCCACTACGGTTTGTGGCCACTGAATGTGACCCTTGTCATCAACTGTGTAAGCGCAATCCAGACAGAAATCTTGTGTAAATGGATCGGAAATGACTATGTGTTCTTCCAGGTCTCGGTCGATGGTTTCGTCCCCAGGTAATATGGGAAATTTATCGGAACGTCTGACCCAAACTTGCTTTTTGATAGGAAAATTATTTTGACTAATAGGCAAAATTCCATTGATGAAATATTCAGAATGCGACTCGCACTGATTTTCCTGTTGGGCCATAAACCCGGTGAGATTACAGACTTGGAAATTGGTTATCCCTTCCGGTTTGGGTAGGGGCTTGTCTTTGATATTTAGTAAGACCTTCTTCATAATAGTGTTCCAAATGGGAGAAGCTCCGGTGATGCCTGAGGCAACGTAACTCATGGATGAATTGTCGTTGTTGCCAACCCAGGTGGTGGCTAAATAGTCTGGGGTGTAACCAATGGTCCAGTTATCTTTTAGATCATTGGTGGTTCCCGTTTTTACCGAGACTGTGTGACCGGGGACAACTAACTTGCTGGTCGAGCCGAAAGCGGCAGATCTGGCTCCGTTATCGGCCAAGATGTCCGAAATGATGAAAGTAACTTCGAGAGGGAGCGTAACCTTGGGATCTGTCTGCAGTGAGGTTGGGGACTGTTGTTTTTTAGATTCCCAAAAATCGTTCCATTTTAGCGGCATGACCGAAACTAAATTTGCCATTTTTTCTGGTTGAAATTCCTCAAGAATTTGGCCGGTGTAAGTTTCTACCTTCAGAACCGACACCAAAGGAACTGTGACGCCTCCGTTGGCAAAGGTGCCAAAAGCTTGTGCCATGTCGTACATCGTTACTTCTCCACCTCCCAGAGTAAGGGACAATCCAAAACGACTTCGATCGGTCCATGAGGAAATTCCCATGGCCGATGCCGTCGCGATAAAGGAATCTAAACCATTTAGTGCTAGCATTTTTACCGCTGGTATGTTTAGAGAATTGGCAAGAGACTGCCTCATAGAAACAGGACCTCTGAACGAACCGTCGTAATTTTTTGGACAGTATTGCTTTTGACCGGAAACGTTGAAACAGGTCGGAACATCTAAATAAGTGGTGCTAGTTGGCCAGCCTTTGAGTAAGCCGGTGGCGTAGTTGATAGGTTTGATCGACGAACCGGGTTGACGAAGTGAGGTGACAACATTTACCTGTCCATCAATGGAGTCGTCATAATAATCTTTTGAGCCCACAAGAGTGATAATCTCTCCCGTATTGGGATGGGTGACAATAGCCGCACCATTGCTAATTTTCATTTTGGAGATTTTTTTCATTTCGGCTGACAAGGAAGCTTGAGTGTAGTTTTGAAGATCGAGATCGAGAGTGGTGGTGACAATTAGGCCTCCTAAGTTGACCTTATCCTCGCCATATTTTTGAACTAGGTTGTCTCGAACCATGAGCGCAAAGTGGGGGGCATTGATGGAAATATTTTTTTTGGCGAAAACCAGCTTTTCGCCTTTGGCATTTTCGACTTGTTCTTTGGTGATATACCCGTCTTCATACATACGACGCAATACTTCGGCCTGACGATTGAGTGCGAGCTCTGGATTGGCTCCAAAAGGAGAGTAACGTGTGGGTGACTGTGGTAGTCCGGCGAGAAGGGCGGATTGTGCCAGATCTAGATCCTTGGCACTTTTTCCGAAGTAAGTTTTTGAGGCGGACTCGATTCCGTAAGCAGTACCGCCATAAGGGGTGTAGTTTAGATAGAGCTCGAGGATTTGATCTTTTGAATAAGTAAACTCGGTAGCGATAGCTAAGATGGCCTCTTTGAGCTTGCGGGTGATTGTACGTTGAGAATCGGAAAGCAGAGAGTTTTTTACTAGTTGCTGGGTGATGGTGGAACCTCCTGCGAGACGCTTCCCCTTGGTAAGAGTATTGAAGGCGGCCCTAATGATACCGCTAAAGTCGATACCGTGATGGAAATAAAAGTTTTTGTCTTCGATGGCAACTGTAGCTTGTTTGACGTAGTCCGGAATATCCTTGGAAGAAATAGGGGTTCTCCTATATTCCGAATAGACTTCATAAAGTAGTTTTCCATTTCGGTCAAGTATTTTGGTACTTACAGGAGCAGGAGTCTTTACCAGCTTTGCTGGGCTGGGGACATCTTTTAGCAGGAAGAAAAGAGAGATTATTAACAATCCTCCAATAAATAAGATAATTTGAGTTAAAGTGAAACGGCGGTACCCAATAATCTTTCGATAACTCTTTTCGATGGATAAAAGAATTTCCTGGCGAGTAAGAGACATGATGAGTACATTATACCCTGCCTGCCGGTATGCCCGTTATGATACGATGAGATTGTGAAGCGACTTTGGTACTACTACTTATATATACTAATTATCTGGGGAAGCTTCCGTTATTTTGTACAGCTTCCTAGTGTAATTGAAGAGCTTTGGTTCAAACCGGTGATCTGGATAATTCCGCTTTTTTGGTGGCAGCTTTCTATGAAGGAAAAGGTGCAGATGTTTGGGAAAAAATGGACAGCTTCTTGTTTGATGGGATTATTCGTAGGAGCAATGTATTTTATTTTGATTAGACGTTTTAATTTGACAGGGTTAAAGTGGGAGACAAATCTGTTAGGCGTAGTCTTGGCAACAGCTGTAACGGAAGAACTAACTTTCAGTGGTTTTGTGGCAGGATATTTGGAGAAAATCCAAAAGGGTAAATGGATTAATCTGCTGATTGTAGGGTTAATGGTGTCGGTGATTCGGCTTCCGATATTGATGTTTGTTTACAAGTTGGGGGTGGGTGAATTGCTAGGTGTGTTTTTGTTTTCGGGTGCAAGTGGGGTGATAAATGCATGGATTAGGGTAGAGACGGGTAATGTTTCTGGTTCGGTCTTGGCCAGGATGGGGCTAAATCTGGCAGTGTTAGGGTAGTCTGACAGTGAACACAAAAAACTCTCCCGACGGGAGAGTTTGTAGAGCTTTTAGTTCTCGTCTTCATCCGGGAGAAAACTGTGGATCTTTGAAATTGGCTCGGGCGAAGATGCCATGGTTGCCACTACTTGAGAAGGATAGCGTTTAGAGATTAATCCACCAATCTGATCGAAGAGCCAATAATTAAGCTGACTATTATCGGGATTTTCGATGTGGACGTTCCAATCTAACTGATGATTTCGACCATTGCGATGGGTGAGTCGAAAATACGGAAAAATACTTCCGCTTACTCCCTGACAGAAGGTGATGGTAATTGTCACCTCATCAATTCCGAGGTGAAATGAATATCTATAACCCGGAATTTCGAAACGTTGTTTGAATCCGGGTAAACCTTGATGATCAATGACAAAGACCGGCAAATATCCGTCGATTGATTCGCCTTCTAATGGAAGCTCCCCCTTAAGGGATTTTGTAGCAGTAATTTTAAGATGAAGATCAAAGAGTATGGCTTTGACAATTTGGTTTGAATCTGTTTTCCGAAGATATTCGGCCAGCCTAAGCCGTGCCTTCTCGAGATCATCTGTCTGTTGTTGCCGGAGAGCTTTTTGCTGAGCCATTTTTTCCTCAACGTAAATGGTACGCCATGCGTCAAGAGCGGGATTTACAGGCATGGAAAGACTCCTTTTGTTTAGTGTGCGAACCTAGAATATGTGGAATTGTAGCACAGGTGGACCTATTTGAAGAAGATTTTGCGGAGATTGGCCTCCATGAGGTGGTCTGATATCTTGCGAGTGAGTTGACATACTAGGGGTGGTGGATGAAGATTTATGACAACACTAAATGTTGTGTTTATATGAACTGTCCATACTGCAATAATGTAGATACAAATGTCTTGGAAAGTCGAGGGCTTCCTGGATCTGAAGCTGTGCGAAGAAGAAGACAGTGTAAAAAGTGTGGAAAAAGATTCACGACTCATGAAAAGGTGGTTAACATAGATCTCAAGGTAATTAAGAAGAGTGGCAAAGTAGAACAGTATGATCGAGAAAAATTACTAAAAGGGGTGGGTAAAGCATGTTACAAAAGAAAGGTGGCAAGGGAGGATATTGAAAACCTGGTGGATGAGATTGAATGTAAACTGCTGAATAGAAAAACAGTGGAGATTAAATCGAGCGATATAGGGAAACTAGTTCTAAATCGGTTAAGAAGATTGGATGAGCTTGCATATCTGAGGTTTGCCGGCGTGTATATGGATTTTAATAATGCAGAGGATTATAAGCAATTTATTTTGGCGCCATTGAAAATTACCAATCAAACTAACAATTTATGAAAAACCACAAAGCAAATAAGGTAAAAAAAATTGAGGAAATAAAAATTGAGTTTCCAAAGACGATAGTAAAGAGAGATGGACGAACGGTGCCCTTTGAAATTAAAAAAATCGAAAAGGCGATCACCGCTTGTTTTGATGATCTTGGTAGGGTGCCTTCGACCGCCGTAGGGGAGCTAGCTAGTAGGGTGGTAAACATTATCGGAGCGAAATACGCCAAACCAACAGTGGAACAAGTACAGGATGCAGTGGAATTGGTATTACAGGCTGCCGGGGAGTTTGAGGCCGCAAAGAATTATATTATCTATAGAGTTGAGCACGCCAAGCTGAGAAATGTCCGGCCCGTTCCAAAAGAAGTGGTCAAGGCTTTTTCGGAGAGCGATATCTATTTTGAAAACCAAATCCAAAAATTTCAATTTTTCGATAAATATTCACGTTTTAACTATGATTTGGGTAGAAGGGAAACGTGGAAAGAAACCGTGGATAGATCTGTGGATTACTTGCGGGAACTGTCGGAAGGTAAATTGGGATCTGGCGATTACAAACGAATTAGAAACTCAATTCTGGAAATGAAAGCAACTCCTTCTATGAGATTGCTGGCAATGGCGGGACCGGCGGCCAGGCGAAACAACATCGGTATCTACAATTGCTCGTATCAGCCGGTGGATAGCATTGACTCTTTTGTGGAGGCACTAATTATTTCAATGAACGGATGTGGTGTGGGTTTTTCGGTGGAGAATAAATATGTAGAAAACCTTCCTAGAGTAAAAAGACAAGATGGCTTGGAAACAAAACAAATGCTCATAGAAGATTCTACCGAGGGGTGGGCAGATGCTTTGCGGACAGGTTTGCTGACTTGGTTTGATGGAGGTGATATCAAGTTCGATTATTCCGCTCTTCGACCTGCCGGAGCTATACTTAGAACCAAAGGCGGCAGATCATCCGGTCCTGAACCGCTGAGAAGAATGATGGAGTTTGTAAGAGAAAGAATATTTAGCCGTCAAGGTAGTTTCTTGCGGTCAATTGACGCGCACGATATCATGTGTGAGGTGGGTAATGCCGCTGTTTCCGGAGGCATGAGGAGAACGGCGATGATCTCACTTTTTGACTTTGAAGATAACGAAATGTGGAACTGTAAATCCGGGGATTTTGAGCGAGATAATAGTCAGAGGTGGAATGCCAACAATAGTGCTGTTTGGCCCCTGTCCGGCTTGACCCAACTCGAAGTGACCAAACAAATGTTGGAAATGGTTAAGTCCGGAAGAGGTGAGCCGGGTATCTTTAATCGACAGTCGGCAATTGACATGAGACCAGCAAGAAGAACCTTCGCTGATTTTGGTACCAATCCTTGTGGGGAAATAATCCTTAGACCTTTCGAGTTTTGTAATCTGTCAATCGCCATCGCACGACGGGAAGATACTTATGAATCGTTGAAGGATAAGGTGGAGGTAGCGGCGATTATCGGAACAATTCAGGCATTAGCGACTCATTTTCCAGGCCTTCGACCTGCGTGGAAGGAAAATTGTGAAGAAGAGAGGCTTCTTGGAGTTGATATCAATGGGCAGATGGATAGTCCGGCCGCTCAAGATCCGGCGATCCAGAGCCGTTTAAGGCAAGTGGCCATAGAAACGAATAGGGTTATGGCACAGAAATTGGGGATTAATCAAGCGGCGGCAGTAACTTGTGTCAAACCTTCCGGTAATTCTTCTCAACTTTTCAATTGTTCTTCCGGGATTCATGCCAGGTGGTCGCCATACTATGTTAGAAATATTCGAGTAAGCACTCATTCATCGATACACAAAGTATTAAAAGCGGAAGGTGTGCCCATGGACCCGGAGAATGGACAAACACCCGAAACAGCAAACACCTGGGTGATCCACTTCCCGGTGAAATCTCCGGATGGAGCGGTGACCAGAAAAAGCTTCTCTGCAATCCAGCAATGTGAGTATTGGTTTCAAAATAAAATTAATTGGACGGAACACAATCCGAGCGTGACGATCACTTATCATCCCGATGAGGTAATTGATCTTATTAAATGGGTGTGGGAGCACAGAAATTTAATAGGAGGTATGGCTTTCCTACCTGCCTTTGATGCCGCTTATTCCCAAATGCCATATCAGGAAATAGAGAAAGAGGAGTACGAAAGGTTAAGGTTAAATTTTCCGGCCATTGATTTTAGCAAGCTCTATAGATATGAGGAAGAGGACTATACCAAGGCGGCACAGGAGTTGGCTTGTGTGGCTGGCTGTGACATCGATCCGACCGAGGGGAGAGTGTAATTTTGGATCTCAGATTTCTGATCTCAGATCTCGGATATTGGATGACGGGTGTATGGACATGGTGATACCATGGGATTGTTATTGATATATTTTGCTGTGGTGTGCGAGAGGATTTGACAGGGGCGGAATAATGATATTAAATGGTAGTAGGTAATTTTGATTACTATCAGTCTTTTGTTGACATTGCTAAGTGTCGGTGCGAGTTGTTTTTTGGCTATACATTGCGGTTTTTCCGTTTATTCCAATCGGATGTAAGGAACTGACAGTCATCGGTGAGTGGACAGTAAAGTAGCTTAATAGTTTTCTTATATTTGGACGAACTTCAAGGGGTTGGAGTATGTTTTTTAAGGCAGGGAGTCGGAAATATAATTTGAAAAAGAATTTGATCTAAAAAATTGGTATAGTTAGATATGCCTGCTTTGGGTAAGGAAATAGAACGCCAACTGACACCGGATGAAATTGCTCTGAGAGAGATTCAGGGATATATTGACAGAACGGAACGTCAGGCTGAAACTCAACAACCTCAGATAAACAAACCGCAACAGGTTATTGCCACACCTCAACCTTCTCAGAGCCCGAGTGATATGGGGATTGCCGGTATCCAGCCGGTAACGACAGTAAAAAATATTACTTTGCCTATGAATCAAGCCGAGATGGAGAGTGGGCTTAAAAGAAATATAATTGAAGGAGTCAGGTGGCTATCCGAATGGTGCGTGATGATGATAAAGAAGTATCCCGGTAGAGTCTTTTATATGTCTCAAAATACAAAGAGATGATAGATACAAATTTTTGGATTCAATATTTATTCGTAGTTTTTTTGGGTGTTTCCTTTCTGGCGGCAACGATGATCGTGACATGGATGTTGTTTGTAATTTGGATTAGAAACAAAAATAGAGAGGAAGTCAGCTTAAATTTTGTCTTGCTAGAAATTGCTGTGCCTAGAGATAATGAAGTAAAGGTTGACGCAGTGGAGCAAATGTTCGCCTCGTTGTTTTCACTTAAACGAGGAGGGTTTTGGCAAAAATTTGAATCTCAACAGCACTTATCTTTGGAGATTGTGGGGAAAAAAGAGGATATAAGATTCTACGTTTCTTGCCACCGCAAAAATGTCGAGTTGGTGGAAAAATTGATATCAGGAACTTATCCGGGGACTCATGTAAAACAGGTAGATGAATACAACATATTTTATAAAGATGCAAAAATTGATTTTGCCGAGCTGACTTTGAAGAATGAGAGTTTTAAACCGATAAAGAGTTTTAAAGAGTTACCCGTTGACTCTCTTTCTTCGATTACCTCGGCTATGGCTAAATTTAACGATAATGAAGCTGCTGCTATTCAAATAATTATTTCTCCGGCTGATTCCGGCTGGACCAAGTCGGGATTCGGCTATGTTTCCAAACTAAAAAAAGAAGAAGCGGATCCGGAAAAAGCCAAATTTAAGATGAATCCTCAAGATATGGAAGCAATTTCAAATAAGTGTTCGAAAGTCGGGTTCTTAACTAGTATTAGAATTATCAGTGTATCTCCAACCTTAGAACAGGCGAAGGCTAATTTGAGTAATCTGAAAGGAACCTTTTCTCAATTCTCAGGTAATCAAAATTCGTTTTCCGGTAGCAAAATACGCTTTAAACAGTCTTTTATGTTGGACTTCATCTACAGATATCAGAACTTATGGGGTTTGAACTCGATTTTGTCCGTAGATGAATTGGCCACAGTTTGGCATTTGCCCAATAAAACAATAGAAACTCCTCATATTTATTGGTTAACGGCCAAGACGTCTCCAGCTTCAGGTGAATTCCCAGAATCAGGGCTGTGGCTTGGCAGGTCTGTTTATCGTAGCCAGGAAAGAAACATCTTTATGGGTGAGACAGACAGAATGAAACATCTTTATATCATTGGTCGAACGGGTACCGGAAAAACCGAATTGTTGAAATCGATGATTATTCAAGATATGAGAGCGGGAAAAGGGCTTTGTTTCATGGAGCCACACGGAGACGGTATTGAGGAACTTCTTGAACTTGTCCCCCCCGAAAGAGCGGAAGACGTCGTGGTTTTTGATCCTTCAGACAAGGGGAGACCTGTTGGCCTAAATCTTCTTGAGGTTAGCAACTATGATGAGATGCATATTGTAGCCTCTTCGATAATTAATCTAATGTACAAGCTATACGATCCACATCGGACCGGAATGGTAGGCCCTAGATTTGAGCATGCGATCAGGAATGCAATGCTTACGGTGGCCATGGTACCCGGAGCTACCTTTGTGGAGGTAAACAGAGCCTTAACTGATCAAAAATATGTCCAGGAGATATTACCGCTAGTAAAAGATCCGATTGTAAAACGATATTGGACAGATCAAATTGCACAAACAAGTGACTTCCATAAATCAGAAACCTTGGACTATATCGCCTCTAAGTTTGGCCGGTTTGTAACCAACGAAATGATCAGAAATATCATTGGGCAATCAAAGAGTGCGCTTAACTTTAGAACCGCTATGGATGAAGGAAAAATTGTGTTTCTAAAATTAGCTAAGGGATTGCTGGGCGAGGAGGATTCAAACTTTTTGGGTAACGTATTGGTGCCAAAACTTCTGGCGGCCGCACTCTCGCGTCAGGAAGTTCCCAAAGAACAACGACGGCCTTTTTATCTTTATGTTGATGAGTTTCAGAATTTTGCCACACCTGATTTTGCACAGATGCTTTCTGAAGTGCGTAAGTATGGAATCGGTTTGGTGCTTGCCAATCAGTTTGTAAGCCAGATTGACGAGCAAGTAAGGGATGCAATATTTGGAAATTGTGGAACCCTGATGACTTATCGGGTGGGGGTTCAAGATGCGGCAATTTTGGCTAAAGAATTTGAAGGAGTGTTTAATGAGGCTGATTTGTCAAACATACCTGCTCAAAATATATATGTAAAAACTATCGTAAACGGGACACCGGTGCCTCCCTTTTCTATGAATGTGGGGAGAGACTTGAAGGCAGAAAAAGCACAAGGAAGCCCGGAGATAGCCAGGATGGTGAAGGAATTGTCTAGATTGAAATACGGTAGAGACGTAACCGAAGTTTCTGAAGAGATAGAGAGAAGATCTAACCTGTAGTTTGGATGGTAGAATATTGTGTGTTTGGGTCGATAGCTCAGCTGGTTAGAGCGCGAAGCTTATACCTTCGATGCCGTAGGTTCGAATCCTACTCGACCCACAGATGAAAGAAAAAAATAAAGTTACGAAAGTCAAGATAAAACAAGACAGACTTCTGAGGGTATCACAAACCAAGAATGATTTGGGGGACTATGTTGGCGACAATTGGCCACAAGAGATGCTAATAAGCGGAAATTTGCAGCTCGGAAAAAGCGGAAATCCGGTGACTATCTTTTTGGAAGATGAAGTTACGGGCGAACAGCTGGAGATATCCGGGGTGAAAAATGCTTTCTTGATTCTTGAAGATACCAGAAGAACATCCTCCGGGTGGCTGGCGCTTGCCGTCGGATCGATAGAAAAAGTGGGAGATGTATTGGGCTTTTTATCTCAGACAACACTAGATACCATAAGGAAGCTTACCAAATAAGGTTTAGAGATCGACGATTTTTGGTTTATCCTTGGCTGGCTTCTCGGAAATAAACTCCAAGTATTTTTCGGTTGTCGAGAGTCTTTTGTGGCCTACAAGCTTACTGATGTAAACCAAAGGACTTCCAGAAGTCAACTGTTGGGCAATAAAAGTATGTCGAAGGTCGTTAACTTTGGCGTTTTCGATGCCGGCGAGGTGGAAATAACGATCCAGATTTGAACGAATATTTCTAATCAGGAAAGGATTTCCCGTCTTGGTGATGAAAACACTATTGTTAGCGCTTTTGGGTCTGATCGACAAGTATCTATCAAGAGCTTCTCTGGCAGGTTGGTTTATGGGGGTTATCCGCTCAGGATGGGACTCGTAGGCTCTAATGGTGATTTGATTGGTGTTTTTGTCGATGTCAGAAATTTTAAGATTTGCAAGCTCAGAAATACGCATACCGGTTTGGAGGAGTACCTCTACGATGGCAGCCATTCTGACGTCTTCGCGGCAGGCATCTCTCAGAGCACGATATTCTATTTTGTTGAGAATACGAGGTGGTTTGATGTCATATTTGGGATGAGAAACTCCAATGGATGGATTTTCGGAAATTTGGCCATTAGCCAGAACGTAAGAAAAGAAAGACTTGATGGAATTAATTTTTCTGGAAATTGACTTGGTAGTGTAGTTATTTTCGGCCAAATGAGCCTTGAAGGCGTCAATACTGTCCTTAGTTACTTCTTTAAGGGTAGTAATATTGGACTTTGCCACGAAATCAGCCATTTGTTCAATATCCTTTGAATAGGCTAAGATGGTAGCAGAAGCTCTGCCTTGCTGGGCAAGGTGGCTTTTAAAGGCTGAGACAGCCTGTTTGATATTGAGTCCGTTTTGGTCCATTTTGTCGCTATAAATATTATGTCTCTAAGTATAACACTCTAGGTTACAAAAAAGCAAGTGGGTAAAATACACACCGAAAATAAGCACGAAAAGGGTTGGTATAGGGCCTTAGCCATGGTCGTTGCATGGCTACTGATAGTTTCCCTTGCGAGGGATGTGTGGCAAATCAGGAAAGGGTTTGACAGAATATCTGAGGCAAACAGGAGGCTTTTGGCTGAAGAAGCCAAGAACGTAGCACTGAAGAACAAAATGAATCTGGTACAAACTCAAAGCTTCAAGGAAGAACTAATCAGGGAAAAGCTAAATATGCAGAAAGAGGACGAGGTCCTGGTAGTAATGCCTGAAATTGGGTCTATTCAGAAGCCTGGCGTGAACGTAGAGGCTGAATACGTTCCTGTTTGGAATAAATGGTGGAATCTGGTGGCTTCCAATTAACTTTGTTGCGGGTCTAGGGATCCGCCCCCTAATTAAGCAGGATTATGAGCCCTGCAAGATACTTACCTTCCACCCGCAAAAGGCGAACA
>DQFC01000042.1 GCA_003531665.1 Candidatus Collierbacteria bacterium
TGTTATTCCACGATAACTGTGGTGATGTGGTGATAAGGATTCGTGGGCTAGTTCGTGAAGAGCTCTGTAAACAAAGTTATCTGATCTGTTTTTTTCATTAAGTAGGGGAGTGGAGGCTGTTGATGAGTTTGGGTCAAATTGACCAAAGCCATAAAATGATAGAAGTGGTTTTTTGTCATTGTTGGATTTTAATATTGACAGTATGTCTAGTGTTTTGTTTTCAGTTCCATAGAGGATGTGAGAGATTTCAGTATAAACTGCGGGAAATTGGTGGGAGGTGCTTATTTGGTGAGACACTATAATTGTCAACGTAGGTGAAATCTCTAACGCTAGGAAGATTGAACCATCTTTCTCTAACGTAGTGATTGTGATCTCCGGCGGAATCTTGTTTTCGATTCTCATTGTTTCCGACTTTAATTTCCATTCGTCACAGAACTCATTTGACAGATTAACTTTTTCTGTGCGTGTGTATCCTAATGACTCATATTCTCTTGGGTTGTGTACTGAAATCACAGATTCAGAAAGTGGTTCAGCGGTAAAAATGCCTTCTGGTGTGAACATAGTAGTGTAATTTTAACTAGCAGCCAAGGTTCGTGTAAGGAGATGGGGGGGCTTAAGGTATTACAATGTTTTGATTGTATTCCAATTAATGTTTTCCAGTGAGTCTATCACTAAATCAGCTTTTGAGAAATCGTGGTTTTTTGTGTATTTATTTGGGACGGCGACAACTTTTGCACCCGCTACCTTTCCTGCCTCAATTCCTGTTTGAGCATCCTCAAAAACAACACAGTCTATCGGATCAACATGTAATTGTTTTGCGGCTTCCAGAAAAATATCAGGAGCTGGTTTCCCTCTCGGGACATCGTGCCCCGAGACAATTGCGTTGAAGTAGTTGGCAACATCGAGTTTTGCAAGAACAAGATGTATGTGACTGAGAATAGATGAAGACGCTAAGGCCATTTTGATGTTGTGTTGCTTCAGTAAATCGAGGAGTTCTATTAATCCTGCTCGTGCAATAGCATGTTGGCGAATAAGTTCTAAATATACATATTGTCTTTTATCTATTAGCTTATCTGTATCTTCTGAAAGACCATGTGTTTTCTTAATTAGTTCCCAATTGTCTCTTTCTCTTACTCCGATTTTTTGTACGGTGCCTTCTTGTCCGAAAATTGTGTCTTTTCCATATTCCTTGAGAACAGTTTCATATGCTTTTGATTGCAAAGGCTCACTATCAATCATAAGTCCATCCATGTCGAAAAGCGCTGCTTTAATCATCTATGAATTGTAGCATTTCGAGTTTTTATGTAGCTTGAGAGCCCCTTGCAGGATTAGCTCTTGAACTTTTGCTGCCCGGGTAATTCCATGTTATTAAAAGGATTGACTTTTGTGTTGCCACTTGCTGTTGGATGGTCTAAGGGACGAGATAAATAGAGACGTGGTCTGAAAATTGTACAGATTGTAATGTATGAGAAGTTACAAAAAGAGCACATATTATGCTAAACTTTAGGCATGATATCAAAGAAGGCGGTGGGGTTAGTTTTGGTGGCGGGGATAATCTCGTTATATTTATATTCTGTCAAAAGAAGTCAAAAGCCAAGTTTTTCAGTGGTTGTCGAAGCAACAGAATCTTCTCCCACTCGTTTGGAAGAAGCGACGAATAGCGACGGAAGTCTGAGACTCGTAGGCGAGAGAAACGTTATGGGAGAGAGGGCTAGCTATTCTTTCAAAGTATTAGACAGTCAGAATAATAGTAGCTTATTACTTTTTGATACCGTTGCAGATCCGGGTCAAACGTTCACGATACCGTTTAATAGCTGGTCATCTGATAACAAACATCTTTTTATACAAAAGAATGATCTGAACGGGAAAGACTATTATGTCTTCAAGGCGGATGGAAGTCTGTTTAGTGATGAAAAAAAGTATTTGGAAGTGGGTGAGTATTGGAAATTGTCCAAAAACATGGACGTGATTGATCATGTGTCCGGATGGGCAGGCGGTGACCTACTTGTATCGTATACGACCAGACCCGATGGCACCGGAAGCTCAGCCTACTGGTTTGTGGTCGGTTCCAGAAAGTTTATGCAGGTGAGAGAATTATAACGAAGAGTATAATCCTGGAATAATGAGATTAGAAATGGCGGAAAGGCTGTCTCAGGGATTAGCCGAAAAACTTAGTAATCAGGGTGAAAAGGATTTTGCGTTAGCCTGTTTGGAAGTGGGTTGTGAGGTTTACTATCAGATACCGGTTGGAGATTCGAAGATAGACTTTTACGTAGTTAATCCAAAAGCCAACACGGGAGGTAAATTGGTCGAGGTGACTATGGAGAAGAGGACTGACTTGAGAAAAAGATATATTCAAAGAGGCCGGGGAGGTCAGAAGAAAAGGGTAATAAACGCGACGGGTTTGAGAAAACAAAGACAAATGGATAATATGAAGCAGAGCGGGTATAGGTGGACAATGCTCTTCAGCGAAGAAGTAAGTAACCTGAGGAAGCGATAGAGAGAGGACTAGAAAGTGTAGGCTTCCGAGTTCAATTGATTGATTCCACTGTCTAGGCTATCAACATTAATTGTGTCCATTTCGTCCTGGGCTTGGTTGAGTCCACTATCGTCCTGAATGTTCTCAGTCTGTGGGTTGGTTTGAAAAACGGTCGGTCTCGATTTTTCAGAGGATATTAAATATCCAACGATGATAGCGAGAGTGATGAGAATGATTATTTTGGAAGTGTAGGTCATAGATTGTTTGGTTTTGGTCATTTAATCATTGGTAACATTATTGGTGGGGGTAGTGGTTGGAGCGGGGATTGTCCTTATGGCGACAATGAGCTTGTTGATGGCCGCCCTATATGTTTTGAGAGCACCTTTGACCAGTTTCATATTGGTATTAAACTGAAGCAAGAGAGCTCTAGGATTTTCGGAGTCACAGCTGAAAACGGAGATGTCCGCCTTAGCTTTGTCGAGTGCGGTCTGGGTAGCTATTTTTTGAGTGGAGATATTGTTGACTAAAGTATCATAACCAGTAAGCGACCTGCCTGAGGGAAGAACTTTGTCGGTGTAGTACTTTTGGACTCTTTCGGCAATTTTGTCGAAAGTGATTTCCATGGTAGTAACGAGTTTTGTTAATTGGGTCATACGTATTTTGACGGCCGATTCTCTGGCTTGGCAAGACTTCATTTTGGCGGTGGTGACAAGGGCTGATGGTCTTTTTGAATTACCGGT
>DQFC01000027.1 GCA_003531665.1 Candidatus Collierbacteria bacterium
ATTGACCACCAATCGTTCATCATCGGACTCATGTTCATGTAGTATGGCCATTTTTGCGTTTTCTCCTATTTTGTTAATTTATAGGTGTATTTTGAGAGAGAGAGGGAGGAAAGTCAAATTTTGTGCCTAGAGGATGGATTCCTGGTCAAGCTCGGAATGACGATAAACATTGCTTATTCAACGGACTCGCCCTATAATATTTGACTTTTGGGCACGGGTGTGGTACAGTATGGTTCAACTTGAGGTTAAAAACTCAATAATCTTGCATCTTTACAGGAGTGAAAATGGCATACGAAATCGCAGATGAATTACTTCTCAAGCCCGAAGAAAAAACGAGTTTTGATTTCCGGATGAGTCGTTGTGGCATAGGAAACGCCATCTCCAAGGAAATGATGGTGGCCATCAACCCATTGCTCAACAGCCTTGAGTTTCGGGTAACTGATGACGGCAATGGATTTGTCTCGGTCTGGGTAAATCACTCAGTGTATGACGTCCATATCGCCCAGAAACAACACGCCTCAGACAAGAAAGATATGAAGAAGGCGATTAGCGCCCTTCCCAGGCTGGTAATGGTGCTCGTGGTCGCCTCGTTGGCGATTAGCGCCGCGGTGGCTTGGAAAATCGCAGTTCTGGCCTTCTTGTTCCCTGGCCTCGCGGCCGTTGGCTTTGGAACAGCCTTTGTATACGGGCTTATCACGTGCATGGGAGTAAGCGCTCTGATCACCGTTGCGTACATCCTGAACAGGGGCCGCTCGTAAGCCCCGTTCTATAAAAGAACTCGACCACATGGTTGAGTTCTTTTTTTTGTGGAAAAATTAGGATAAATCGTCGAATTTTTTGAGGAGGTCTTTTTGTTTGCCCGAAAGACGTGAAGGCAATTTGATGACAAAACGGATATAGAGGTCACCGTGTCGATTGGACTGTAGATGTTTAATGCCCTTGCCGGTTAGCCGGATAACTGATTCGGGCTGGGTACCTGCGCGGATGCGGACCTTAAGTTCCCCCTCAAGAGTGGGTACGACCGTTTCACCACCCAAAATGGCGAGAGTAAAAGGAATTTCATGATTGACGATGACATCGTTTCCTTCCCGCTTAAAGACCTTGCTCGGCTTAATCTCAAAACTAACATCGAATTCGTTGTAACGAATACGGTTACCTTCGTCGACTCCGGCCGGAACTTTCACTGTGTACTGCTTTCCTTGATGGACGATTGTTTTTTCGACGCCGCTAACCGCTTCCATGAAATCTAGCTTGAGAGAGTAGTGGGGTTTAGCTTGACGTCTGCCCTGAGTTCCACCACCAAAAAAAGAGCTAAAAATATCAAAGGGGTCGGAGAAGCCGCCCTGGCCTCCAAAAAGATCTTCAAAGTTGATATTGCCGCCGGTGGAATAGTACGAAGAAAAAGGATTGCCGGAAGATTGCTGGCCGAAGGGGTTGAAGCCGGTGCCGCCCCCGAAGGCAGCATGACCAAACTGATCATATTTGGCTTTCTTTTCCGGACTACTAAGAACTTCATAAGCCTCGTTGATTTCTTTGAATTTCTCGGTGGCATCTTTCTCTTTGTTCCGATCAGGGTGCCACTTGAGAGCCAGCTTCCTATAAGCAGATTTAATCTCTGCCGCAGAAGCAGATTTGTTTACACCTAAAATATCATAGAAGTCGCGGGTGGTGGCCATTGAATTATTTTACTTTGTTATGCGGGACCAATGAGGAATCTCCTACAGGGAGAGGTCACTGGACGACTTCGCCCTCCTCGGCCGATTTGGTGTCGGTTTTGGCTTCGGAGGCGTCACCTTCGGCTTTGGGTGCGTCAGTGGTCGACTCAGCAGGTTTGTCCTTCTCGGCGGCGGCCTTGTAGAGAGCTTCGGCGTGTTTTTGGACCAACTCAGTAGAAATTTTTAGTTTGGCGTCGAGAGACTCGACGGTGGCCGATTCGCTCTTGACTTCTTTTTCAAGTTCGTCCAATGATTCGGTCATTTCTTTGGCTGCATCTGCGCCGAATTTGTCACCGGCATCTTTGAGAACTTTTCGAGTTTGAATAATTAAAGTATCGGCTTCGTTTCTCTTGTCGACCAGCTCCTTTTTCTTCTTGTCCTCTTCAGCGTATTTCTGAGCATCCTGTTTCATCTTCTCTACCTCATCATCGGAAAGATTGGTGGCGTTTTTGATGGTGATTTTCTGCTCTTTTCCGGTGGCTTTGTCTTTGGCCGAGACATTTAAAATGCCGTTGGCATCAATATCGAAGGTAACCTCGATTTGAGGAATTCCGCGAGGTGCGGCAGGGATACCATCCAGAATAAAACTTCCAAGCGTTTTATTGTCGGAAGCCATCGGACGCTCTCCCTGAAGAACATGAACCTCGACCTGGGGCTGATTATCGCTCGCGGTGCTAAATACTTGAGATTTACTGCTGGGGACGGTAGTGTTTCTTTCGATCAAAGGAGTCATCACACTACCCATGGTTTCGATACCAAGTGTCAAAGGGGTTACATCGAGCAAAAGAATATCTTTGACGTCTCCGGAGATAACCCCACCTTGAATTGCTGCACCAAGTGCCACCGCTTCGTCGGGGTTAACGGACTTGTTGGGCTCTTTACCAAAGAAGTCTTTGACTACTTGCTGGACCTTGGGCATACGGGTCATACCTCCAACGAGAATTACTTCGCCAATGTGAGATTTTTCTATCTTGGCGTCCGCCAAAGCTTTTTTGCAGGGTTCGATAGTTTTTTTAATCAGATCATCGACCAATTCCTCAAGTTTGGCGCGAGAAATCTTCATGGTAAGGTGTTGGGGTTGGCCATCTTTTTGAGTAATAAATGGTTGGTTAATTTCTGTCTCTGTAGCAGATGAAAGTTCGATTTTGGCTTTTTCGGCGGAGTCTTTGATACGTTGAAGAGCTTGCTTATCGAGGGACAGGTCAACTCCGGTCTCTTTTTTGAATTCAGAAACTACGTAATCAATGAGTCGTCGATCAAAATCATCACCCCCGAGAAAAGTATCACCATTGGTGGACTTAACTTCGAAAACTCCATCACCAAGCTCAAGTATGGAAACATCAAAAGTACCGCCACCAAGGTCGTAAACAACAACGGTTTCGTTTTTTCCTTTGTCCAGGCCATAAGCTAGGGCGGCGGCTGTTGGTTCGTTGACAATTCTTTGAACATTTAATCCGGCGATTTCTCCTGCTTGTTTGGTAGCTTGGCGCTGAGAATCATCGAAGTAAGCAGGGACGGTGATGACGGCATCAGTCACGGTAGTTCCCAAATACGCCTCGGCATCCGCTTTGGCCTTTTGAAGAATCTTGGCTGAGATTTCTTGAGGAGTAAAGGTTTTACCGCCAAGATTGATGACGGCCATACCGTCTTTGCCTTCGGCTATTTCATAAGGAGCAATCTCCTTGGTTTTTTGAGCTTGTTTGCCGGTGAATTTTTGGCCCATTAATCTTTTGACGGAGAAGACGGTGTTTCCGGAATTAAGAACCATTTGACGTTTGGCCACATCCCCCACCAAACCCTTGATTGGTTCGACAATGGAAGGAAAAGTGTTGCGCCCCTCAGATGAAGGAATTATTTTGGCGGTTCCGCCTTCCATAACGGCGACGGCCGAGTTGGTAGTACCAAGATCGATTCCGATTATTTTTGACATATTATTTTTTTATTTTTAATTAATTTGTAATGCCTGAGCCGACTTTTACCTTAGCGGGACGGAGAACTTTATCAAAAAGATAATATCCACGGGATACGGTTTCGATAACTTTATCTTTTTTCCCAGGGACAACTTCAGTGCAGTCCATGATCAAAGGATCAAACTCTTTCCTGTCAGACTCGATTAGAGAGAGTCCTTCCTGACTGAGTGTTGAATTGAATTGGTCTATGATAATTTTGAGCCCAGGATCTTTGAGATGAGCTTGTGCCATCTCGAGTGCATCCATATTCAAGAGAAGTTTTTCGATAAGGGAAGCCGAGGCCATCTTAATCAAAGTGGACTCCTGTTCTTTGTATCGTCGCTGCTGATTTTGATAATCGGCCAGAACTCTTTTGTAATTGTTTTCCAGCTCTTCAATGCGGGATTTTAATTCCACAAATTCTTCGGTCTTTTTGAGAGAAGTTTTTTTTACCATTCTTGAGCAATTTGATTAACTAAATTGGCTACGTAGCGAACAAAGGGTATGTTTCGATCATATTCCTGACGGCTGGAGCCAATAATTCCAAGACTGCCACGTTTACCACCAATGTGGATGTCTGCGAAAACCCAACTGACTGGCTGGAGGAGAGTGACCCCAATTTCGTCACCCACCAAGATATGAATGGGTGAACTACCGGAAGCCCGTCCAAAGATATCCATCAGCCTTTGTTGCTGATCAAGAAGATAAAATATTTCGCGGGTAATGTCGAGATGATTTTCAAATTCGATAGAGTTAAAAAGATTGGCATAACCCGAATGGTAGGTCAACCCCTCGTCGGTGGCGGCTACACAGAGAGCCTTAGTTCTTTCTGCCAGAACCTTGGTAGCTTCCCGCATAAGGTCGTCCCGGTTATAACGGTGATCCCAGACGCGCGATTTGACGTTGACTTCCTCGGCGACAGAAAGCTCCTTCTCTTTCATAAGCTCGTTGACGTAAAACTTAATGGCCATAGGTGTAGGGACACGTCCGGAAGAGGAGTGAGGCTGAGAGAGAAGGCCTTTTTCTTCAAGGGTAGCCATCTCATTTCTGAGGGTGGCGGGAGAGACACCAAGCCGATATTTGTTCTCCAAAGTAACAGAACCTACCGGTTCGGCAGTAAGAGTGAACTCTTCAACAATAGTCTTGATGATATTAATCTGTCGTTCGGTGAGATCCATTTAGCAGTATGATAGCATGAGTGATAATCCTCCGTCAAGCGAGTTGATGAGTTGCCATTAAATGAGGTAAAGTAAATTGATGGCCACAAAAAAAGAAATTATACGCGGACTATTTCCGCTGATTTTTGGATTGATAGTGGTAATTTTGGTAGTTGTAGTCATCCCTACAGCCGTGCAATATGTTGGGAAGGCTGCCGGAGTGCAGGCCAGCTTGGTATTTAACTACGAAGGTGTTCTGGGCAAAATGCCTCAGCCATGGAGGAATCTAGGTCAAGGAGGAGAAGAGCCAAAAGAAATGCTGGCACCGGTAGTTGAAGCAGTAAAAGCGTTAAAGCCAGAGTACGTCAGACTTGATCATATTTATGACGCTTTTAGGGTAGTTTCAAGGAGGGATGGCCAACTTGCCTTTGATTGGACAGGGCTTGATAAAGCGGTGGATACGATACTGTCGGCTGGGGCAAAACCATTTCTTTCTTTGTCTTATATGCCGGAAGCTATTTCTACAGGAGATATGGTCTCACCGGCTAAAGATTGGAACGAGTGGGGACAAGTAGTCCAAGCAACCATAGAACATTACAGTGGAAGGGCTCAAAAGAATATAGATGGTGTAATTTACGAAGTATGGAACGAGCCGGATTTGTTTGGCGGATACAAAACGTATGGAGATAAAAATTATTTGGATATGTATTCCGCTTCGGCGAGAGCGGCGGCTAGAGTTCGCGGTGCCAACGAATTTGAAATTGGCGGTCCGGCAACAACGGGTCTTTATCAAAATTGGCTGGAAAGATTAATTAAGTACGTAGATTCAAATAACCTGAGAATGGATTTCGTCAGCTGGCACCGGTATTCCTATGATCTGGAGCAGTATGAGAGAGACTCCAAACAAGCCAGAAAGTGGGCAGAAAATATTCCGGCGCTTGTCAATCTCAGATATTACGTAACAGAATGGGGGCACAATAGCGAAATTGATCCCGGTTACGACGGGAGATTTGGAGCGATCCACACTCTTGCAGGAGCCCGCGCAATGATGGGATCAATTGACAGAGCTGTCCTGTTTGAAATTAAAGATGGACCGGGAACTGAAAAGTATTGGGGCAGATGGGGAATTTTGACGCATGAGAAGTTTGGATCCCCGGAGAAAAAACCCAGATACTATGCTTTGCAATTTTTGAACGATTTAGGACCTTACAGAACAAGTGTGTCGGGAGAAGGTTCGTGGGTAAAAAGTATTGCCTCGACAGATGACAAGGGAAATTTGAAAATCATGGTGGTAAATTATGACCCCAAAGGCTCACATTCCGAGGCCGTGCCCATGACTTTTGAGAATCTCCCTAAGGGAAACTTCAAGATTACCAGAACAGAGTTTATGGGTAATAGCAGAACTTTGAATGTAGCTACCACTTCGGCAACTTGGAAAACTTCCGAGTTCTTTGCTCCCAATTCGGCGGCCATGTTCACAGTGGAGTTTTAAAAAACACCCCGGTGAAGGGGTGTTGAAATCTGTTTTCTACTTCCGTTAAATCCGTAACTTTAGGGTACCCGAAAGCAAGCGGCCACCAATTTTAGGTCCGGCCGAAAACCGTATTTTTGACAGACGGACTCGAACTGCTTTAAGGTAAAGCCCGGACGTTGGGTAGCCGGGGTATTGAAAAACCATTCATTGATCCCTTCGTCCATCTTTGTTAAAGTAGCTGTCCATAAGGCAGGAAAATCATGACCCTCCTCCAACTCTTGAAGGCGTTTCCAAGCAAAAGCCAACCATTTTTGGAAACCGGAGGGTTCGGGCCATATCCCGGCCTTACAGCCGGCGAGCTCAAGCAGGGTCCTGTCGATACGCCATTTCAATGCATTCAGACAACACATGTCCGATTTGGAGAGAGTTAAATGGTACGGATGTTCAATGGATTCGAGATGAACAACAGGATTTTCGATGTCCCAGCGCTTGAAAGCGAGGAAGCGGCCAAGGTATCCAACCGGGGAAAAATACTCAATTTGACTAGGAGTAAAAGGATTACGCGGTTTATACATACATCTCCTTTGTAAAAGAACTTCGAACCGAAATTGTGGAATTATTTTATCACCTCAGGACTTGGCGATGGCCAGAAAGGCCTCTTGGGGAACAGAAACGCGGCCAAATTGTTTCATGCGAGCCTTACCTTTTTTTTGTTTATTGAGGAGTTTGAGGTTACGGGTGAAGTCCCCTCCGTGAAGCTTGGCATCGACGTCTTTGCGGTAAGCCTTGATAGTTTCGCGAGCGACAATTTGACCCCCGATAGCGACTTGAATAGGAATTTCGAATTGTTGTCTTGGAATGGATTCCTTCAGTTTCTCGGATATTCTTTTGCCTTTGTGATAGGCCTTTTCTTTGACCGTTATAACACTCATGGGAGCAAAAAGTTCGTGGTTGAGAAGCACATCGAGCTTGACTAATTCGGCCTCCTGCCAGCCTGCCAGCTCGTAGTTCATGGAACCAAAACCCTGGGAAACACTCTTGAGGCTATCATGAAGGGTGGTAATTACTTCGATGAGTGGTAAGAAATAATCTATCTCAACCAGCTCATCTAAGTAAGACACGTTGACGAGATTACCTCGAAGCTCTTGGCAAAGTTCCATGACGGCACCGACATATGGAGAAGTCACGACGATATTAACGGCGGCCATTGGTTCGTATCCTTGGGAGATAATAGCCGGATCGGGAAAATCTGAAGGAGAACTAAAGATTTTTTCCTCACCGGATCTGAGTTTGACCTTGTACTCTACGGAAGGAGAAACGGAAATAACGGGTAGTCCGAATTCTCTTTCCAGTCTTTCACCGACCACTTCGGAATGTAACATCCCAAGGAACCCAACCTTTACACCTTGCCCGAGAATGGGAGAATTTATGCCTTGAGTGGTAAGCGATGAATCGTTTAATTTTAATTTTTCCATAGCATCGACCAAATCACGATACTGTGAACCTTCAGCCGGATAAAAATCTAAAAATACGTTTGGATGTATTTTTCTAAATCCGGGTATGGGCGAGACTTGTTTTATTTGTGAAGACGAACAGACGGTATCCCCCACCAATACATTTCGAATATCTTTCAAGCCGGTAATGATGTAACCAACGTTGCCGGCGGTTAGTATTTTTTTCTCGGTTCGTCCGGGAGAAAATATTCCTATTTCGGAAGCGGTTAGGGATTGACCGGAACTAAGAAACGATAATTTGTCCCCAGATTTTAAGTCTCCGGAAATTATTTTGACAAAGGCAATGACTCCCAGATGAGTGTCAAAAGTGGAGTTGAAGACAAGGGCGTGTAAGTAGATCTCGGATTTCAGGTCTCGGATTTCAGATGGTGATGGGAGGTCGGCGATGATGTGATCTAAGAGAGCCTCAACCCCTTCACCGGTTTTGGCAGAGACCATAAGCGGGTCGTAATCAATCCCCAGAAGCTTCTTTATTTGTCTGGATGCAGCATTCACCTCTGCCAAAGGCGCATCAATTTTGTTGACGACAGGAATAATGGCGAGCCCAAGATTCTTGGCCAATCTGAGATTGGCGACTGTTTGGGCTTGGACCCCTTTGGTGGCATCTACTAGTAGTATGGCACCTTCACAGGCTTGAAGAGCCCGCTCAACTTCGTAATTAAAATCAACATGTCCGGGGGTATCGATCAGATTGAGGGTGTAACCCTGATAACTCATAGCTACGGGTGCCAGCTTGATAGTAATTCCTCTTTCTCTTTCAATGGGATTGCTATCCAGAAGCTGTGGGGTAATCTTGTCGGCCTGAACCGTACCGGTAATTTCCAACATTCGATCCGCCAGAGTGGACTTGCCGGCATCGATGTGGGCGATGATAGAAAAATTTCTGATTAAACTGTCCATAGAACTTAGATACTGTTTGGAGTTGTTTCGAGAACCTCGTCACTACTGGCAAGTATTTTACGCCAATTACCAATCTTTTTCACGATGTCTGTGACGTCTTTGAGTTCTTCGATATCAAATAGCCAGCAGAAGAAGAGATAGACAGAGAAACCAACGGTACTAACAATGAGGGTCAGGGTAATTAGGGGAACGGTTCTGGTGGTATCAAAGATTAATTGGTCCAGAAGACGCATCGGGACCCAAAGAGAGAATCCGGTAAAGAGACTGACGAAAAGCATTTTTATAATCCTCACTGAAATACCCAAAGGACCAACTTTCCGGCGAACAACAAAGTACGACAGGAAAAAGTCTGTTAAATTGCCGATCGACATGGCTAAGGTAATGACGGCAACATCTTTTTCCATAAATAATCCCAGCAGAGAAGCCAAGCCGACAAAAACCACCATAGTAATAAATCCTATGATTAGTGGGGTTTTGGTGTCTTTTAAGGCATGAAGGGCTCTGGTTAAACTATTGGTTACTGCTTGAGGAGCGATAGCAAAGCTTAGAAAGGCTAATGCCTTGCCGGTAAGAAGAGTGGCTTCCCAAGGAAAATTCTTGGCACCAAAAGCCAGACGTACCAAAGGAATCCTCAGAACAAGAACCAAAACACTGGCCGGTAGTGCGAAGAAAAATATTTGGAGTATGGATTTGGAGAGAGTGGCTTTGAATTTTGTTTTATCTTCCAAAAGAGCTTCCTGCGCTAGAGTGGGAAAAGAAGCTTGACTGAGAGAGACCCCGAAGAGAGATATTGGCAAAACGTAGAGCTGGCGGGCAAAATTGAAGATCGAAAGGGAGCCGGCGGCAAGTAGTGAAGCCAGGTTGACTGCCACCCATCGCTCGATCTGATCGAGCCCCAGGGCTAAGGTTCTGGGAGGCATAAGTTTCAACATCGCCAAAACACCGGGGTGGTGTGGGCGCCAGACAATTTTTGGCCAGTAGCCAAGAGCTCCTGCCGTTGGAAGTTGAATCACCATATGAAGGAAAGCACCAATAATTACTCCGATAGCGGCCGAGTAAATGCCGAAACGTGATGACAGAAAGAATATTCCGGAAATAGTGCCGATATTATAGAGAAGAGGGGCGAGGGCGGGAATTAAAAAACGGCGCTGAGACTGTAGAACTCCAGTGAGAAAGGCAGAAATAGCAAAAAGGATCTGGGCCAGAGACATTAGTCGGATCAAGTTTGCCATAAGGCCTAGCTTTTCCGGAGAAAAATGAGCCAGGAGACCTGCGAAAGGACGGGCAAAGATGATGATGACAATCGAAAAGAGTAAAAGAAAGAACCCTATGGAAGTGAGGGCAGAATTGGCCAATTTGTTGGCCTCTTCCTTTGATTTGTCACAATATTCCTGATAAATTGGGATAAAAGCAGCAGAGACCGCACCCACGACCAGAAGCTGAAAGACGGTATCCGGGATGACAAAAGCGGCGAAATAGACATCGAGATCAGCCTCCATTCCTCCAAAAAAACGGGCCGCAAGCAAGTGATTCCGGATGAGACCCAAAAGAGCGGAACCCAGATAGGAAACGCCGATGATAGCCGCGGCAGAGAGAATGCTACTGCTTTTCCGGTTCAAAAACTCCTGAGACTTTGATATTATCCTGTTTACCACTTAGTTATTTTAATTCAGGAAACATAGATGTGCCAGAAGCAGAAGGTCATGATAAAATAAGCTCATGCCTATAATCAAATCCGCAATCAAGAAACTTAGAGCCGACAAGAAAAAAGCCAGCTTTAACAGATCCACCAAAACCAAAGCCAAGACGGCTGTGGATGAGTTCAAAAAAATATTGTCATTGGAGTCTCTTGGCAAGGCTTTTTCGGCCATAGACCGGGCCGCAAAAAAAGGGGTGATCAAAAAAGGAAAAGCTGACCGAGTCAAGTCGCGTTTGGCAAAGAAGATTAAATAAGGTTTCTTTGTGTTTGCGGTTTCCATTTGATAAACTGAAAGTGTGGCTGCCCAGCAAGGTGTTTTTCATATCAACTTACTACCTAAAGACAGTTTTAGTTATTCTGCCTTGGGAAAATTTCTTGCGTGGGCTACGACCACGGGTAGAGTCTTGGTGGTTTTAACGGAATTTGTAGTACTTTTGGCCTTTGGTTCACGATTTTATTTTGACAAAAAGGTCAACGATTTGAAAGAAGAAGTGGATCAAAAACAAGCTCAAATTCAAGCTTTTGCTGATACCGAGAATGAGATTAGAATTATTTTGGCCAAACAAACACCGATATCAAATTATTTGTCCGGAAATATGGCTTTTGGTCAGAGATATGAAGAACTGGGTAGGATTATGCCGAGCGGAGTCAAGCTGGAGAGGCTGACTCTTGATAAATCCGGTATGAACTTAGTTGGTGACGCGAACTCCGAACTTGGATTTTCTCAACTACTCCAAAATCTAAAAAAAATTGAAGGGGTATCGCGCTTGTCAATGAAAGAGACAAATTTTGATCAAAATACCGGAACAGTTAAGTTTAATATTCAGACCTCTTTTAAATAATGGCACTTCTAAATAACGAAAAATATTCACTTTTCTACCGAAGAATCGGCCTTATGTATCAAAGACCAGAAATTAAGGCGTCGCTTGAAGTGATTCTTTCTGTCTTTACCGTAGCCATACTAATCTTTGCCGCGGTCAGACCCACTCTGGCCAATGTGGCGTCGCTTCAAAAAAAAATAGAGGACCTGAATTCGGTAAACAAAAAATCTGACAACAAAATTGCGCAAGTATTTGCCGCCCAAACCGATATCGACAAATTTCGGGATAAACTGAGGCTATATGACGATGCTGTACCGCATGGCTTTTCCTATCATGATATGGCTGGACGAATAGAGCTAATTGCCAAACGAAGGGGGTTAGCCGTCCAAACAATTACTCTCCCGGGCGTGAAACTCTTTGGGGAGGGAAAAGGAGCCGGTGATTGGGTGCAAAAAATCACGGTGAAGAACCAGAACAAAATTGTCCAGGCTGAAGTTTCTTTTGTGGTTAACGGAAACCCAAATGAGGTAAAGGGGTTCCTGACGGAAATTGAAAACTTGGACAGACTTATTTTCTTAAACAGTGTCGCCTTGTCTGCCGAACCAGGGGAGACCAAAGGGATTTCGATCATCAAGGCCACGGGGCAGGTTTATTTTTATTTTTACGCTGAATCATGAAGTTCAGGACACACATCCAAACCTGCATTCTGCTGCAACCCTGTCTTTTCGGCTGCAAAGTCTTCAGTGCTCCTAGATGTAATATGTTTGCATTACACCTTCGTCACACTTCATACTTTTCGCTCGAAATTACAGGCTTTCGCCACGAAAGGAGGTTAGGATATGCGTCCTAGAAAGACACTGTCTATTTATGTATTATTAATAGGAGTGATGGGTTTATCTATTGTCGGTGGAGTGTTAGCTTTCCAGATTTTTTCGGCAGTAACAAAAACCCAACTAACTGCCGAACAGGTGGAAATTATTAGACCGATTGATGGCACAATAAATCAAACCGTGATTGACAACCTAGAAAAAAGGACCCCGATAAGCGAAGATGAACTTAGCAAACTTGAGATGGAGACACCGATAGAACCAACACCGACCACGTCGATAGCAACCGAGTCTGCTCAAACAACACAATTGCAATAAAATGGCCACAAAAGGATTAATGTCAAAACGAATACCGACACTGCTGGGAGTTTTTATTTTGATAGCCGGTTTGGTGGCGGGTGTAATTCTGGTCAATAAAAAAACAGGGTTCGAATCCAAGGCAGGACCCTCCGAAAGCCCAAAAAATTTAAAGATTTCAAATTTGAGTGCCACTACTTTTAGTGTCAGCTGGTCTACAGATATCCCACTTACGGGACTCATCAAGTTTTCCGAAGACCCCGTGAAGATCACCACTCCGGGAGGAGACGTTCGAGATCAAATATCAGGAACTTCTCAAAGCTATAACAATCACACCGTAAACATCTCTGGACTTTCGGCAAGTAAGACTTATTATTTTCTGGTGGTCTCCGGTTCCGGAACTTTTGATGACAACGGAAAGCCTTTTCAAGTAAGAACCGCTACCCAAGCCATTGCTCCTCCCGAAGATATTATTTTTGGGAAAGTGGTCCGAGATACGGGAGACCCCGTGAATGGAGGTATCGTATTTTTGGAAGCAGAAGGAGGGCAGACCTTGTCCACTATTACCCAAACGGATGGGACATGGAGACTTAACCTCGCCAACTCTCGAGATAAAGACGGAAAAATCTTAACTTATGACCCGGAAAAGACTCTGCTGTCAATCTTTGTCCAAGCCGGAAATACCGGAACGGCAACTGCGTTGACCGATACGAGTAAGGATCAACCGGTGCCGGATATTGTCATGGGAAAGAACCAGAGTTTTGTAGATACAGGAAGGCTATTGTCCGGAATAGAAGATATTCCTCCGGTCCAAACAGGAGAAGGTTTTCAGTTAGAAGTTTCTCAACTAACCTTATCCGATCAATTGGAGGCCACTTCTTCGGTAAAAATTTTGAACCCAGCCACAAACGGAGAAATAATTGCCACCGACAAACCAGAACTAAGAGGAAAGGCGCCGGCTGGAACGGTGATAAAACTAACTCTAAATTCGGTGGAGATGACACAAGTGGTTCAAGCCGATAATGATGGTAATTGGAAATGGACTCCCCCTCAAAAATTGGATCCTGGGCAACACACCTTGACGGTCGAGTTTACCGATTCGGCAAATCAAATACAAAGGATCGTGCGAACTTTTACGGTACTGCTTAGCAATCTGCCCGCGTTCACAGCTACCCCTTCAGCAACACCCACCGGTCTCATCGGAATTTCTCCGACGCCGACGGCGGTAACATTGACGCCAGCGATGCCGGCAACTCAATCAGCAGTTCTGGTACCGTCAGGAGAGCTGACCACCACCTTTGGACTCGCACTGCTTGGAATACTAATGCTCCTTATCGGAAGTCTTTCGAAAAAATGGCTGAAATGAACATGTTGACGTTGACAATATTTATGGATATAGTGAAACTAGGTCCTAGTTTAATGGACCACAATATATAGAGATGGACCCACAAAATCCTTTGAATCAATCTTCGAGCCAGCCATTAACTCCGGATCCGATAACTCCAGATCCAATATTGACCCCTCCCCCTTCTTCTTTTGCCTCTCCTCTTCCCGTTGCTCCTTTTACTCCGGAGAACAATATTCCACCTGTTTCGGAACCATTTACCCCGGTAACCACCACAACGACTACTACTCCATCCGAAACCATGACTTCGACAGTCACACCATCTGTTACCCCGCTTGAAACCATTGCTCCGGTAACGAGTACCACTACCACGACGACCACCACCCCAACTCCTTTGCCGGAAGCACCGGCAGAAGCTCAATGGTCGGAACAAAAGCCGAAGAGTAAGACTCCTCAGATTCTCATGGGTGTTTTGGCGTTGTTTCTAGTCGTTGGAGCGGCAGTGGGAGCATATTTTGTATCAAGTAGGGTAAGTAGTCGGCAAGCGGTGGCACCTACAGCACCGGAAAGCGAGCCATTGGCTTCTTCTTCTGATTGTTCAAATATCACTGGTGCATGTAAAGGGCTTAATGAAGGAGATACGTGTGGCACTAACAAAAAATGTAGAACTGTTGCCCCAGGTACTTTGTACTCGTGCATTTGTGAAACTGTGAGTGGGGGAAGCAGTAGTAGTGGTGGGGCAACTGTTTGTGGAGATGTGGGAACTTCCGGAAAATGTGGAGCCGAAGGTAAGTGTCCAACCGGGCAAAAATGTACAAGAGTTGGTGGTCCAGATGATTTTGAGTGTCAGGTTAACAGCGAATGCAGTGGGGGTGGGGGTAGCTCGTCTTCCGGTGGGGGCGGAGGGGGTAGCTCGTCTTCCGGTGGGGGCGGAGGGGGAGGTGGTGGAGGACTTTCATGCGCGACCTCATGTCCAGGAACGGTATCAAATGGAGCGTGTGAAGCCGGACTGCGGCCACTGTCATGTGCTAACTGTTGCAGTGGCGGTGGGAGCAGTAGTAGTGGAGGATCTTGCACAACCGCCAGAATCACGGCAAAGATTAAATTTTCCAAGACAGGAAAGGTGGCTGTCTATTCTCAGTCTGCCACACAATTTCGGGCAGATATTAAGCTGACCGGACCAAAAACCATATTACTCGGCGATGTATTAATTGATAATAAAGTAGCCACGGTTACAAAAACGTTTGATGTAGTAGCCGGTCAAGAATATGATTATTCCTTTCAGGTTATTTATCCTAGCCCTGTGGGAAAGAAGCCTGCGTATGGTTGGAATCCTCCACCGGTAGCAGGACAATGTGGGCCAAAAAATAATCCGGGTACCGGAGCAGGAAAGTGTGGGGCGAGGATAAACATAAACTCATTGCTGGATTATGCAAAAGCCAAGGCAAATATTACCGGTATCAAGGCAGGAACTACCGAAGCCAATATTCAATGTTGGAGTGATCCGGTTGAGTCACCACCGGACCCAATATCAGATTATGATTACAATGACTTTGCGCTAGTCTTTGGTTACGTCGGGGGAAGTAGTTCGAGCAGTTCATCAAGCTCTTCCTCTTCCAGTAGCAGTTCCAGTAGTTCGTCCAGCGCTACCTCGTTGGCTGCATGTTTGGATATCAAGATTTACTCTATGAAGACAGATGGCACGTACAACACCACTCCTTTGACAACAGCCCAATTGGGTGCGTTAAAACAAGGCGACAAAATCAGAATGGCGATTAGGGCCAATAAAGCAAATCTGAAAGCCAGATTTAGAATTGTGATCGATGAGAAGGTAGAGGAACCGCTTTGGAGAAGCAGAACTGGATTCACGGATGCAGCCAAGAGAATCTCGTACTATGACTATACCGTCACAAAACCAGGGGATTATATATTTAGAGGCCAAGTTAGCACCAAACCATAAAGAGGCATGAATACAAACAAGAAAAAAATATTAGCGGTAGTCTCTTTACTATTGATCATGATATTTGCCGGAGCCGCTGTGATGGTATCTCTCAGGACAAGCTCTCAACAACAAGTTGCCCCTACAGCCCCCGAAAGTGAGCCGATGGCGGCAGAAGATTTTGCCGATGAGGCCGATATCCCGAGCGACGAGGAAGAAGCTAGTATGGCCTTGGCCGGAACCAAAAAGCCTCTCTGTGGATCATGTAATGCCACGACTAACTGCGTAAGTGGGCTAGTTTGCGACCCAGCTGACAAACGGTGTAAGAAAAATGTAAACACTACTATTTGCTGGGATAAAGGAACTGCGTGTATAGCGAGAGCGGCAGCCGTATGTGTACCCAGTGGAGTGCTTGTTTGTGATCCAGATTGTCCCACTGCATGCGGAACGGCAGCTTCAACCATTTCTACCTGTACCAACTCTTGTGGGGTTGCCGCTACTAAGTCGTGTGCCGCAACAGCGGCGTGCGGAGTAGACGGCGAGTGGAGTGAGTGGAGTGAGTGTAGTGCTACAGCGTGTGGAACATCCGGTACCAAAACCAGAACATGCAACAACCCGGCTCCGGCAAATGGGGGCGCTGAATGCACCATGGATGATGGTAGGCTGACGACACCGACGACGCGAACCGAAACATCCGAGTGCAACGCGGCGGCGTGTGGTTGTACTCCCTCTGGAGTGATAACTTGTAGCCCTGGTTGTCCTACCACTTGTGGACTTGCAGCCTCGACCATTTCTACATGTACGAATTCCTGTGGTGCTGATGCCACCAGGTCGTGTCCTGCTACGGCAGCATGTGCAGGTGGTGCGACGGCCGAACCGACAGCTACACCGACACCGACAGCTACACCGACAGCGGAACCAACGACTGCCGCCCCAACTTCAGGTCAGGCTGCTCGTCCGACAGTTCTTCCCGAAACGGGAATACTCGATTTCCCAGGCGTAGCCGCCTTTGGTGGCGGACTGCTTCTAGCGGTCATAGGAATCCTGCTAGCCTTATAGCCTAAGGAATGAGAAAGGTACTTATGCTCTTGCGCAAGTGGGTGTTTGGTGTCATCTTGGTCGGTTTGAGCACTTATCTTTTCTTTTTCCGGCTGGATTACCCCGAGAATCTTATTTTTGATGAGACATATCACATCCCTTCTGCACAGAAATATCTTTCTGGTGTTTTTTTTCAGGAGAACCACCCTCCACTCGGAAAACTATTGATCGCTGCTGGAGAACTGATTTTTAACAGCGATGGCAACCACAATCAGTTGATTAGTATGAATAAAGTCGACGGTGACGTTGAGAAGATCGGGTATTTTGGTTATCGTTTTTTTTCGGCTCTTTTCGGAATAGGCTCGATCCTGTTATTTTATTTGCTACTATCCACAATAATCAAGAACAAGGTGATCGCTGGCGGAGTGAGTTTGGTGGCCTCTCTGGATAATGGGTTTTTGGTGCAGTCTCGGGCGGCGATGCTTGATAGCTTTTTGATTTTTTTTATTTTATTTAGCTTATTCTGTTCATGGTATCTGGCAGAGAAGAATAATAATAGATGGCAACTACTTCTTTGGTCGACCTTTTTGGGCTTATCGATTGCTGGAGCAGTGCTGATAAAACATACCGGTCTAATTACACTCTTACCGATGATCTTTTGTCTTTGGGAGTTGAGGAGGCGAGGATGGGAAGTGGTTGTTTGTGTTCTGGCATTAATACTGACTACTTTTTCAGTTGTCTATGTGGGAGTCTGGAAAACACACTATCAAATTGCCGACAAGGTTGTTTCTGAGAATTATTATGAAACTAATGAAGAGATAAGAGCTGTCATCCTGGATGGTAAGGGCGGCTTCTGGAAAAGTACGGTCGCTCAGATAGCGGAGGGATGGAAATTTAGTGAAAACTATAACTTGGGAGTACCCAAGCTGGATTTGTGCAAGGTGGATGAAATAGGGTCCCCGTGGTACTATTGGCCGATGGGAGGGAGAGCTATAAATTTCCGGTGGGAAGAGGCTGGTCCAGAGACTTATCGATATATCTATCTTATGGGCAACCCAATGACATGGTTTATGTCTCTACTGGGTGCAATATATGGAACTGCGATTACTATATCGATGTCTATTGGGTGGGTAAAGAACGAAAAGCATTTGACTGCGATTGGAGGACTAACCATAATTTACTGGGCATATCTTCTGACGCTTTCAACCATTCACAGAGTGATGTACCTTTACCACTATTTTCCGGCTTTATTCATCGGCTTAATTCTTTTTGCCCTGAATCTGGAAAGCTTTTACGAACGAAGCCATTATGTATACAAATCTTTGGTAGTGAAGATAATATTATCCGTGGTGGTACTCCTTACAATAATAGCTTTTCTTGCTTACAAACCGCTTACCTACTACGAGCCAATCAAAAATGAACAGTTTGAGAAGCTAAAACTACTCCCTGTTTGGGACCTGAAATCGATTGGGGAGGTAGATCC
Organism: Candidatus Collierbacteria bacterium; assembly: GCA_003531665.1. Classification (GTDB taxonomy): domain Bacteria; phylum Patescibacteriota; class Microgenomatia; order UBA1400; family MFAQ01; genus UBA10133. The sequence continues at coordinate 18,159 of DQFC01000027.1, forward strand.
ATGAAAAAGGTGGCAATTGTTGGAGGAGGTTTTACGGGCCTAAGTAGCGCGGTGTACTTGGCGGACAAGGGGGTGGTTCCGATTGTCTTTGAGACAAGTAATTCATGTGGAGGACTGTCCAAAGGATTTGGACCTTCAGCTAGTTCAGGAAAGGTTTCTTGGAAATGGAGATTAGAGAACTTCTATCACCACATCTTTACAAACGACCGCGAGATTATTGAGTTGGCGACGAAGGTAGGGTGTGCACTAGACATAAATAGCCCGTTGACTACAAGTTTTTTCCGCTCCAAAGAAATAGAGCTGGACTCTCCATTTTCTCTATTAAAATTTTCCGGTATTAGCTTCTATTCGAGACTTCGAATGGGCATTGGACTCATGATCCTGAAGCTAATTCCAAATGGATTGTTTCTGGAAAAATACAAGGCGGTCAAGGTATTGCCAAAGCTCTTAGGGGGAGAGGGCTATAGAACAATTTGGGAAAAATTGCTCAAGGCGAAGTTTGGACCTTTTGTGGATGAAGTAAATCTGGCCTGGTTTTGGAGCCGAGTAGCAAAGAGAACNNATTATTAAGGGAGTTAAAATTCCGAATATTAATTATCTAATGGGGCAGACTTTGATATTGGAAGTATCAAACAAACTTATTAAGGGATATTGGATGAATGTGTTGGAAAAAGACTTTCCTTTTTTGGTGGTGGTAGAACACACTAATATGATTGACAAGAAAATGTATGGCGGAAATAGACTGATCTACTTGGGGAATTACCTACCGGAGGGACACAAACAATTGAAGATGACAAAGGAACAATTAATCAATCTATATTCCCCGTTTCTAAAAAGAATCAACAAGCGTTTCCGCAAGAAACATATCAAGGAATCTTTTCTGTTTAGAGAGCCATACTCTCAGCCGGTTTTCCCAACCAATTATTCAAAAATGTTACCCAACCCCCGGATGTCCCATGGAATATACCTGGCTAATATGAGCATGGTCTACCCCTTTGACCGGGGAACAAACTATGCCGTAAAGATGGGAACCCATGTGGCTAAAATGGTAATTAATGACTTGAAAAAACAATGATTTATTCTGATTTATTGATTATTGGACGAGTGTATTTGATTAGTTTTTTACTTCAGCTCGTAAGCTTTCCGCTGACAAAAAAATTATTTTCCCGGATGCCCGATATGGGATACCCTTTTTCCCGATTGGTGACTACCTTGATGGCTTCGCTCATAATATGGGAAATCGCGAATCTGGGATTACCGGTTAATTCGAACTTTGGACTATTGATAGCCACCTTTGGCTTAATACTCTTAAACTATTGGCTTATCTTGAAAGACGGCTTGAAAAGTTTAAAGATTTCGAAAGAGACCATAAAAATTATAGTTATCGAAGAATATCTATTCCTCGTTGGTTTGTTGGGGGTTGCCATTATCAGAGGATTTTTACCCGGCATTGATAGTTTAGAAAAGTTTATGGATTTCGGCTTTATAAACCGCTACCTGCTATCCCCCACCTTACCCGCCATGGATATGTGGCAAGCGGGTAAATCGATTAATTATTATTCTTTTGGGCATTTTTGGAGCAGTGCCGTGATTAGGTACTTTGGATCTTCGGCGGCGGTTGGATACAATCTGGTCCTGGCTTTCATCGCCGGACTGTCCTTGTCGATGGCTTTTTCTATTTCTCACTTTCTTGGCGGCACCAAAAAACACATGGCCGGGATGATTGGAGGGCTCGTGGGAGCGTTTGCCACCGTAATAGCCGGTAACACCCATGTGATTTGGTATTTTGTAAATCACAGAGGACTATCCGGATATTGGTATGCCGATGCGACGAGATTTATCCACAATACGATTCATGAATTCCCGGGGTACAGCTTTGTGGTGGCAGATCTGCATGGTCACTTAGCCGATCTACCGGTGGTCCTGACTTTCGTTTACATTTTTCTTCATTGGCTCAGCTCAAAAAGACTACTCGACGAGGTAATGATGGGTATACTTTTCGGAGTGATGATGATGACGAATACCTGGGATGTGGCTGTTTATGGACTACTTTTGACCATCGCAGGCATATTGATGATCTTTAGAGATTCGTCCAATCTAATTCGGTTATTAAAAACGGCAGGAGTAATTCTTCTATTTATGGCACTAACCGCCCTGCCATGGTTCATAAGTTTTCAATCGATATCCAGTGGCATCAGAATGGTACAGGAAAGGTCGCCGCTCTGGCAGTTGGCTGTTCTATGGACGGGAGGGATCGCCGTCAGTCTGATCGCGGTTCTGACGGAAAAAAGGGGCAAGTTGAGTCTGCCGATTTGGACCCTGGCTCTATGCATTATTATGCTAATTATTATTCCAGAGCTGGTTTATGCCAAAGATATTTATCCCGACCATCCCCGGGCTAACACGATGTTTAAACTGACCTACCAAGCCGCGATAATGATCGGGCTACTCACCGGAGCGGTATTGGGAAAATTATTTGACCGAGACAGAAAACTGCTTTGGTGGTGGAGGTGGCCAGCAATTTTTGCAGTCGGATTTATCTTTATCGGTACGATGATATTTCCAACCGTGGCCTTTCCAAACTATTACGGAAATTTTAAAGTTTATAAAGGACTCGATGGTGAAAAGTGGCTAAGAACAGAGATGCCGGAAAGATATGGAGTCATAAATTATCTACGAAATAATTTTGACGGGAAAAATATGGTGGAAGCTGTAGGGGATAGCTATACGAACTTTAATGCGGTCTCGGTGTTTTCCGGAGTTCCAACGATTCAGGGATGGAGGGTGCACGAATGGCTGTGGAGGGGTGGCTATGAGTCGGTAGCACTAAGAGAAGCGGAGGCGAGAGAAATATATGAGAGTCGTGATTCCATAAAAGTTGACAATCTTCTGAAAAAATATAATGTGGGTTGGATAATAATCGGAAGGGATGAAAGGAGTATGTACCAGATAAATGAGGAAGGATTGGTGACTTTGGGAGAAAAAGTTTTCCAAAGCGAGGAGACTTATTTAATTAGGGTGAAGTAGAGAGGCGGTTTCTGATGTATTGTTTGAGAGCGTTCCAATTGTTATCTTTGGGAATTAATACCCATTCACCATTAAACTTTGCTATCGGAGGAGTGTAGAGAATAGCTACCCCATTATTGTCGGGGGTGTCTGTAATAGGTATCGAGAGGACGGGGTTATCCTTGGTGTCGAGAGCTACTTTGGCCAGAGTCGGGTAAAGCTTTGAAGGAATGTTGGTGATAAGGTTTGAGGATATTATTTTCAAGAGACCATCTACTTTTTTTTGATCCAGAAGGAAAGATGGTGTGAGAATTTTTGTTCTGAGAGCCGAGATGACCTGTTGCTGACGCCTGGAGCGGGAAAAGTCCGTGCCCTCATCCCCTTCGGCGTGCCGGGAGCGGACAAATTTAAGAGCGGTGGCACCATCGAAATGATTGATCCCTTGATTGAAGGAAATTATTTCATAACGAGAAGATATGGGCAAAGCCTTTTCACGACCGGGGAGCGGAAATTCCGTATCAACAAAACCAGGGTTAACATCTACATCTATGCCTCCAACAAGATCGATGGCTTGCTGAAAAAGAGAAAAGTTTATTACGGCCGTGTAGTTCATAGGTAGCCCCAAGTCTTCAAGAATGGCTGCCTGAGCCATCTTGATTCCTGCTCCGGGGCTCGCCTCTTCACCGTAGAAATAGGCGGTATTTATTTTGGCTTTTAATGAAGGAACCCAAAGGTCACGAGGGACACTAATGATTGATGGAGTTTTGGTTTCGTGATTGTAAGACACTATGATTATAGTGTCCGAGAGATTGGGTGAGTCACCTCCCTCACCACGTATTCCCAAAACCAAGAAATTGGTCACTCCGCCGGTACTGTCCAAACTCTCGATAGGAGATCCAAAAAAACTTAAAAGTTCTTGAGGATTGACATTGTGCCGAAGGAGGAAACGGTATCCAAAAATTCCTAAAGCAGTAAGTGAGGCAATAAAAAAAGCGATAAGAATTAACCAAAGGTGTTTCTGGGTCAAAGTTAAAAGTTTGAGTGCATAACGAAAAGGGCGAATGTGACGGAGTTTCATCTAGTTTAAGAAAGACTACTGATAATGCCGGCGAATAAAGTTGGCTCTAGACTATCGGTGCCGACAAGAACCCCATCTATTTTGCTTTGGCTGACAAAGGAAGCGACGTTGTCTTGTGAAACTGAGCCTCCGTAAAGAATTGGGGCCGCGTTGTCCGTAAGGAAGGCTATTTGGCCGGCCACGTGATTGGCATCAATTGGATCTACCGGCTTTCCGGTACCGATGGCCGCAATGGGCTCATAGACAAAGAAACAACGGGAGACATCAATGTCGGCGTTGAAAAGGGCTTTAATTTGTTCATCAAGATATGGAAGATCCAGACAGACGATGGGGGTGATCGAGTTTTCAAGAAGTTGGCGAGTTTTCTGAGCGACCATCTCAGAAGTTTCTTTGAAGTCGCGACGACGTTCGGAATGACCAACTATACAATAGCTGATCAGCTCGCTAAGCATATTAGCTGTAATCTCACCAGTGTGTTTCCCCGGAGGGAGATGGGAGACGTTTTGAGAACCGGTGATGATGGGTAAGGCCAAGTCCGATAAGTGTTGATTAAAGGCGGCAATGTCGGTAAAAGGAAGACAGAGAATTACGGTCATGTCCGAAGAAAATTTGGGGCGAAGAGCAGAGATGCCATCTAGCCAGATGAGCGACTCGGTGATATTTTGGTTGCTTTTCCAGTTGCCAATTACATATTTCACTATGTCGATTATATATGCAAAAGAACTCAAGAACTCAAAAACTCAAGATGTGGAGTGATTTAGAATGAAATACAATATTTGAGTGGAAGAAAACTTGTTAAACGAGGAACAACGAAAGGCAGTATCCTTCGGAGAAGGTCCCTTATTGGTGCTTGCCGGTGCCGGATCAGGAAAGACAAGGGTACTTACTCATAGAGCTGCTTGGCTGATAAATGAAAGGGGGGTGGCTCCGGAAAAAATCGCTCTTCTGACCTTCACCAATAAAGCTGCCGGGGAGATGAAGGAAAGAATCAAGAGAATGGGCGTAAGTAATATCGAATTGGGTTTTTCGGGGACGTTCCACACTTTGTGTGCCAAGCTACTTAGAAATTACGGCATGAATGTCGGAGTAAACCCCAATTTTGTAATCTTTGACAGCGATGACTCCGAATCGACAATGAAAGAAGTCCTGAAGTCGATGTCGATTGACCCAAAGCAAAATAAACCAGGAATGTTTCTGGCTATCATCAGTAAAATGAAAAACGATCTAGTCTCGGAAAAAGAAGCAGAAGGGAAAGCAAGGGATTACTTTTTCCGCCAACTCACAAAAGTTTGGAGAGCGTATCAAGAAAAATTAAATCGAAATAATGCGGTTGATTTTGACGATCTGCTGGTCAAGGCGGTGGAGGTACTAAAAATCGAAAGGATCAGAAAAGAAGTAAATGCCAAGCTCGAGTGGATACTGGTAGACGAATATCAGGATACGAACAAAGCTCAGTTTGCGCTCACCAAATATCTGGCCGGTGAGAAAAGAAATATCACTGCGGTGGGAGACGCCGCTCAAGCGATCTATTCTTTCAGAGGAGCAGACTACCGGAACTTGAAACTTTTTGAAGAGACCTATCCGGAGCTGATCACCGTTGGTCTGCCCAAGAATTACCGAAGCACTCAGTTTATTTTGGATGCGGCTTACAGTGTAGTGAGTAACAACGTCAATCATCCGACACTAAAACTGTCGGCCGAGAGAGAGATGGGGAAAAAGGTGAACTTGTTTGAAGCTATGGACGAGCGGGATGAGGCCAAGTACATAGTGGACGCCGCCAAGAAGATCGGTGACCGGAACGAAGAATCAGCGATACTTTACCGGACAAACGCCCAGTCCCGGGCCTTTGAAGATGAACTACTGAGACGGGATATCCCGTACAAACTAATCGGAGGCCTCCGGTTCTACAACCGGGCGGAGGTAAAGGATCTCGTGGCTTATCTGCGACTGCTTCATAACCCCAAAGAAGAGATCAGCCGGACAAGGATCGAGAAGATCGGGAAAAGAAAAGCAGGCGCGTTTGACGAATGGCTCGGAAAACTGCCCGAAAAGAAGAAAGCAGAGGGCAGACCGGGACAACTGCTGGAAGATATTATCAACGTGACCAATTACCTGGAAAAATTCGATGAAAGAGATGAGGAGGATGCGGCACGCATAGAAAACATAAACGAGCTTTTGGCGGTTGCTAGTGAATATGAGAACGTATCCGGGTTCCTGGAAAGTGCGGCTCTGTCCGAAGCGGAAATTAAGCAAAAAAAATCAAACGCCAAAATTACGCTGATGACAGTCCATGCCGCCAAAGGTCTCGAGTTTCTTCACGTATTCGTGGTGGGTTTGGAGGAAGGACTTTTCCCCCACTCCCGGTCCATCTTTGAAGGCGGAAAGGAAGAAATTGAAGAGGAAAGAAGACTGATGTATGTCGCCATGACGAGAGCAAAAGAAAATCTGACATTATCTTTTGCCAGATCGCGGCTGAGCTATGGCGGCAGACACACTTCGATTCCTTCAAGATTTTTAGCCGAAATACCGGAGGAGTACATCCAAAGAACTCAAGGAACCAAGAACTCAAGGAATCAAGACGGAGAAGATTCTAGAATAAAGGATACGTTTGATGAGTTTGGGGAGAAAAAGAGAATAATTGTTCAGGACTGGGAGGTGGAAGAGGCAACCAAAGACGACTTTGCCGATATCGACAATTGGTAAAAATGACGTCCTCCCCGCACA
>DQFC01000030.1 GCA_003531665.1 Candidatus Collierbacteria bacterium
AAAAGAAAAGCGCCCCGGTGAAAGGGCGCTGAGACTGAGTGAATTAGAGTGAGATGTCGTTTTTGGAAAGAAATGCTAGAACCTCGTCGTAGTAGGTGATGCCATGCTGGAGGCCACGTTTATTCATAAGTTTCTGGACGACATCACAAAGAAATCTTTCAAATAGGGAAATCACGGAATCAAAGTGTTCTCGGGCTACACCCTCATACTGTACTCTGAGTCTCCTCAAAGCCATCAAGCGGGTGGAAAGAATGCAAAAACTCTGAACTTCATGAGCCGTATCGTAGAAGACATCTGCCCGGCCACGAACGTGGTACTGAGCGAAATGTTGAATCCGGAGGGAGGGAACAGCTTCCCAGGCGAGTTCGCGTCCGGTGTATTCGAAGACGGCGAAAGAGGGGTCACTGTAGTGCTCTCCATCGATGGTGTATGCGCCAGTGCGACAGGCGTAATCCACAAAACAGAAGGCCGTATGATAGTCACCTTCCTCAATTAGCCGGAGGGCTTCTTTGACAATGGACAGGTGAGCTTCGGGCGGAGACTTGAATAAGGGTAAGCCGTGTGAGTACCAGGCAACAACCGACCGCTGGACCGACCGTCCAAGCTTAGCCTTAGAAAAGCACTCGGAATCGACGAGGTTGCGACTGAGCCCCAACACATAGTCGTCCAAACTCATCCACTTTTCGTAGTAGCAAGGAACCTTGGACTCCTGCTCTTCTTCGGGAAGAGTGACTTCGGCAATAGGATACGACAGCGGAGCGTGGACATAGTAGACTTGCCCTGAAGACAGATATTTGATCCACATCGCCGGGTTGGTCATGGGGTGGCTGGTTCTGGAGACAAGGAAACCCTGTCCGGCTTTTTCCGGATAAGGATTAAAGGCGCTCAATTTGGTCAAGAGATCATCTTTCGAAGTGTGGATATCGAACATGGGAATTTGGGAGATAACAGTCGTCATGATTACTCCTATTGAACTTTTTCAGGTGCAAATGAATTTCCGGGTAATTGTACTAGATCAGAAAGCAACAAACAAGCTATGGGGTGTTGCGAAGCTAGAGGGTGGGTTTGAAGGGCTCGGGGCGGGTGGGGCGAACGTGAGGTGCCGGAGGTGGGGGTGCCTCGCCGAAGGAGTTGCCAAACGGTGAATTGTAGGTGATATCCGTGGGCTCCGTAGCGTCGAAGGTCGTATGGTGAGGGGTTTCTTCAGCCGGAATGATCGGAGTTCTGGGCGCATTTTGGAGGATACGAACAGGCGGGGTTTTGTACTTATCGGGGATGGCATCAATTGCTTTCTTGACTATTTTTCGACCTTCTTCGGTACCAAAGAGAAGAGCGGCTACCACTCCAAGAGCTACCCCGACAGTAAAAGAGGAAAAATTACCTTCATGACCGGATTTTTCAGATGGTGTTGTCATAGCTTTCTTCCTCTTCGGGTCTTTGTTTTTCTTTGCCGAACAGGCGGGAAACGGCTTCAATTATCTTGCCGCTCTCTTTAAACCCTTCCAGAATAGCAAACAGTCCGATGGCCGGTTGAGAAATTTTTTCAATTACGTCTGAGGTGGTATCAATGGTTTGGTTAATCTTCGTAAGAGAGTAGCGTAACTCTTTAAGAACAAGGATCAGCTGAACGCCAACAATGAGGGCGACGGAGGTCAAGAGAACGGTAGAGATCAAAGAGACAATTTGAGGAAGGGTCATATATACATCATACCAAAGAACTCAAGAACTCGAGGAATCAAGAACTCAAGACAAGAAGTTATTTCGAGATGATGGTGACGGGAATCTTTTGAGAAGAGGTCCGAGAAAAGCGATTGATCGATTTAATTTCCAAGACAGCTTCTCCGACAGGTAAATTGATTCTAGCCAGAAAGTGTCCGGTACTATCAGGTTTGACCTGGGTTTCTCCGTTTATAAAAATGGTGGCGTCAATAGCCGTATCCCCCTCTATTTCAATTGGCGAGATGAGTACCGAGGCGCTTGCCGGGCTGGTTATTTCTAATTTCGGAGGAGTAAGGATGGCTCGAAATTGGAATATCAGATAGATGACAAAAACTAGCCCACCGAGAATAAATGGCAACAGAGGTGACGATACTTTCGGAAATATAAAGTGGTGGCGAGTTTTGATTGTCCGAGTAATTACCGGTTGGCGGAAATCTCTTCTAAAAATAGCTACCAATTCATCCGAGTCTAGAGCCAATCTTTGGCTTAGGTTGCGGATAAAGCCTTTGGCGAAAGTTTCCGAAGGGAGACTTGAGTAATCGTCCACCTCAAGAGCTCCGATGTACTTGGCGTCTATTTTGGTGAGTCCAGATAGCTGATCTATAGAAAGACTTCTTTTTTGTCGGGCTGTACGAATAATTTGACCAACTGTCTTCATAGTTTAGGAGTTTTCATCGCCTTCGGAGAATACCTCACTCAAACTACCGACGACAACTTCGCGAGGCTTGTTTCCTTCGGCGTGGGCAAGAACACCGGCTTGTTCTAACTGATCGAGAATGCGGGCGGCACGAGCATAACCAATCTCCAGACGTCGTTGTAATAGCGAAGCAGAGCCCTTTCCTTCGGCGATGCAAAGATGAGCCGCTTCTTCGAATTTTTCGTCAACAGGACCGAGGTTAAGACCACTGGACGAAAGAGTGCTCTTTCCCCCCTTATCTTTGGTTATGGTTTCATCCAACTGAGCTGTAACCCCGGAGCTACGAATAAAATCAATTAGATTTTTGATTTCTTTATCGGAGACGAAGGCTCCTTGGATGCGTTTGGGTTTGGCGGTGTCCGGCGGAATATAGAGCATATCTCCCTTGCCAAGAAGCTTTTCGGCACCCGGAGTATCGATAATTACTCGAGAGTCGATCATGGATGTGACTTGGAAGGCGATTCTCGCCGGAATATTGGCTTTGATCAGACCGGTGAGAACATTAACGGAGGGGCGCTGAGTGGCGAGAACGAGATGAATGCCGACGGCACGGGCCATCTGAGCTATGCGGACAATGCAGTCTTCGACCTCATTGGCATTTTTGGACATCATCAGATCGGCCATCTCATCGACAATAATGATAATGTACGGCATGGCCTGAAAACCACTGAGTTCGTTGTACCCGGCAATGTTTTTGACCGACATTTCTTCGAAAAGCCGGTAACGTCTGTCCATTTCGGCGGTCGCCCATTTGAGGGCATTGACCACCTTGCTGACGTCGGTGATGACAGGAGTTAATAGATGAGGAATATCATTGTAAGGAGTCAGTTCGACACGTTTGGGGTCGACCATGATAAATTTCACCTCTTCCGGTGTGGCGCGGAAGAGAATCGAAGAAATAATGGCGTTGATTAAGACGGATTTTCCGGAACCGGTGGTTCCGGCGATTAATAAGTGAGGCATTTTGTTAATATCGGCGACCACAGACTGACCCGAAACATCTAGCCCGAGAGAGAAAGAGGTCTTCGAACGACTTTCTTGCATGGCTTTGTCGGTAAGCATTTCCCGAAGGGTAACAAACTCCAGAGACCGATTGGGGATTTCGATACCGACGAGATCACGTCCGGGAATTGGGGCTTCGATACGAATTTGACCCTGCGGTGCGGCTAGAGCAAGTGCCAGATCAGACTGAAGAGCGCTAATTTTGGAGAGCTTGGTACCGGCGGTGATAGTGAGAGCATATTGAGTAACTGCTGGACCCTGATGAACTTCGGTGACCTTGGCTTGAATGGCAAAGGAACCCAAGGTGTTTTGAATGGTTTCGATATTCTTTTTGATATCACCCCTATCGGCCTTGCCGATTTTCTGATCCGAAAGAAGGTTGATGGGGGGGAAGTGCCAGACACCGGTAGCGGCTCCGTCCGGAAGTTTTTTGACCTCAACAGCAGTTTGAATTGAACGATTGATGACGTGATCTTTACTTGAAATTTTGACCGGGGTAGAAATAGCGGGTAAACCAGGAATAATTGCTTTTGATTCGTCACCGCCGGTAATCTTGACGGTATTGGATTTATTTAGAAACACGGGCGAGCCCCCTTTGATTGGTAAACTTTTTATTTTTCCTAGAGTGCCGGAAATGCCACCAAATAATTTTTGCACGATAACAAGTAAGTCTTCTATAGAAGTCTCAAAGAGAATAAAGAGGCCGATAACAACACCGATAAAATAGAAGAGCATTGCTCCAGGCAACGAGATTAAGGACACAACGGATTCCTTGAGACCGACACCGATACTACCGGCTCCAAACAAACCATTTAGGGAGATCATGGTAATGACACTACCAAGTAAAACATGAGTGGAAGCTACGGGAAGTTTGACGTGGGTGACAATCAAGCCGCCAGTGATGAAAATAAAGGGCAAGAAAAATAATGGCCAACCTAGAAGCTGGCGACCAATTTCATTTATTTTTAAGAGAACATCCCCTTGCTGAGAAAAGGAAATGGCGATCAGACCTCCTATCCCCATTAGTAGGATAGCAATAATAGAATTGGTAGTATCCTTCTTGAGATTGAGTTTATATGGTTTGGAGCGGCGTCCTTTTTTTCGAGCCATAGATATTATTAGTATAACTCAAACAAAGCTAGGTAGATTCATTTTTCCTTTCGTCAAACTCCCTAATCAATCGAACAACTCCCCCAATTGTCTTTCGTCTCTTTAGAAGACTTCCGTAATAAGCGATCATTTTGTTTTCATTCTTATCTTCATTGTTAATTAGCTTTTCATCCAGCCTGACCTTGATAGTTGTATATGCGGCTAAAGATCCATATTCTTCCGGGTCGGTTTTTATATAGCAATGAAAAATGGCGAAATTGACCCCGTCTTCAAAAATGATGTATGGATTACGAAGGCTTCCTTCAGAATCTTTTGTAAATTCCGGAACTTGGTCTATTATGCCCTTAGCGTATAACCATCCGAATACTGTCCCAGTTGCGCCACTAGGGTTAAGACGCTTGGAATATGGTTGCCAGTTTTGAAGCTTGTCGTTTAAGAATTGTCTTGTGAATTCCAGCTGGTCTTTTAGTTCGGATGGAAGGCGTTTCTTCGGATCTTCATGATATGAAAATAGTGTTTCGCGAATTGGCTCGCTTTCACATACTTTTTTGGTTAAGAAGGCTATTTTGTGGGTAAACTGAGACCTGTACTCATGATGTTTAAGTTCGTCTCTAATTTCCCTTAAAGACAAGAGAGGTTTTTCCTTTAGCCGCTCATCAAAGTATGATTGTTCCATATTTCTTAGACTTCGATGACGATGGCAATGACCATGGGGCGACGCTGAGTGTGTTCGAAAGCGAATTTTTCCAGCTCTCCCTCGATCTTCTTCCTAATGAAACCCCAATCGGTAGCAATTCCCTTGACGTCTTTTAAGCAAGACAGGACGTGCTTCCGGGCATCACGGATGAGATCTTGGGATTCTTTCTGGTAGACAAAGCCGCGAGAAATTATCTCGATGTTTCCAGCTACTTGAGAATTGTCCCTTCTGATCGGTACAATGGCGAGAAGAATCCCATCTTCAGACATGACCTGACGGTCTCGGAGAACTACGGTTCCGACATCACCAATACCCAAACCATCGACATATATGTTTTTTGTCTCAAATTTGGGACCTTCTTTGACTATACGATCCTCGAGGATGACCGATTGACCTTCGGGAAGTATCATCACCTT
>DQFC01000031.1 GCA_003531665.1 Candidatus Collierbacteria bacterium
TCTATTACCGCCCTAGCCCTCCCCTGATCGCGAATTAATCCCGCTCCGCCACCCCTTTTTTCCAGTCCCGGAGACGGACAACCCATATTTATGTCAATTCCGTCAAATCCCATTTCGCAAACGATCTTTGCTGCCTCAAAAAAGGAGTCCGGGTCACTACCAAACAGCTGAGCAATTACCGGCCTCTCGCTTTCGTCAAAGATCAGATCTTTCCATATTTTATTATCCGTTTCGCCTCTTTTTTTGATCCTCCACAAACCCTCCGCGCTGACAAACTCGGTATAGATTACGTCCGCCTTGCCGTACTTTTTGGAAATATAACGCATTGGAGCATCGGTTACCCCATCCATCGGCGATAACCCCACAATCGGATAATTAAGTTCGTCCCAAAAACCTTTCTGCATCCATATATTTTACCCTACTCGCTTGCCTTTACCGCCAACATCCAATGATCATAGATTTCGCCCTCAATCCCTTTATCTTTCCATCTTTTGTCGAAATCTTCTCTTGTTCGAAAGATTACCCCAATACCCTCTCCAATGTCATCCTCCTCTTGAACCGACGGATCAATGAACCAAACATTTTTCTCGTCAACGTTAAAAACCACGGAATAGTGCCCACTTTCGAGCGTACCCATCTCCTCTTCTGTCCCCCAAGCTTGATAACATACCAGACAAAAGTATCCGACTGTAAGTACAGCTTCCAAATCCGAAATGCTAGCTCCACTTGTCTCAAAATACTCGATTCCTTCTTCATTCAGCAATTTCTTGATGTTTTTTATCCTTGTACCATTGATCGGATCCACCTCCAATCTTTGATACAAGTCTGTCTTTAGTACCTCCTCCTTTCCAAGCATCAACAATAGATTGCTGACGGCAGCGCCCCCACAATCATAGTTATATCGTTGCATAATCGGTTCAATCCCCGCTGCCCTTTTTCTGCCTTTTCCGGGAGGTTCTTTTTCCAATTTTTGTTTTAAAAATAATAATTCCAAAACCTTATCAAAATACCTCGGCAGACCGGTAACAGGATCTTTAAAAGAATGATCCGCTCCGCTTATCCCGTAGACGGTAATGTTTTCCGTGGCTGCTCCAACTACCTTTCGAACCGCTTCTACATTTCCATATCTATCCTCTTCCCCTTGAAAAATAATGATTTTACTCACGATATTATTCACCCTGGTTGCGCCCGGAATAAATCCCAAAACCACCAGCTCATATTTTTCTTGATCTTTTTTACTCAAACCATTCAAATACTCCGCCGCCACTATTCCTCCAAGCGATTTTCCAATTAATCTGATTTTCTTGTACAAAGAAGCATTACATTTTTCCAGAACTTCTTTCAAAGTGGTGATTTCTTCATCCAGATGACTACTATCTTTTCGTTTTTCATTTCTATCCATAAAAGGAAAATTAAACATNNTTCAAATCCATACATTACTATATACCAAAAAATATCCTTCTCTGCATTTCACCCGCCCCGAACCAATAACAATGAGCCAATAACCATTAACCTCGTTTTACACCGCCAGCATCCAGTGATCATAGATCACGCCCTTGTGATCCACATCCCTCCACCTACCTTCAAAAATCTCTTTTCGTATTTTCCTGATCCCTTTACCGTACTTTGTTTTCTTTTGGCGCACATATGGGTCAGCCAGCCACAGGTAGTCCTTCTCGACTCCAAACACCACCGAGTAATGTCCGCTTTCCATCCTGTCATAGTATTTTTGAGTCCCCCAAGCCTGATAAACCACCAAACACAGTTTTTGTTTTTTCACCCTATTTTCTATGTCACGCAGATTTGCTCCATGCTTTTCTCGAAAATTTAAGTCCATCTCCTTGAAGAGACCCTTGATTCGTTCGGGGTGGGTTCCGTGCCTTCGAGTGGTCCCCAACCTGCGTTTCAAGGTGTCCTTCCTGGACTTACACCCCAAAGTCCTCAGAATGGTCATCACAGAGGCCAGGCCACACTCATAGCCATTCTCCTGACGGACCGGTCTTACAGGCACAAGTAGTATTTTATCTTTCTTTCTCACCACGCCCCAATTCTAAGCCGACCAAACTCCATTTACAACCGCCATTTTACCCCTGCCTGCCGGTTTACCCGCCGGTAGGAGGGCAGGCAGGCTCAAATACCCCATATTTAGTAGCCCAAAGTCTCACCTGACTGCTTCATTTTTTTCATTTCAACCATCAAGTTATGCTTTCTCTCGTCTATGACATCGTTAAAATGCCCTTCTATCAAAGGTCTGGCACTCGAATTGTCGGAATGTACTTTCAAGATCTCGTCTCCCAAGAACCATTCTGGGTAATTCTGCACAATCCATTCAGCACAGTCTTTTCCCTCCTTCTTACCATCTCCCAAGTCATTGTCGAAGCTCAAGCCTCCCAAAAGAACTCCCTTTTTCATAGCTCTTTTCACCAAGCTCTTCAATTCGCTAAAGTCTGCCACTGGCATCCATCCTTCAGGTGGTCGTCTGTCTGTGGAAGCTTCATCGTTCCACCTATCGTCCAGCCAAATGTATAACTTACCCTCTCTTAGCACTATTTTTTTCCTAATAGCCATATTTGTTTACGAAGGCACTTCATTCTTTAATTGTTTTGTGGGCGCTCTTGGGGTCGAACCAAGCACCTCGGTCTTATCAGGACCGCGCTCTAACCAGATGAGCTAAGCGCCCAAAACACTCGTATATTCTAACACAATCAGCTCAAAATGGGCACAAAAAACCCGCCTCATCGACGGGGTCAGGATTAGACAGATAATGTAAAGACCATTCCCAAAGCAGTTAAAATCACGATTACAACAGTTACTATCGTCCACCAACCTTGAATTTCCCAGTAGTAGCTCATTGGCCAATCTTCGCTTTTAATTGTCCAATAACCCAACGACAGGAAGGAAAGCACAAAAACTACAATCCACAGGAGAACGTCACTGCCTACGAATCCCCTATTAAACGAATAGCTTATCAGTAATATCGCAACAATGTTCATCAGCCAACATCCTAGAAACTTTAACATCGTACCTCCGTTTTTGAATTTAATGTCCGATTTCAGACTTATAGTTGTATTATACAAGAGAAAATCTATTTAAGCGCCATTAGCCACAAAAAATCCCACGCCACGTTAGGCATGGGAACAGACGCCTGCCAATTATGACCTTAACCTTCATGAAATGCCTCAACCAAACCATAAAAAAGTTCCGCTTTTTAGCGGAACTTTATTTTAGTAACCGAGCAGTTTTAAAACCACGAACATGATGACCGCATCAACCACTGTCCAGGCAAAAGCATTTCCCCAATTTGCGTACATTTGTCTATCCCAGAGAACAAAAACGTTCACTCCAAGTTCAACCACAATCCCCAGGATAAAAAGTTGTGTAGCAAGCGGTCCTTGGCCTTGGGTCAAACACAACAGAATTAAAGCCAAAAACACGACCAACATCACCAAGTTTACCCACAATCTGTTGCCAAATGTGTCGTGCATATTTACCTCCAATTGGAATTTTGTTAAAGCAACCACACAAACTATTAGTCCCATAATATCATAGATGAGGCCAAATGTCAAGTTCTACCCTTCTTAGTCACAAAAAACCCGCGTGCCGAAGCTGGTTTCTTAACGAACCCTGCGCAGGCAGGACTTGCCACAATAAAACCGCCTCGACGGCGGTTTTATTATTTGTTTATTTCCAAGCATCATAACCAAGTTATGAGCGGAAATAAGAGGAAGCGCAGAGAATTTGAGAGAAATAACGATAGTTATTCTCAAATTCCGAGCATGCTCTTATCGTTTCAAGAGTGGCAAGAGTCAGGTAGATTGTGTTTAGACACTCACCTACCAATAGTGTGGCGATATTATCATCCGGTCTCGTGAAGACCTTAACTCCTAGAAAGGAGGTGATCCATCCGCACCTTCCAGTACGGATACCTTGTTACGACTTAGCCCCCATCGCNNCTGACTTTGTTGACTTGACGGGCAGTGTGTACAAGAATCGAGAACGTATTCACCGCGGTGTTGCTGATCCGCGATTACTATCAACTCCCCTTCACGCAGGCGAATTGCAGCCTGCGATCCGAACTGAGGATGGGTTTATAAGGATTAGCTCCGGCTCGCGCCTTGGCATCCCGTTGTCCCACCCATTACGCCATGTGTGTAGCCCTAGATATAAGCGCCATGCTGATTTGACATCATCCCCTCCTTCCTCCACGGAAAAAACCGTGGCAGTCTGCTATGGATATTTAACATAGCACAGGGGTTGCGTTCGTTACGGCACTTAAGCCGACGCCTCACGACACGAACTGACGACAACCATGCAGCAGCTGTGTAACACCCTCGAAGGAGTCCCCGTTTCCGGGGATTTGCAGTTACATGTCAAATCTAGGTAAGGTTCAAGGTTTCGTATCCAATTAAACCACATGGCACGCTGATTGTGCGATTCCCCGTCAATTCCTTTGAGTTTTAGCCTTGCGGCCGTACTCCCCAGGCGGAACACTTAACGCGTTAGCTTACACCACTCCCCTTACGGGAAATAGCTAGTGTTCATTGTTTACGGCTAGGACTACAGGGGTCTCTAATCCCTTTCGCTCCCCTAGCTTTCGTTCATCAGCGTCTGGAATGTTCTAGTTGCCTGCCTTCGCTTTTGGTATTCTTCTTGATATCAATGGATTTCACTCCTCCACCAAGAATTCTAGCAACCCCGAACACCCACTAGTCTGTTAGTTTATCGAGCATCTCTGGAGTTGAGCTCCAGGCTTTAACCCGATACTTTACAAACCGCCTACGATACTCTTTACGCCCAATAAATCCGGACAACGCTTGCGCCCTACGTATTACCGAGGCTTCTGGCACGTAGTTTGCCGGCGCTTTCTAATAGGGTACCGTCAAAATTTCTTCCCCTATCACAGTGGTTTACGACCCGAGGGCCTTCATCCCACACGCAGTGTCACTGCATCAGACTTTCGTCCATTGTGCAAAATTCCCAGTTGCTGCCATCCGTAGATGTATGTTCCGTGTCTAAGTAACATTGTGGGGGGCCACGCTCTCACGCCCCCTAGCCGTCATAGCCTTGGTGAGCCATTACCTCACCAACTAGCTGATAGCGAACAGGCTCATCTTTCTGCGGCCGGTTAAGGCCTTTCTCCTTGCGGACTTATGCGGTATTAATTGGCCTTTCGGCCAGCTATTCCCCACAAAAAGGTAGATTCCTGTCTTTCCTCACCCGTCTGCCACTGCTCCACACAAGGCCTTGCGGCCAAGTGTTTCACCGTTCGACTTGCATGCTTAAGGTACACTGCCAGCGTTCGTCCTGAACCAGGATCAAATTCTCAAAAAAAATTGAATTTTACGTCACTCTTACCACTCTTCAAACGACAAAAAATTATCGAAAAATAATTGAAATCAGCTCAATTATTTTGCTGCTTCACTTGTTAACGAGCTTGGATATTTTAACAGCCTCTTCGAGCCTCCGCAAGAGGCATTATTCTCGCCCCCATGGAGGAAAAACGACCAACCGTGATCCAAAACGGATATGCCTATTTTATCATAAATATCTCCTCCATGTTAAAATCCACACAACCTCACCTTAAAATATTTGGAGAAACCATGATTACTATCATGTCCCGTTCCAACGCACTCGATCACCTCATCTCAATCTCGGAACCATTTAAGGTTCTTAAGGTGGGCATCACCGAATGCCGCCTCCTCTTGCCGAACGAATATAACTCATGTTTTTTTAGCCCCGGTCAAGAGAGCAAACCCCATATCCCCGGTCATATCTGGACTCACGAAGGGCTCGTCCAATTTGAAGTTGGTGAGTATCTTTGCCGGGGTGTAAATGGAGAGTTGTGGCCCATGTCTGCGGCCGACTTTTTTGCCATCAGGAAAAGGCATCCGAACTTCCCCAAAGACGAAGACAATGGGTGGGGCAAATTTGTCAACTTCATTCCAGTTTATGCCATCTCCATGCTTGAACCATTCAAGGTCCAATTCACTGATGGCACATATATCACTGGCGCCACAGGGGATTTTCTTATGTACTGTGAAGACAGAACCGCCGTGTGGATCTGTAACCAGAATATCTTCCGTGAAACTTATACTTCCGTCGAATAATCCATCAAGACCTCCAAGCGGGGTCTTTTTTTTAGACCGCCGGCCCTTACCCCATGCCCAATGTGCTACGTCAGCACCCTATAGCTTGCTATTTATGTCATTTTCGGTTATCATTTCCCAACTTTCATTTTGAGACGCAATCAGAAAGCACATTCACAAACATTTTCAATAAAAGGAGGCAGCATGAATCGCCAACCAGGTATACCCGGGCGGCTACTTGCCCACAACGAATCATCACTCGAACCAACGCTTGGTCTTTTTGGCACTTGCGGCACCCCAGCCGACCTTTGGCGGGAAAATTACTTTCTTCCATGGTTAGTCCAAAGGAAGCTTCCGTTTTTTAATCCGGTCGTGCCCGATGGGAAGTGGACTGCAGCTCACGCAACCATCGAAGCCGATCATCTTGCTCGAGACGGGGCGATCGTCTTTCCGGTCTCTACCATGACCCATGGCTTCGGCTCTTTGGCTGAGATCCCCTTTGCCATTATCTGGGCTCTATTAAAAGGCCAAAAAATCTCGGTGTTTATCGAAATGCCGAAAGACCGAGATTCTATGGCAAGAGGTCCCCGGCAGATGGCGCTCGATCTCATTGAACGTCTATGCCCAGACTTCCCCATCGCAAAACGGTGCGACAGCATGCAAGAGCTGGCCAATTGGGCACGGGTAACCTTGGAAGATGTAGTGGCATACCACCACAGCAAAATGTCCAGAACCGTCGTGGTCAGACTACCGGACACGGTAAAAGCACCTTCCTCCGTCGCACTGTTTGGTACGGCAGGTGACAACTGGCGCGAGCCATTCGTGTCGAGATTCCGGTCCAGAAACATCTCGACTTACAACCCCGTTCACCAAGATTGGACCTCTTTGGCACACATCGCCGAAGAAACACACCACAAGACCGGCGGTAGTGCCGTCATGACCTGCAACATCACAACGGGTAGTGATGGCTACGGTGCCTGCGCAGAAGCTGGTTGGCTGCTGCTTTTTTCCATCCTCAATGGTACCCATGTTGTGTTCAAAATTGATACCTTCGAAAGCATTCCGGCTAACAAAGACCGGAATAGACCACGACAGTTAATCAAAGCGCACCTGGCCAGGCTTTCCCAGGAATATCCTGGCCTAGTGAATATCGCGCAGACCGATGCAGAACTCTTTGAAATGTGCGTCTCCATGCTAACCAAATAGATCTAAGGCCCTCTCACGAGGGTCTTTTTTTTCCAAAAAAAAGCCCAGACCGATGCCTGGGACTAACTAGATCTTCTTAAATCGCCTTCGAGTCTCCATGAACTTCACGGCATCTATGTAGTTTAATGCCACGCCACCTTTCATGAATTTAACCGTTTTAGGATTTTCTCCTTGACAAACCAAAACGCCATCGATCTTGAATGGTAGCCATTTTTCATAGCCCATCAGAAAGGCAAAATCTTCCAGGTTCGTGTTAATTAGACGAATAACACAGCCATTCTCGACCCTTTCTATTTCGATCGTACAGAAATAACCGCCCGATCCCTTAGGCACAAATCGTGCCTTTTCTTCATCCATATTCTTTCTCCTTTAACGTACAGATTTTTAGGTTCATTCATTATACACCAAAAAGTCCCATAATACAACTCTGGGCCTACCGTTTGGCCAAAAAAATCGCCCCGTCAATTGGCGGGGCATTCCTTCTTTTATTCTTCTGCTTTGACCTCTTCGACTTGGTCCATCTCTATCACCAGGGCCTCATCTGCCCCATGTCGGGCATCGCGACGTTTATTAGCCGAAACCAACCACTCTGACACATCAGTGTCGTGACCACTATGGGTCTGCCTCTGACTACCGTGATCTTGACGGCGATTGCGGCCTGTCTTTTCAAACTTCCTACGATTCTTATTCTTTTCTTCATCCAACGCGTCCAAGATTCCTCCAGATGTTTTGAATAAAACGGAATGAGAACCGATCTCAAATAACTTCCATATATTACACCTATAGTAGACCTTTTACAACATGTTATAATTTCCCAAAAGAACTTTAAATCTAGGAGAATATCATGAAAAGGTGCCTGCTTGTTTTAATAACTATCGTTCTGATTTCTGCCTGCTCCCCGGCCGCTACCCCTTCAATCCCCACCACCATCGACGAAGAGATCTTTTTCATCCCCATCCAACAATCGGAGGGGAAATCCCCGGAAGCTTCTATTTCCGGAACTGTATCCTGGAGAACCGTTATGGCTGAGCCAGGCCTCAAGATTCAACAAGATGGCGAAGTTGCAAGATTTATTGTCACCATCGACCCATCTATTTTGAATCTCTCAATTATTCAATCCATCGAAGATGATAGTTTCCTAGAACCTAGTTATTCCGAAGTCCCCAATATGGTATGTGCTTTAAGTGGTGGCTTCTTCGAAGAAGACTTTACCCCCACCTTTCCGCTTATCATCAATCACCAAATTATTCCTGGCCGCAACACCTCAGACTACCCCACCAGAATTCTGTATATTAACCCAGGAAAAGTTCAGATTGAACCGTTGGCAAATAACGAATCCATCAGAGATTCTCAGTACGCAATCGGCGGAATTGATCCATCGTTTCACAGTGGGAATGCTTCACAAAGCAATAAGGTAATTATTGCCACCAAAGATGGACAATTGCTTTATTTGGTCACCACCTACAAAACAGTCGACCAAATGGTGGAAATCCTAATTGCTGATGGTGTAGACCCAAACAACATGTTTCTTCTCTCCTCAGGATGGACGGAACAGTTCACCTGTCGGGACATTCACTTCTTCGATTCCAGCACCATAGTAGGCTCCGGCATTATTGTTACTACTCCGGAGAACCCCATCATCCCCTAGAAATTTCAGGGGATGTTTTTATTCAATCACCCCACCACCAAGAGCCCATAATATTGACTAATCAGCTATTATATGATATACTCCTAGAATCTGAACATAATGTGTTCTAGGCTAATAACTCAACCTCAAATTTCACCAGGAGATCACCTTGAAAAAACTAACTATCGCACTGATTCTACTTGTCATTTGTACCGCATGTACCACCTCCCCCCAAAAAGCCGATTCCGCCAAATGGGTAACTACTCAGAATCTAATAGAGTTCCAAAGCTCAAGTACCGGCGGTTATTACATCGGTAACGTTTGGGTCGCACCGAGCACAACAGAATCGTGGAGTGAGGTCGACTCTTCCCAAATGGAAGGAGCCAATGGAAGCCCGGTGTTACCCAATAAGTTCGTTTGTCCTAGCACGATGACCAATGACCCCAAAGTCGGAGATCGGTACTGCACGTATACCGTCCATTATTATCTGGTTTTTGGGGACAAGCAAGTAGAAGTCGACGAATCGACTTTCAAAAGCTTCACCCCAGATAAAACTTATAACGTCCAAGAATCTCCGATGGGCATCAAAATCGTTCCGTAGAAACAAAAACCTTCTCAAATTTGAGAAGGTTTTTTTATAGCAAGGAAACCACCCGCCAGTTTTAATAAATTTCTTATGAGAATTCAAAGTTACAAGATCACTCCACCTCCTAGACACTCACCCCCTGAAGAATAAAATACCGCACTTTGACCCGAAGCGATACCCCTTATTGGTTTGTCCAATATCACAAGCAAACCATCTTCATTTTCCATCCCTCTGGCCCCTATAAGTTCTCCTCCGTGTCTTATTCTCACGAGCAGATCATTCATGTCCCATTTCGTATTCGAGATCTGATTCACACTTCCCACCTCAAGCTGATCCCCCATTGCTCCTTCCGCCTCCGCCACCACCAGCTCATTCCTCTTTGCATCTTTCGATATTACATAATAAATCGGCGTCTCCCCATCTTGAGTTCTAGAGTTCTTGATTCCTTGAGTTCTAGGATCCATCACCCATCCCCCTCTTTGCCCCACAGTATAAAACCATACCCCATCATGAGTTCCGAGCACTTGACCTTCGGTATCCAAGACCATACCCCGTTTCTTCTTTAATCTCCTAGCCAAAAAATTCTTCACTTCGACATTGCCAATAAAACAAATCCCCTGACTATCCTTCCGATCAGCCACCGAAAGCATCTCCTCCTTTGCCATCGCTCTCACTTCTGTTTTAACATAATCCCCAAGAGGGAAAAGTACACGACTTAACTCTTTTTGGGTTAGCTTCCACAAAAAATATGTCTGGTCTTTATGTTTATCTTTTGGAATATTTAGCGAAACTTCGTCCGCTGCAGAGGCGCTAGCCAAAACCGCACGCAGGCGGGACCCGGTACTCCAGGGAGATCCGAGTACGGTTTTGGCGCGGCTCGAAACGGAAAGAAGTTTCGCATAATGCCCGGTTGCAATGTAATCAAACCCATTCGCCATAGCCCATTCCAAAAAGAGCCCGAACTTTATTTCACTATTACACAACACGTCCGGATTTGGCGTCCTCCCCGCTTCGTACTCCTCATAAAAATACTTGATGACTCGTTGGTTGTACTCTTCCGAAAAGTCCAACACTTTAAAAGGTATCTCCAGCTCCAGTGCTGTTTTCAAAGCCATTTGCCTGTCTTCATCCGCTCGACAGCCATTTTTCTTTATCCACTCATCTCGTGTCATCCCATCCTTTTCCACCTCACTTTTGGGTGGCCAGCAATAGAGATGCACTCCGACCACGTCATAACCTGCCTTTTTCAATAGCAAAGCACTCACCGCGCTATCCACGCCACCGGAAATTCCCACAGCCACCCTGACCTGAGTCGATCGAATGGTTTTTTTGCGATTCACAGCCAATATTTTACCCCAAATTCTATTCACATACCCACCAACGTTTCCAGAATCATAGCCATCTCACCTGAATGCAGCACCCTCAACTTATTTTGTTTCGGATCCTTCGCCTTCCATCTGGGGATAGAAGGGTCTATTTTCTGACCCTCTAATTCCTTTCCTCGTAACACTCTTTCTCTTAGATGTTTTTTTATTCCCTCAGTACCTTGTCGCCTTGTAGCTTCTTCCGCGTCACCAGCACCGATTATCCACAGGAGTTTGTTTGCAGAAGCCACAATCGCCTCCATCCTTTGAACTGCTTTCTTCTTCCAACCTTGATACTCCTCCGTTGAAAATCTAACCTCCCCATCTTTACTTTTTGAAAATAACTCATCAACGAATTTACTTACACTCTCAGTTTCTCTCGATTCCAACATTTTCGAAATCAGTCCGGACACCATTTGTTTAGTTCTATCAAGACCCATGGCCCCGATCAAACCATCCACTTGCTGCGACAGATTTGTGGGTCCTTCGATTTTGGTTATGTCTATCCCGTTTCTTTCCACCATGCCCCCAATCCAGACTCTCTCGACTTCTCCTAGAAATACCGGTTCTCCTTCCACGATTGCATCTTCAGTTCGTTTACCAATATCTTTAATCTGCTCACTCACCTCGTTTCGTTCATTTTCTTTCATAACTTTAATTCTAACCCCAATTTTTTCAAACACTCTGCTTCTTCGTCGCTTC
>DQFC01000002.1:0-16509 GCA_003531665.1 Candidatus Collierbacteria bacterium
TGAGTTAAAATATACCTACTTCTCTATGTATTACGATATTTCAAAACGGATTGTTGATATTATAGGCGCAATTATTATGGGAATTCTTTTTTTACCTATCTGGATAATAATTCCAATTTTGCTCAAAATAGACTCAAAAGGACCTATTTTTTATAAACCGGAGCGGGTCGGAAAGGAAGGGAAAATCTTCAATATGTACAAGTTCCGTTCCATGAAAATGTTTGAAGTTGAGGGCAAAGTGGTTCACGCGGTCGAGTTTTGGAAGCACAATCCAAAATTATTCGAAAAATACAAGAAAAACGGCTGGAAGCTGGAATTGGATGATGATCCGCGCATAACGAAGCTTGGAAAGATTCTCCGCCAGACCAGTATCGATGAAATGCCCCAAGTGATCAATGTGCTTCGAGGGGAGATGAGTGTTGTCGGCCCCAGAGCTTACGTAGAGCCGGAACTGCAAGACGCCAAAAAGCGCTATGGGAAAACCATAACAAAGGTCATCAAAGAAAGTCTTGCTGCCAAACCAGGCATTACCGGACCGTGGCAGGTTTCCGGCCGAAACGAGATTCCTTGGAATCAAAGAGTGGCTATAGACGCCGATTATGCCAAGAGGCGTTCTATCCTCTATGATATCTACATCATCCTAAAGACTCCGTTTGCTATGATTAGTAAATGGTAAATAAACACTTATTATGAAAAAGAAACTTTATTACATTCTTCTGCCTTTGGTTATCGTTCTTGCACTTTTCGGTTCGGCCGTCGCCTATGGCTATTTCACCGCTAAATCATTTGGCCCAAATATTCAAGCTCTTCAAGAGGCGGGAGGAAAGTTATCTGCCGCCTTTCAAGGTCAGGATCTGATTGCGGCCAAGCTTTCGGCCCAGAATTTAAGTATCCAAGTTGGAGAACTCGATGCAAAATATCAAAAAATCGGCTGGATAGGATCGATTCCCTTTATCGGAGTCTACGAAAAGGACGGTCAGCGCGGTATCAATGCGGGTAAGTCTTTGACCAAATCGGTTGAAACTTTAATTGCTTCTGTGGAGCCCTACGCCGACCTCCTTGGCTTCAAAACGGGTGCGGCCACACCTTCCGGTCAACCCAAAGCTCAGTCGATTGAAGACAGGATTGTTTTTATGGCTCAGACCCTGGATAAAATCAGTCCCGACCTGGACAAGGTTGAGGTAGACATGGCGGCCGCTCAAAAAGAGCTCGACCAGATCGACCCGTCTCGATATCCCGAAAGCATTTTCGGAAAAAATATCCGCAATAAAATTGTCGAAGTCAAAACCACCGTCTCGGAATCTGCACAATTGTTGGCTCAAGCAAAGCCATTGATCAAACTCTTACCTGACCTGCTGGGAAATCCAAACCCTAAAACATACATGGTCCTTTTTCAAAACGACGCTGAGCTTCGTCCCACCGGAGGCTTCATGACCGCTTATGCATTTTTGAGAGTCACCAAGGGAAAAGTAGAACCTCTTTCTTCATTTGATATTTACGATCTTGATGCTCGTTTCAACAAAAAAGTTCCCGCCCCTGAGGCAATCAAAAAATACCTCAACGAAACCTATCTCAATCTTCGAAATTCCAATATGTCTCCTGATTACAAAGTTTCTATGGATCTCTTCTACAAGTATTATCGGGACATTCCCGGGTTTCCTCGTCCGGATGGCATAGTCGCTATTGATACCCGCTTTCCGGTAGAGATATTAAAAGTTATCGGACCCATTGGTGTCGGAGGTTGGGGAAACTTTGGTCCACAAAATGATCCAGCTTGCGATTGCCCTCAAGTAGTTTATGCGCTAGAGCAAATCGCAGACCGTCCTGTTGCCGGATTCAAGACAGGGCGCAAAGCTGTTCTCGGACCCTTGATGCACTCCATGATGGCCAACGCCATGGGAAGTCCAAAGCACACTTGGCCGAAGCTCGTAAATGTAGTTCTTGATGCCATCAAGCAAAAACACTTACTCTTTTACTTTATGGAAGACAAAACCCAAAAGGTGGCCGAGGATTTCAATGCCGCCGGCCGCATCAAGCCATACTCATTCGATTATCTTCATATAAACGATGCCAACTTCGGCGGTGCCAAGTCGGATATGTATATCACTCGCGAAGTTGAGCAAGAAATAGAGAAATCAGGGGACGCCGTCACCAAAACCGTTTCCATAAACTATAGCAATCCTCGAAAAGGAAGTAACTGTAATCTGGAGGCCGGCCAGCTTTGTCTCAATGGCGTATATCGAGATTACATTAGGTTGTTTGTTCCCAAAGGTTCCAAATTGATTTCTGTGGTTGGATCGGAAGTAAAGGAACAGGTATCCGAGGACCTGGATAAAACTGTTTTCGAGGCCTTCTTCACCATGAGGCCGGAGTCCAGTAGCAAAATAGTTTTCAAGTACGAATTACCCCCTCTTGATTTATCCACTTACAGGTTGCTCATCCAAAAACAGCCCGGTACACCAACCATAAAACACACGATCATCCTCAACGGTAGTCAGGTGGTGGTCGATGTAGATCAGGACAAGGAAGTCATCTTGAACTAAGTGAAGGACTCGTATTCGGACACCGGTATTGTGGTTCGGATAGTCGACTCCGGAGAGGCCGACAAATACATTAGCGTAATATCCGAGAATCACGGAATGGGAATATTTTTGGCCAGAGGTGTCAGACGCCCAACTTCAAAAAAGTCGCCACATCTGGATCTGTTCAATTTAATAAAGTTCGACGTTGGTAGGGGAGAAAGCCCCAGATCCATGAGCCAAGTAGAATCGGTCTCTTTTTACCCGGGAATAAAATCAAACTACTCAAAAGTTGGAGTGTCCATGACTATGGCCGAGATTCTCACCAATACTTTACCTGTGGACGTAGAGGATAGGGAAATATTTTTATCCCTAAAATCTTTTTTGGAAGGTCTGGAAAAAGCTTTCGATCAAAAGGATATCAATAAGATCAGCCGGCGTTTTGGGCTTTTTATTCTTCGTCATTTAGGCTACCCCCCACCAAAATCTCCCGACACCGACCCTCTCTCATCCTATTTTGAAGCAATTATGAATCGCAAAATTATCAGTAAAGATATAAAATAGATAACATTGTCATTATGAAAACAACACATTTCCTTCCAATACTTTTATTTGCCTTGCTTCTCGCCGGTTGTGGGCCTAAGAAACCTACCGATAGTAATAACAATAAAAATCAACCACTAATCACCAAGCTTCTGATAAACGAGCTCCCTCTAAAAGATCGTCCTTTCACCGTTCTTGTTCCTCACGCCACCAACAGGCTCTTTACTTTTGTCACTATCGGGGCAGACAGGGCGCAGACGGCTTCGTTGGATCTGGAATACCAGTCCGGAGATCTCCTCAAGGGCGCTCGGGCTTCAATCGACTCGCCCATTTCCAGTCCGTTCATCAAGGCAATTATTCTTGGAAGCTGTTCTACCGGTGGCAAGTGTACCTTTGATACCGATCTAAAGTCTGGAACCGAAAAATTTAAACTTACCTTCGCCGGTCAGGATGTGACTCATGTTCTCAAGGGTGATTTCGTTTTTTTAACCGGCCAAAAAAATCTGCCCGACGGCAAAGTTATTTTCGAACCCTCCAAACTCACCGCCAAAGAAAATTTGATCATGCTCAACTCTTTTGGGCTTCCCAAACCTTCCGAAAAAGAGATTTTGCTCTACCCTGTAGTTTTCTCTTCGACCAACGACAAAGTAATTTCCGGCACTCTCACCCTTAATCAAGCGGGAGTTACTTCGGCAGCTATTTACGACGGAAACGACTATCAGCCACTCAAAATTTCTCAGAAAGATAACGTCATTACCATCGCTCTCAATCAAAAACCTTGGTCCATGAACGCCGAGATTACCCGTGATGACGAAAAGGGTTCCAAAGAATCTCTTACCCTCTACCTCCTCGGCCCGATTGTGCTATACAAATAGTTCATCCTGTTCCCAATTGATCGGGTTATTTTGGATATATTCCTGAATGCGGTTTAAATCTCTCTCGTCACGGACGATATGTTCGTAATAATTTCGTTGCCAGATTTGAACATTAGGATTTGTGGTGTGAATCTCCTTTGATGTATTCATTTTAAAATACCCAATTATTTTTGATAACAATGATCTTGGAACCTGAATATTCTCTGGTGCGGGCGATTCGTGAATCGCCCCTACAATTTGGAACAACAAATGAATATGGTTGGGCATAATAACGTACGAATCCAATTCGATATTTGTAAATCGTTGTGGTAACGATTTTAATATCGTTTCAACCATTTTCCCCATTTCCGATAATTCTATCTGTAGGGGCGATTCACGAATCGCCCGATATTTTGTAACCTCCCCAAACAAACATTCTCTGTCTTCTGTACACATCGTTACGAAATACGTACCTTCCAGAGAATAATCGAACCCTCTTAATCTCACAGACTTTCTTTGTGGGAAATCTTCGCTCACCAAATAATGTTATCACTGCGGTACGTTATTTTGAGTTTTTATCTTTTTCACATCCACTTTCCACATGTAGTTTTGAGGCCAACTAAGCCCTTGACATGTGATATATTGTGTATCATACTGAAAAGTGGTGACAAGTGGTGAAGTAACCTATAAACACCACGAGGCCTGCCTATGAATTATGTTTACTGGACTCTACTACCATCGGCTGGAAGCCAAAGGACGCCTGGCTATTCCACAAGCCTTCAGGGAAGGACTATCATCCGGTGGAGTCATCACCTCGGGTCTGGATGGCTGTCTGTTTCTTTTCCCCAGCTCATATTGGCAGAAGTTCTCCGAAAAGCTGGCCTCCCTGCCGTTAACCAATCAAGCGGCCCGAAATTTGACTCGTCTCTTAGTACAGTCGGCAGTCGACTTAAATTTGGACGGACAAGGAAGAACTCTCATACCGGAATATCTAAGAAATCAAGCCAATCTAAAAAAACAGGTGGTCGTAGCAGGGTCCCTAACCAGAATTGAAATCTGGGACCAGGAAGCGTATCACCAGCACCTTGACTTAATAGCGCAAACAATTAGTGACGGAGATGCACTCACCTCCCTAGACATATGACAAATTTAATTGAGCGTCATTTTCCCGCCTACAAGGGCGAGCTTAAGAAGCTCTACGGATTCAAGTCGGGCTATCTCTTTCTGGATCTAACCTTAGGAGACGGTGGTCACACGCAGGAAGCACTTGAGGCCGGCTGTCGGGTGGTTTCCTTTGATATCGATGAGAAGGCTATCCAAAGAGCTACTGGATACATCAAAAACTTCCGTCCCATTATTATTGATGGTCAGGATGAGATGGCGAAGATTCCTCAGAACTTTGTCTGGGTCATTATCAAAAGTAACTTCACCCAAGTCTCCGAAATCTGTAAACGATTTTCTCTTTCCGGTTTCGACGGGATCATGACCGATCTCGGACCCTCTCAGTTTCAAGTTTTGTCCGAGGGAAGGGGCTTCAGTTTTTTACTCGATGAACCTCTTGACATGAGACTCAATCAATCCCTTGGGGTGACCGCAGCCGATCTTTTGGCGGTTTTGAACGAAGGAGAGCTGGTTGAACTCTTTTCCCTGGCAGACGAACCCTTTGCCAAGCCCATTGCCCGCATAATCGCCAAACAAAGACAGGTTACTCCTGTCATTACCACCAAACAATTGAGTGACATCATTACCAGGATCAAAAAATTTCGCACCGAGGGTCGTATCCACCCGGCCACAAAAGTGTTCATGGCTCTCCGTATGGCCGTCAATCTTGAAAGAGAGAACATCAGACTACTGCTGCCTCAGCTGCCCAACCTACTCAAAAAGAATGGAATCTTGGGGGTTATCAGTTTCCACTCAGGAGAAGACAAACTTGTCAAAGATTTTATTGATGATTCCGAAACAAAAGGAATCCTCAGCGCTATTAACCAAAAACCGATCGAACCATCGATAAAAGAATTATCAATCAGTCAACGAACCAGAAGTGCCAAACTACGACTCGCAAAAAAAATTATTTAGCTACAAAAATGCCTTTATTTTTACAGGTGTCGTTTTGATTGGTCTGGCTATTTTCAACTTAGTTGGCACAAATGTATTATCTACTCAAGGATTCGCCGTTAGCGAAGTGGAGACAAAAACCATGTCATTGGAAAAAGAAAATCATCAGTTGTCTGTTAAGATAGAAGAAGCCACCACTCTCGGTAGTCTTCAAAAATTTGCCGAGGATCGTGGATTTATTAGGTCAAAAAGTATAGTATTTGTTCCTGCAACCTCTACTTTTGCCTCCAGATAATTCATGCTAAATAAATTGGGGATTACGCATAACCGTCTCAGGGTTATAACCTTATTAATTCCCATTATTTTTCTCATTTTGATACTTAGATTATTTTATTGGATGATCTTACGTGGACCGGAGCTACAAACCAAGTCGGATCGTCAGCATCAAATGGTAACCGTTCTGAAAGCCAAGAGGGGTGACATTTTGGATTCCGAAGGCGGAGTGTTGGCCGGTACAAAAAATCTATATCATCTTTTTGTTTACAAACCTCAGCTGACCGTTTCCAAGAATGATTTGATTGAGCAGCTATTAGGTTTACTTACACCGGATCGTGAGTCGAGTACCGAAGGAGATCTCCGAAAGTATTTGCAGGATCGCCTCTCTCTAAGTTCAAATTGGATTTCTCTTAAGCACTATCTTAGTCTTGAAGATAAGGAAAAAGTCGAAAATCAAAAAATTGCCGGACTTGGATTTGAAGACGAGTACGTTCGCTATTACCCGGAGTCGAGTATGGCGGCTCAAGTATTGGGCTTTGTAGGCCAAGATGCCGCAGGACAGGAACAGGGGTACTTCGGAATGGAGGGGTACTTCGATCGGATCCTCAAAGGTCGAGAGGGAAAGATTAGGACAGAGAAGGATGGCCAAGGAAATCCTATCCTAATTGGGAACTACCAATTTTTGCATGCCGTCGAAGGAAAATCCATCAATACCACGATAAACAAAAAAATTCAGTACATCTCAGAAAATCTACTGAAAGAAGGCCTTGATCGTTATGGAGCCATCGCGGGAGAAGTCATTGTAATGGAGGTGAAAACCGGCAAGATAAGAGCCATGGCCGCCTACCCAAACTACGACCCGGGAAAATTTTCCGAGTTCGACAATAGTACCTACAAGAGTCCCATGGCGGCAGATCTTTTTGAACCGGGATCTATATTCAAGCCCTTAGTAATGGCGGCAGCCTTAAATGAAAAGTTGGTCACTCCCGAAACCAAATGTGATATTTGTTCCGGACCTATCACTATCGGAAAATATTCCATCAAAACCTGGGACGAAAAATATCGTCCATTTTCAACCATGATTGACGTGATTGTCCATTCCGATAATACAGGAATGGTTTTTGTAGCCAGGAAATTGGGACCCGATAAATTTTCGGAGTATTTAAAAAGATATGGTTTTGGCCAAAAATCCAAAATAGAAATTCAAGAAGAAGTCTCTGGAGCGGTCAGGGAAGGAAAAAATATTGGCGAGATCGATCTGGCAACTAACTCATTTGGACAGGGAATCGCCGTGACTCCGATACAAATGATCTCAGCTCTAAATACAATCGCAAACGAGGGTAAATATATTAGTCCGACTTTGATAGAAGGGAGTAGGGGGGTGACGAGGGATGTCTTAAGCTCGGTTGCGGCCTCAGAAATGACCCAGATCATGGTCACTGCTGTCGACTCTGGCGAAGCCAAGTGGGCCAAGCCGGTGGGACTATCCGTTGCGGGGAAGACGGGGACCGCCCAAATACCCATTGAAGGCCATTACGACCCCAAAAAGACCATTGCCAGCTTCATTGGCTTCTTCCCCGCCAAGAATCCTCGATTTACCATGTTAGTTTCACTCAGGGAGCCTCAAACCTCTCAATGGGGATCGGAGACCGCCGCTCCGCTCTGGTTTAGTATCGCCAAACAACTTTTGCTATAAAGCCACAAAAAGACTAAAATAGATTAAATGTTAAGTCGACTTCGAGCTCACAAAGTATCCTTCCGGCACGCCATTGACGGTTTTGTTCACAATATAAAAACTCAGCCGAACTTCAGGTTTCACTTATTGGCAACCATTTGTGTTGTCCTCCTCGGAATTTATTTTTCGATCTCAATTTTTGAATGGCTAATCTTGGTTTTTACCATAAACATGGTTCTGATGGCGGAAATGGTTAACACTTCTATAGAATCAATAGTCGATCTAATCACTCTGGAGAGAAGAGAGGATGCCAGAATTGCCAAAGACGTTTCGGCGGGTATGGTCTTGGTTTCTTCATTCATGGCGGTCATGGTCGGCACTCTTGTTTTTCTACCAAAAATTATTAGCATTCTGTAATCATGGATATATTATTGGGAGTACTAATTGCCTCATTTATTATTCATGCATTTTTAATCGTTCCTTTTGTAAACTTCCTTTATCATCTTAAATTTTTTAAAAACCGGACTGCCGTAGCAAAAGAAAAAATTGACGAGGCATCTGTTCACATCCGGTCTAAAGCCAGAACACCAGAAGGTGGCGGCTTGCTCATTTTGGTGGTTACTAGTTTTATTTTTGCTCTGACCTTACCCGTTATAAAAAGACTTGGTTTTGAAATTACTCATGTCTATCCAATAAATGATGAAATTAATATCATCTTTTTCACCTTTATCTCTTTTGGTCTTCTCGGTCTTTACGACGATATCGTCAAATTTTTTGAGCTCGATCGACAGGAGGGTTACACCGGTTTAAAAACCGGCTACAAATTTTTAATTCAAGGTATTCTAGGGATTATCATCGGTGCCATGATGTTTATCAATCTGGGTATCGATATAATCCACATTCCTTTTTTTGGAGTCATTCATTTTGGTTTGTGGTTTATTCCCACCGCCGCATTCCTGATTGTGGCCTTTGCTAACGCCGTCAATATTACTGATGGCATGGATGGGCTGGCTTCTGGGCTTCTCATGATTAGTTTGTTTGGTTTCCTGATCCTATCTACTTCAATATTAGACACTCCGCTGTCGATCTTTATTGCTCTATGGCTAGGTGGATTGATCGCCTTCTTGTATTTCAACGTATTTCCGGCCAGACTCTTTTTGGGAGACGTTGGGGCCCTCGCCTTTGGGGCTACCTTTGCCATGGTCGGACTCCTTACCGGAAAGGTAATTGCTCTGATGATCATAGGTCTACCCTTCCTGGTTGATGGTTTCAGTAGCCTTACTCAAATCCTTTGGGTCAAAATCTTCCACCGTCGGCTTCTTCCCATTGCCCCCCTTCACTACTTGCTTCTAAAGATTGGTTGGTCTGAACCAAAAATAGTTCAAAGGGCTTGGCTGGTAGGTATAATGTTGGTTGTGTTCGGAATTTGGTTATCCATCATTTAACCAATGAGACAAAGGGATTCAAAAAGCCGACTGCCTACGGCAATCCTGTTTTCCGGAATAATGCTCGCCTGTTTTGGACTAATAGCGATTTATGACGCTTCGGTAATCGACGCTTATCGTACCTTCGGAGATAAATTTCACTATGTCAAACAGCAAGCCCTCTGGCTTTGTGTCGGAGTGGTAGTCGCCTTGGTCACGGCCAATATCCCGATTTTATGGATAAAGAAAAACGCCTATTTGCTTTACGGCGTGACTCTGTTTTTGATGCTAGTTGTAATAATCCCGGGAATCGGCTCTAAGTTTCTCGGCGCCAGAAGGTGGCTGGCCATTGGGCCGATAATTTTGCAACCATCTGAGCTATTGAAAATTACCTTCGCCATCTATCTTGCCCATTGGTTGGAAACGGAAAGAAAAATTAAACAGTTTCTCCTGCTTATCGGGATAAACGCTTTCTTGATTATGCTTCAACCAGATCTTGGCACCGCCATTATTTTGATAGGCGTATCATTTTTAATTTATTACCTTTCCGGTGCCAAACCAAGGGAGATTTTTTCTTTTAGTCTCATTCTTCTCATAGCTATTTCAGCTTTGATTTTGGTCTCTCCCTATCGGTTTAATCGTGTCAAGACCTTTATGGATCCTACACTCGATCCTCTAGGCTCATCCTATCACATCAATCAAGTTCTTTATGGGCTTGGTTCGGGAGGTATGAGTGGAGTCGGTCTCGGTCGTTCACGACAGAAATACGATTATCTTCCGGAAGCCACCACAGATTCGATTTTTGTAATCATTGCCGAGGAATTTGGTTTTATTGGCAGTACCGCACTAATAATCATTCTGGTAGGGATAATGACGGCCTCATTTAAGATTTCCCTAAATGTGGTCGATAAATTTGATAAACTACTATCCAGTGGTATCACCCTCTTATTCTTATTACAAATTTTTGTTAATCTAAGCTCTATGGTGGCCCTCATTCCTCTAACTGGGGTACCTCTCCCATTTATTTCTTACGGTGGGTCCTCGCTAGTCACCAATTTTATTGCCCTCGGATTGTTAATTAACATATCTAAAAGAGCGTGAAACCGTTAATTGCCTTTACCGGAGGTCATCACAATAGTGCTCTAGAAGTGGCCAAAATTCTTCGTAAAGAAGGGTACCAAATCATCTGGATAGGTCACAAATTTACGGCTCGTGGTGAGAAAAGCTTGTCGGCCGAGTATCAGGAGGTTACCCGAGCGGAAATCAAGTTCCTGGAGCTAAAGACTGGCAAGTTTTTTAGGAAAATCGATATTCGGGAATGGCTTAAGATTGTGTTCGGGTTTTTTCAGTCCTTTTTATACCTTCTCAAATACAGG
Source organism: Candidatus Collierbacteria bacterium (assembly GCA_003531665.1). Taxonomy (GTDB): domain Bacteria; phylum Patescibacteriota; class Microgenomatia; order UBA1400; family MFAQ01; genus UBA10133. The sequence continues at coordinate 10,723 of DQFC01000002.1, forward strand.
CCGGCCTTAATATTTTCTTCGGGAGGATATCTTTCCGTTCCGGTGGTTATCGTTGGCTGGGTTCTCCGGATTCCGGCGATCACCCATGAGCAGACAGTTATCTCCGGCTGGGCAAACAAAGCCATCTCACCCTTTGTGAAAAAGATTTTATTAACTCACCCCTCCTCTCTTAAAAACTTTCCTAAAGATAAATCTGAAGTTGTTGGTTTACCCATACGCAAGGAACTATTAAATGCCAAAAACACCAAGAAATTCAATCCAAGACTTATTTATATTACCTGTGGCAAGCAGGGGTCACATTTGATTAACCAAGCCGTTTTTCCCATAATTCCCAGACTGGTAGAGAAATATACGGTCGTTCATCAAACCGGCTCTAGTACTTTAACAAAAGATCTCGACCGTGCCAGAAGGATCAAAGAGAAACTTGGTGAAAAAAAGGATCGTTACATTTTTTCCCCCTACTTCTTTGGAGACGACGCGGCAACTTATATGCGATCGGCCTCAATTATTGTCAGTAGATCCGGAGCACACATAGTCTATGAATTGATGACTCTTGGCAAGAAAGCCATACTGATTCCGATATCATGGGTTTCTCACAACGAACAGTTTTTGAATGCAAAATTAGCCAAAAAAGAGATAGGGAGTTTTATCCTTGCAGAGAAAGATCTCACGCCGGAAAGTCTTTATCAGGCTATTATGGACTTAGTTAAGGCACCTGCCGTGAAACCTTCTATTAACCTGGTCTCCAATGCTACCGACAAGATCATCCAAATCATTCGCCAATCAATTTAGGCGTCTTGGAAGGCGTTTTAATCTCGCTTTCGGTAAGCTAATCCCTATTTTTATATTTTTATTGCTTCTGTTTCTATTCAATAAACTTTTTAAAATAAATTCGGTGGACTGTTCTCTGGACGGTGAAAAGTGCTCTCCGGAAATTATTCAAAAATTCGATAAATATCTGGGGTCGAACGTTCTTATATTAAATCAAAAACAAATCTTCGAATCTGTCAACACATTTTATTCCACCGAAAAGGTGATTATCGGTTTCAAAATGTTTAACACTCTAAAGGTAACCTTGAGGAGTAGTTCATCACCGATATCGGTTATGGTTTCTCTCGTCAAAGAGTTACCCACAATCTCAATGGACACCGATCTCGGTTCCTCTATTTCGGCTGATTGGCCTCGACCATCTCTTGAAATAGAAACTTTTGGAAAAACGGCCAGCTTCAGCGGTTTTGGACTGTGGGAGAACGGTATGATGACTCCTATGGCTACCGAAGGGTCTCAAATAAAATATATTTTTTCCGAAAAACCGGATATCGAAACAATAAAGTCGCTCTATCGGCTCGTGAAGTTGGTGAACAAATATCTAAATCTTCAGTCCATTTTGATTGTGGGTCAAAGAGTTTTCTTGAGACAGTCGGATCGACCTGATATCATTGTAAGTGTACCTTTCGAAGAGGGTCAGGTAATTGAGGCTATTAAGTCTATCTCTTTTCTTGTGACCCTAAAGAAAGATACAAAAGTGATTGATTTACGATTTAAAAACCCTATCATAAGATAATATGGCAAAAACTCAGGGTCTGAATGCAATCGATATAGGGTCGAGCAAAATAACTTGTTTGATCTCTATGCCGACGCAGGATAGTTCTAAAATTAATGTTGTTGGTGTCGCTACGGTTCCCAGCAAAGGTGTCCGAAAGGGGCAGATAGTAAATATCGAAGAATGTGTTAGTGCTATCACCGACTGTGTGGAATCCGCCGAAAGAATGGCTGGCGTCGGCGTTGATTCGGCCTATATTTCAATTTCCGGTGAACAGATTGCCTCACAAAACTCTCACGGTTTGGTTGCCATCAGAGAAGCAGAAGAGGAAATCTCCCCCGATGACGTCTTTAGAGTTATCGAAGCCGCCCGAGCCGTCTCCCTACCCACCTCTCGAGAGATAATTCACGTACTACCGATTGAGTTTATTGTTGACAGTCAGAGAGGAATCAAAGATCCTACAGGTATGTCTGGGGTTCGCCTTGAGACCGAAGCTCATCTGATCACCGGTCTTTCTCCAGCCATAAAAAACGTTACTCGCTGTGTCAACGAACTCGGAGCAGACGTTTCCGGCTTGGTCTTTAGCGGGCTGGCTTCGGCAGAGGCTGTTTTGTCGGAAACGGACAAAGAGCTTGGAGTAATTCTTGTCGATATTGGCGGTGGAACTACCAGTATCTGTATCTTTCTGGAAGGATCTTGTGTTTACTCAGCCGTTCTTCCTATCGGCGCCAAAAAGATAACCGATGATATTGCCATTGGCCTGCAGATAAGTGTGGATGGTGCCGAAAAAATAAAACATTTTGTCAGTCGGCAAAAACATGAACGAGGTGAGGAGGAACAAAAAATCGTCGACGAAATTGACCTGCTGAAGCTTGGTATCTCTGAAGACGTCAAAAAAGTTTCTCGGAAAACTATCTCTGAAGGAATCATTCGTCCTCGTCTAAATGAAATTTTCTCTATGGTGAGTAATATCATAAAACAGTCCGGCTACGAAGGTCAGACACCTGCCGGAGTGGTTCTTACGGGTGGTGGTTCTTTGACGGTGAATTGTACCGAAAGCTGTCGAAGGGTAATGCAGTTGCCGGCCAAAATTGGTACGCCGGAAGGTTTGTCGGGGATGATAGAAGAAATTTCCACACCGATCTCTGCCGTTGTAGTTGGATTGGTTCTCTATGGATACAAAAGAAAAAATGAGGCCACTTCCGGAGGAGTAAAACTATCTGGTATGATAAAGGCAATTCCTGGCAAACAAGTTGTTGGGAGGGTTGTAGAATTTATAAAATCTTTCTTACCATAAAGTGGGTCTAGTAAAACCGGATACAAATACATTCGCCAAGATTAAAGTTCTTGGAGTCGGAGGAGGTGGTAACAACGCCATCAATTCCATGATTTCCTCGGGGAAAATAAAAGGAGTAGAGTTTATTGCTGTAAACACCGATATGCAGGCATTACTAGCTAGCAATGCCGATATCAAACTTCAAATTGGGGAGAAAAGCACCAAGGGGTTGGGCTCGGGGTCAAATCCGGAAGTGGGACAAATAGCCGCGGAGGAGTCCAGAGAAAAGATAAAAGAAGTTTTGTCCGGAGCCGACATGATTTTTATCACTGCCGGAGAAGGCGGTGGTACCGGCACCGGAGCTGCTCCCGTAATTGCCGAAATCGCCAAAAAAGATGTTGGGGCTCTCACTGTCGCGGTTGTTACCAAGCCCTTCCTTTTTGAAGGCGCCCGCCGTCGTGTTCAAGCCGAAGAAGGCATCGAAAAACTAAAAGAAAACGTAGATACTTTAATTATTATTCCAAATCAAAGATTGATGGACGTGGTCAAGAAAGACCAAACCCTTCTTGATGCCTTCAAGACAGCTGACTCTGTTCTTGGGCAAGGTGTTCAAAGCATCTCAGATCTAATTACCATTCCGGGTTTGGTCAATGTAGATTTTGCTGATGTCAAATCCGTCATGACCAATGCCGGCTCTGCCCTCATGGGTGTAGGTCGCGCCTCGGGAGAAAAGAGGGCTATCATTGCTGCCAACGCGGCCATAAGCTCACCTCTTTTGGAAATTAGTATCGATGGTGCCAAGGGAATTCTTTTTAATATTGCCGGAGGCGAGAGGCTTACCCTCTCAGAGATCAACGAAGCTTCTTCCATCATTACTCAGTCTGCCGATCCCGATGCCAACATCATTTTTGGCACTACTATTCGTGAGGATCTGGGGGAAGACATTCAGATCTCGGTGATTGCCGCCGGCTTTGATAGTATTCGTCACTTTAACCCCGTTTCTGGTCCGAGTAATTTTTTCAAGCCGACCCCGGCAGAGCCCAAGCCGATTGTGCCCGAAACGGTGCCCGAACGGACAGATCCTCCAAAAAGTTCACCTGCTGGCAAATACAAGCTTCAGCACGATGAAGTCAGCATCGAAGACGATCTAGACATCCCCACCTTTCTTCGAAATAAATATTGAGTATTCCCAAAACAGACGACACTAGACTTCAGAGAGGTAGTATTGTCATGTCTGCTGTTAGAACATATCTGAGGTATAATCTTTTACCTAAGGCATGAAAAAAGAAAAAAGCAATTTGGATCGAGCTCGAATCGAAAAGAACCCTGATTATTACGCAGTAGAAAGTGATGGTGAAGTGGTGGCAATGGTGACGGAAATATTGGAGGAAACCGTTTTTGGACAGCCAGCAGCTTGTGTGGAAGTGGCAAAACCCATCGCCAGATTTATTTGCGGTTTAGACGATCCATCGAGACCAATATATGTCGGCCTTTTTCTAGGTGAATCCGGTGTAGGAAAAACAGAAATGGGAGTCGCCGTTTCCAAAGTATTTGACCCCCAATATCCCGAGGAACGATTAAAGATCATCGATTGTAATATGTTTCAACAGAGCCATGATGTTCAAAGAATCTTGGGTGCCCCGCCTTCTTATGTTGGTTACGGTGACGAACCACTCATTGGCAAGGAATTCTTGGCTCAGCCCAACGTCCTCGTTTTTGACGAGGTTGAAAAGGCCGATACCGCTCTCCACCGACTTCTTTTGAGAATAATGGATAAGGCGAGACTGGACATAAACGAAAGTGAAGAAGATCGGATGATGTATGTGGAGGAAGAAGGCGAACTCCCCGGTTTGGATTTTTCCAACTCAGTTATCATTTTGACTTCCAATCTCGGCTCGGATGAAATAAAAAATATTCGATCCGGAAATCGGAGTATGGGATTCGTAAAAGACAATATGGAGGCGCAACAAAGGGATATCCATGCAGCCGGTATAGCAGCTGCCGATAGATTTTGGCATCACATGCCGGAGTTTCTCAATCGCATCGACTCCACAGTTGTTTTTAACTCCCTCACCACTGAGGTTGTTCATAAAATATTTGATAAGTTCTTAAACGAATTTACCAAAAATTATGAAGCGGACGCTACTCAAATCATGGCTACTAACCAGTTAAGAGAATGGATTATTGCTCAGACCGACATCTGCAAGGCCGGCAGAGAACTCAAGAGAAAAATAAATGATTTGATTATTACTCCGGCCGCTGGAGTTAAATTTAAAATTCCTAAAGGAGTCCCTCTCATCGCCGATATCAGCCGGGACGAACCCAAGCGGGTCATTTTCTGGCTGAGCAAAACCATGGTCAACTCTGCCTCTAGAGCAAAATAACAATCAGCACCCATCGGTGTAATACAATATCTTTATGCCCAAAAAAGCAAAGACTGCCGAAGAAACTATCAAGGTTACCGGGGAAAATCTCCTCAAAACCGTGAAGGACTTGGTTGCGCAGGGAAATGTCCGTCATATTACCATCAAGGATAAAGACGGAAAGATCGTGATGGAGTTCCCTCTAACCATAGGAGTCGTCGGGGCCGTGTTCCTCCCTGTTCTTGCCGCGGTTGGTGCCATAGCCGCCTTAATCGGGGAGTGTACCATTTCAGTCATCCGCTCCAAGGAATAACCCATAATTGACAAGATTGAGATATTCTTGTACAATCCTCTATCATAGGTTAGCCATTTTACATTTCACTCGATAGGAGATACTCATGAGCAGTTTTCTTGACAGACAAAACCAACTAATTAGCGACGGTAAAAAGGTTAAGGCTCTTCAACAGATACAGCAAATTGCTGAATCTGGCAAGCCCATAAAATGGGAAATACCCCTTCTTCCCATACTCCTGATCTTGATTTTGGCCACTGTCGTTATAGGCTCAGTTGTGGCCATCAGGGACTACTACAGCCCGGATTCCCCC
>DQFC01000002.1:16514-56924 GCA_003531665.1 Candidatus Collierbacteria bacterium
CTCCAGGGAGGCTCGTCTGTCAGGATGGTTACGCTGCCTTTTACATCCCTCCGGGGACAAACAATGTATACATCCTCGCAGTAGACCCCTCCGGCGTAATAGTTTACACACCTCCAGTCCCTCTGGGATGGGTAAACATTTACTGCGATGCGGGCACGTTCCGCGAGATTATCGTTTTTTCCCAATAGACTCATTAGCCTGATTACAATCAGGCTAATTTTATATTCCCATCGCAATTTGCAGCACTGTCTTGTAGTAAAATATTTAAAGTATGTACCTTAACTCATGGAGGAAGCATGAAAGAAAAAGGGCAAGGTCTGGTTGAGTATGCCGTAATTCTGGTTATGATAGCCATAGTTGTAGTGGCCGCTCTCTTGTTTTTGGGACCAATTATTGAGAAGGGTTTTAACAGTGACTTCGACAATAAAAATATTATTGTTCCCAGCAATGACATCCCCGCCCACGCCAAAGAAATTGCGCACCCCAAACCGATCGACGCAGTCGATGTTCCTATGGGAATCAGTGATTATTTACTTGAACAGCCAAGATCCTACAGCATATCTCATCTAAGTTGTCTGTATGTCTGGCTACCTGAGGGTGCCAGCTTCTTGTATGCAGCCGCTCCCGTACAGCTTGAGACTGCCACTTCGATTTACATCCAGATGCCAATTGTCGGTAGCCGTCTAGTGACCATCTGTGCAGCAGAGGGGATTTCAACCGAAATATACCTCTGGTCCAAATAACCCCATGTTTATACGCCTCTTTGCTTCACCGCAAGGAGGTTTTTTAATGCCTAATTCATCCCCACATAGCTCTCGCTTCGCTCGCGGTTGAAGCTTTGTGCAACGTCCTCGAGCATTAAAAAATCCTGTCAATAAAATTGACAGGATTTTAAACTTTTAGCAATCTATGTCAGTTCGTGTTCCATCCCCATGTCCCGAGACATAGGTACAAACGTGGCCGTCGTCACGGGTGTACTCATAGACATAGATTTTTCCTTGGTACACATTTCCGATATAACGAAACCCCTTTTGTTGTATGAACAGGGCGGTAATATCACCCTCACATGACACCGAAACCGACATTCCCGCGAACATTGCACCGGTAATCGTACACGTTTTACCATCTTCGCGTGTATATTCGTAGAAGTCGGCATGTTCAGCATCGACGTGCCCGACATATCTGAAGGGAGGGACCATTTGTTCGGTGGATACATTAGCGGCTGGCGTCTCCGCCACATTTTCTGTATTGCTACCGCATGAAGCCAGAATCAAAGAAATTAAGAGTACAATCTGCAAAAGGCGGTTGTTGGGAAACATGCTATTTCTCCTTTTCAATGTAGTGGTTTGGAATCGTTATCTATCCTATATTATATCACACGTCCTGTTTATACTCAAAGTGGATTCTGTCAGCCACGAGATACATGGCTTGACATTCGGGTTATTTTTGGGTTAAATGAGGATATGATTCAAAAAATATCTGCCCCGGTTTCAGTAGAGACAGTTTACGATCATCGTAAGCGCACCATTGCACCCAGACGTATCTTTTGGGATGGTCAGATTTTTCGGATAGCTCAAGTTGGTCTTCATCATACTTTTCGTGAAGGCCGCACTCTATTTCACATTTTTTCGGTTACTACCCAAAATTTATCCTTTAGATTAAGGCTGGACACTGACTCATTATTTTGGACCCTAGAAGAAATCTCCGATGGGTTTGCCAATTAAGCCCACTCGTCTATGCGGTTAGACTTCAATCCTGCTCCATCCACGGTCATGCACATTGACCTAAATTCCTGTTTCGCCACTATCGAACAGCAAGCCAACCCACTCCTTCGTGATAAACCTATTGCCGTGGCTGCCTACGATAGTCCTAATGGCTGTATCCTCGCTCCTTCGGTCCAAGCCAAGAAGCTTGGTATCAAAGTCGGCATGCGCGTCAAAGATGGTCGCCTTCTTTGTCCGGATCTCATTGTTCTCCCTTCAGACCCGGATAAATACCGGTCGGTTCACCTTGGTCTCAAGAAAGTTTTATCCGTCTATACTCCGGACATAGTCCCCAAGTCTATCGACGAGTTCGTTTTGAATTTTGCCGGAACCCCGGCTCTCAGAAGAGACCTCTTCCTTATCGGCCAAGAAGTCAAGGATCGTATCCGGAAAGAAGTGGGGGATTATTTGACGGTTTCTATTGGTCTTGGGCCAAATCGCTTTCTTGCCAAGACGGCCAGCAATCTTCATAAGCCGGATGGTCTCGACGAGATTAATAAAAATAATTTTTTAAAAATATACGAGAGTCTTACCCTTACGGATCTTACCGGCATAGCTAGACAAAATGCTATCCGTTTAAACTCAGCCGGTATTTACACGGTCTTGGATTTTTTCAATGCCGACCTGCGGACCTTGCGGGCGGCCTTCCACTCCATCTCGGATTATTACTGGTTTGTTCGCCTTAGGGGTTGGGAAGTAGACGATGTTGATTGGGGAGTGAAAAGCTTTGGCCACTCTTACGCCCTTCCCAAGTTTCTGACCAAGCCGGAAGAAATGGCTCCAATTCTCACGAAGCTGGTAGAGAAGCTTGGTTTCCGTATGCGTGGATCAGGCTTTCAAGCCAAAGGAGTCCATCTGGGGATCCTCTACCGCGACCACGAGTTCTGGCACCAAGGAATTAGGCTGGATCAGCCTCTCTTCTTGAGCCAGGATATTTACCGCGTGGCTTACCGTCTTCTTTCACACTCTCCATATCGTTTGCCGGTGCGTAATTTAGCTGTATCTTGTTTTGGTCTTTCGGAGAGGTGCAGCTTGCAGCTTGGTTTATTCGAGGACAAAATAAAAAAAGAGTCTCTAGTGTCAGCGATAGACGATATCAACGATCGGTGGGGAAACTTTGTCATTACTCCAGCCATGATGGTCAATACAGGGAATGCTATCCAAGACCGGATAAGTTTTGGGAAATAATCTAGTGTTTCTCGTACAGAGCCTCACCTGCTACTGCATCAGCTTTAGTCGGGTGAACTGTCCCGTCTGGGTGATTGGCGGGGGAATAGACGGTATATAGTTTCAATGGTTCGGACGTGGATGTATTAATGATATTGTGGTTTGTTCCGGCAGGCACTATAACAACGTCATTAGCCTTAAAAATTGTTTCTTCGTCGTTCAGAATAGCCTTACCTTGTCCGGCCTCAAATCTAAAAAATTGATCGATATTGGGGTGCACCTCCATGCCTATCTCCTCGCCTGGAAGTAGGCTCATTAAGACAAGCTGGGAGTGGGGGGCCGTAAAAATCACCTTCCTAAAGTTGGTATTGGTTACTGTTTCAGCCTCGATATTTGTATGAAATCCGACCATATTCTCTAAAATTAATAATACTTCATCTTACATCAGAATTCGCCGGTGTGTCTCTGGGCATGAGTCGTGCCTGTCCAGGCTACGGGCACAAATGGGACCCCTGGCTTGACAAAAGACCTATAATAGAGTACAATCCTCTTTCTATGAAAAAAATAATACTACTCATTCTGACCACTATGATCATTGGTCGGCCGGAGGTTCCGGCTGCTTCTCCCGTGGTCAAAAATTACAGCCAGGAAGTTCTTGCCAGCCGAGAAATTGATATGGAGTATCGATACAGAGTACCATCGGTCAGTAAGGTGTTTAAAGATAATATTCTCTTAAATATCGCCTATTTGGATGGTCGTGTCTCCTCAGCCTCGGAAATAAATTGGGAAGAGATCGACAGGCCATTTCATTCGGAGTTTACCCTCAAGCCAAATGAGGCCTTTGCATATCACGATGCAATCTTACCCGAGTATAAGGACAAGGTGGTGGTAACTACCAACGCCCGCTTCAACAAACAAGATGGATTTAAAACCGATGGGTACCTCTATGGAGATGGAGTATGTCAGCTAGCCTCCCTAATGAATTGGGCTGCTAGAGACGCGCAGCTAGACGTTACTCAGTATACCAACCACGATTTTGCCGTCATTCCCGAAGTCCCCAAACAATTTGGTGTGGCGATCTATCTGGATCCGGGCAACAAGCTTTCAAGTGCCAGAAAAAACCTTTACATCGTGAACAACCAAAGCCAATCTGTCACCTTCAATTTTGACTATCAAAATGGTCAGCTGAAGATTTCAGTGACCAAAGACGCCTAAATATCTTGCCAACAAAAAGCCACCTATCTGTAAGGAAAGAGTGGCTTTTTTCTCTGCTTTACACCGGCTACCATGTACCGAATTTTTAGATTTCTTAGCTTGTAATCCGGACGGATTCTTACATTCCGTTATCTCTTGGCAGATAACACACGGACCTCAGAGAAGGTCTAGGATCCCTAGGCTGTGTTACCACTTAAAAGTGCGGTGTACCAATAAAGGCTAGGAAGTTCGTAATTCTGTTAACTTATCCCTACACCTTTATATGTGGGATTAATTACAATGTAGAATGATTTTTTGCATTTGTCAAGACTGGCAATAAGTATTAGAAAAATTTCTCCACGAACAATTTGGTACTCTTGAACGAGGTCGTACAACCGTCATAATCGTCGTTTTATTGATATAATAGCTTTAAAGCGTTTGAGTCTGGCTATCACCAGACGAGCTGGAAGAAGAAATTCATTAGACCTTCCCGGTGAGCCCGTAATAGCCTAAAACAAGTAAAAAATTAGATGGTACCGTCCTAGAAAACTTTCTTTCTAAGACTCTAATCTCCAAGGGATCGCCTACGGGGATTTTTTTGTAGCCACTATAATAAACACATATGCCAAAAGATAAACACCTAATCAAAGAAGTTGAAGCATCTCCGGACTTTCCTATTTTGGAAAGGCAGTTATTGGACCATTGGTACAAATCGGGAATTGTGGACAAGTATTTGCACAAAAACGACGCGTCTAACGAAAAATTTTATTTTCAAGACGGACCTATTACTGCCAACAATCCCATGGCCGTCCATCATGCTTGGGGTCGCACCTACAAGGATCTCTGGCAACGCTACAAGAATATGCGCGGTTTCAAACAAAGATTTCAAAACGGTTTTGACTGTCAGGGTCTTTGGGTAGAAGTTGAAGTAGAAAAAGAGTTAGGCTTTCACTTTAAAAAGGATATCGAAGCGTATGGGGTGGCTGCCTTTATACAGCATTGCAAAGACCGTGTCATTAAGTATTCAGGGATTCAGACTGAACAGAGTAAACGTCTTGGCTATTTTATGGACTGGGACCATTCATACTTCACCATGTCGGATGAGAACAATTATATGATTTGGCATTTTCTCAAAGTATGCTGGGAAAAAGGCTGGATCTACAAAGGTCATGACTCCGTTCCATGGTGCCCTCGTTGTGAAACCGCCATTTCACAACACGAGATGCTGACAGAGGATTACAAAGAGCTTACACATAAATCGATTTATTTCAAGCTTCCTCTAGTAGGTAGGAACGCAGAATATTTGATGGTATGGACCACTACACCGTGGACTCTTCCCGCTAATATTGCGGTCGCAGTTGACGAGAAGCAAGACTATTCTCTTGTGGAGGACGATACCGGGGATAACTTATGGGTTTTGAAAGACTTGGTTGGAACCGTTTTTAAAGGGGGATACAAAAAGGTGGTCAAAACTGTAAGGGGTACAGAGCTGGTCGGTCTTCACTATACCGGGCCATTTGACGGAATTACTGCCATCAAAGATGTGGCCACAGAAAATCCAGACAAATTTCATATAGTTATTCCGACGGATTCTTATATTATGCCAATTAGTAATTCCGAAGGTACCGGTTTGATTCATACGGCGGTTAGCGCCGGATCCGAAGATTTCGCATTGGGCAAGAAACTTGGACTACCAATGATCCCCATTATTGCCGACAACGCCGATTATCTACCGGGACTAGACTTTTTATCCGGTCAAAACGCAAAAAAACATCCGGAAATAATTCTGGAATATCTGGAAGAAAGGGACAAAAAGGGAGATAAATGGATTTTTAAAATCGAGAATTATACACATCGATATCCTGCCTGTTGGAGATGTAAAACAGAACTGGTTTGGAAAGTAGCCGATGAATGGTATATCGCCATGGATAAAGTCGATCCGGACGATAATCAAAAACGGACTCTTCGTCAAAAAATGATCGATTCTGCCAAAAAAATAAATTGGAAACCTGAGTCAGGTTATGATCGTGAATTGGAATGGTTGGACAATATGCACGATTGGCTCATCAGCAAGAAGAATCGTTATTGGGGTCTGGCTCTCCCCATCTGGGTTTGCGACAAATGTGAAAAGTTTGAGGTTATCGGAAGTAAGGAAGAGTTAGGGGAAAAAGCAGTTTCCGGTTGGGATAAGTTTGAGGGACACTCTCCACACAAGCCGTTTATTGATGAGGTAAAAATAAAACATGTCCTGCCTGCCGGCAGGCAGGCTTGCGGAGGCACTATGTCTCGCATTTTGGATGTTGGTAACCCATGGTTGGATGCCGGTATTGTGCCCTTTTCCACTTTAGTCGATCCGAAGACGGGAAAGGTTAGCTATACATCCGACAAAAAATATTGGAAGGAATGGTTTCCGGCCGACTTTATTACGGAATCGTTTCCGGGCCAATTCAAAAATTGGTTTTACTCCATGATTGCCATGAGTACGGTTCTTGAAGATACCAACCCCTTTGAATCAGTACTCGGCTACTACTCTATGCTTGGTGAAGACGGACGTCCCATGCACAAATCGTGGGGGAACGCCATCGAATTTAATGAAGGGGCGGATAAGATTGGAGCCGATGTTATGCGTTGGTCTTTTACGAGACACAACCCCGAGAGGAATCTTCTTTTTGGTTACAAATTGACAGCAGAAACCAAGAGACAATTCCATATGCTACTTTGGAACTCGTATCGATTTTTTGCCAATTTTGCCGCCTTGGAAAATTGGCATCCGGAAATCGAATTTGAGCATATTCCCACGAAGCTGGATCTTTGGATACTGAACCGGCTGGACCAGATGGTTTTGGAAGTGACCGATGGTTTGGAAAAATTAGATGCACATTTTGCCTCCACATCAATTGAAAGTTTCGTTTCCGATTTATCCACCTGGTACATTCGTCGTTCTCGTGACAGAGTCGGGCCTAGTGCCCAAATCCCTGATGACAAAGAAACTTGTTATCGTACCCTTAGGACAATTTTTGACTGTTTGTCTCGTGTCCTTATGCCATTTACCCCTTTTATGGCCGACATGATCTATACCAATATCACAGGTGAAGAATCTGTTCATTTGGCAGAATGGCCGGCAGTCACTACTCCGGAAGTTGTAGATAGTAAATTGATTGAGAATATGTCCCTAGTAAGGAGAATATGCGAGATGGGCCATTCCGTTAGAAAAATCGAAAAAATGGCGGTAAAACAACCACTATCAAAAATGACCGTCCTCGGTCCAGAATCAGGTCTTGAAAAGGAAAAAGAATTAATTCAATTAATTAAAGACGAGCTCAATGTGCTGGCTGTTTATTTTATCGAAGACAAAGAGCTTTCGGTTAAGCTCGATCTGGATCTCACTCCGGACTTAATAAACAGAGGCAAAACCAGGGAGATAATTCGGTCTATCCAAGAGGCGAGAAAGCAAGCCGGTTGTAATTTGGACGAATCAGTCTCTGTCACCTTACCGGATTGGCCGAAAGAATTTGAAGATGAAATCAAGAGAAAAACTCTGGTCAAAGAAATTACAAGAGGGGATTTGATTAAGATTTTTAGAAGCTAATGCGTCAAAACAAAGGCCTCCTCTTTGCCGCCTTGGTGCTTATCGAGGTGCTTAGCTTAGTCACGCTCTGGAGCACTGTGCCGGATCTTTTTATGTCTCAATTGGCCTTTGTGGTAGCCGGTGCAATTATAATTTACTTACTCGGTAAGTCCGATATCGTTCTCTTACTTACTTTGGGGAAAACTTTTTATATCGTTAGCATTGTTCTATTGTTAATCACCATGGTGGTTGGGCGGAATATCAGAGGCTCCGTCAGATGGATTGACCTTGGTTTTTTTAATCTCCAGACTTCAGAAATAATCAAGCCTCTGTTAGCGATTTCTTACTCAGCCTACATTTCAAATTTAAAAAAAATCAATTGGAGGCAACTATTGATATTTTTATGTTTGGCTTTCATTCCGGTGGCACTGGTGGCGATACAGCCTGATCTGGGGTCGGCTCTCACATTAGTTTTTCTACCCGTTGCCATATTGGTTGTTTCTGGTCAAATCAATAAGTTATTGGTTCTTGGGGCTGTTTGTATCGCCTTGGTTCTGCCCTTGGAAGCGAGACTGCTAAAACCATATCAGCGCCAGAGATTGGAGACCTTTATCAATCCGTACACGGATCCAAAAGGAGCCGGCTATAACGTTATTCAGTCCACCATAGCCGTCGGTTCCGGAAAGATATTTGGCAAGGGTGTGAAACTTGGTACTCAGTCTCACCTAAATTTTCTCCCGGAAAGGCACACAGACTTCATCTTTGCCTCATACGTGGAGGAATTCGGCTTTGTTGGGGCGTTGGTGCTATTCCTTTCGTACTTCGTTATTTTTCGTTTTTGCCTATATGGAATAGAGCGTCTTCATGATAGGCAGCAAAACCTACTGTCCCTTTCGATATTTTTCCTATTTCTCTTTCAGTTTGTGGTAAACGTAGGTATGAACCTGGGGATCATGCCGGTAACCGGCATTACACTCCCCCTGTTTTCATACGGGGGTAGCTCACTTCTCAGCTTTGCCATCTTGGTTGGATTACTCTGCCGCCAGCTTGATCTAATCACCCCTTTTGAGATATAATAGCGCCCATGGCAGATAAAATCACATACGCAGTTATCCAACTTGGTGCAAAACAATATTTAGTCAAAGAAGGAGATAAGGTCGTGGCTGAAAAAATCGACCTCAAGGAGGGGGAAACCCTCAAAGTTAAAGAAGTTCTCCTGGGATATGACGGAGAAAAAACTCTCATCGGTGATCCTTATCTGGACAAAGCCACCGTTGATCTTGTAATGGAGGGAACTAAGAAGGGCGAGAAGATACGCATAGCCAAGTTTAAGGCCAAATCCAGATATCGCAGGGTGACCGGACACAGACAGCTTGAAAGCCATTTCACCGTCAAAGCTATCAATTTCTAATATTTATGCGTTTCATACTTTTCGTTGGCGCCAGCAATACTCTGGCGGAGTCCGAAATTGAGGCTCAAATCAAGGGTGCCGTTCTTCGACAGCCGAATCTCTATGTATTTGAGTCGGAAAATGAATCTACCGCCACAAACTTAGCCTCAAGACTTGGTAGCAGTATCAAACTAGCCATTGAGATGGTCGGGGTCGCCCCCGTGCCTACCTCCCTAGCCGATCTAATAAAGGCCAAAAACTTCTCCATAACTTCCCTTGATGGATTCAAAGATTCTCCTCAAATTAACCAAGAAATTAAAGACCTGTTGCAAAAAGGACGCTTCATACTCCCAAAAGAGCAGTTTGGGCTCTCTCCGGTTTTGTTAAAAAAACACAAAATTGACGAGTTTTTTGTCGATCAAAAGAGCGAAGAGGTGTGGCAGACTATTTGGATTCATGATTTCGAGCATTGGATAAAAAAAGATCGTCATATGCCCTTTGCGAATGCTAAGGCCGGCATTCTTCCACCCAAAATTGCCAGAAGTATGGTAAATCTCGTCCCAATTGGTCCAATTGGGAGGCTCTTGGTAGACCCTTTTTGTGGCTCAGGTCGTGTTTTGATCGAAGCCTTGGAACTTGGGTTTCTGGTGGGTGGAGCAGACATATTGGCAGATCAGGTTCGTGAGACGAAAGCCAATCTTGACAGTCTCGGATTTGAGGGGAGACTAGAGGTTCTGGATGCTACCCATCTCTCGGATAAATTCCACGATGTAGATGCCATTGTTACCGAACCATTTCTAGGAAAACCAAATCTACGTCCGGACCAGATTAGATATTTGGTTCCCGGTCTGCAAAAATTATATTTAGGCTGTCTGAAGAACTGGCTAAGTGTCCTTAAACCTGGAGGTTTTGTGGTTATGGTCTTTCCTAGCTTCGATGATGGAAAGCACATCTATAAGACAAGTAGCGTCATTGACGGGAAGCTGGAATTGAGTTACAATCTCCTCAAACGCGACATACTATATTCACGCCCGAACGCAGACGTTAGGCGCGAAATCGTCGTCCTTCAAAAAAAATAACGCACCAAAACTAATAACCAATAACTAATAACCAAAAATGGCACACGTTAAATCCGGTGGAGCAACCAGACAACATGCTCAACGAGCGGGAAAAAGACTAGGAGTCAAAATTTATGGCAGTCAAGCAGTTAAGACGGGTCAAATAATCGTCAGACAAAGAGGAGCTGATTTTCATGCCGGTATGAACACCGAACTTGGTCGAGATTTCACCCTATTTTCTCTAATCGAGGGGACGGTCAAATACAGGAAATTGCATGGCGTTAATTACGTTGACGTAATCGCAAAATAATGGACGACCAACCAGTTGCCATACTTCCTTTAGATTATTTACAACCGAACCCACTACAGCCAAGAGGTGTCATTACACCTGAGTCCCTCTCCGAACTAGTCGATTCAATTAAAACCCACGGAATTATTCAACCTTTGGTGGTTGCTCACACACCTGCCGGCTACCAAATCATTGCCGGAGAAAGACGTTGGAGGGCTTCCAGGCTTGCGGGTCTCAAAGAGGTTCCTGTTCGAATTATCGAAACTTCACCTCAAGGAATGTTGGAGATGGCTATTGTTGAAAACGTTCAGAGGACAGATCTGAATCCAATTGACCGAGCCAACTCTTTCGATCGATTAATTAGAGAATTCAGTTTATCTAACTCCGATATCTGCATTCGAATTGGAAAAAGCCCAGCCTTTGTTAGTAATACCATGCGTCTTCTTGAGCTCCCTGATGCTCTGAAGGATGGACTTATCTCCGGAGTTATCTCTGAAGGTCACGCAAGGGCTTTGGCTGCCATTCCGGACACTCAATCAATGATCGAGGCGTACAAGATAATTCTTCGCGAAGGTGGGTCAGTAAGAAGAGCCGAAGAGCTAGCCCGCAGGTTCAAAAAAAGTATGCATAAGTCTAAAGCCATTGACGGTTTTAACACTAAAACAGTCAACGAATCTATAGACAACATGGCCAGTGAAATCGAAAAATCAATTGGTGAAAATGCTCACGTCAAGATGCGCAGATCCAGAGTCGAAACTGCTATACATATTGTCTTAAGAGGAAATCCCGAAGAAACCGAAAAACAAATCCAAAAAATTCACGACTCCCTCGTCACCTCAAGCACAACACCCGTCATTGCCCCGCCGGAGACCGAAAGTACCTACTCTAATCCATTTGAGCCCTTTTCCGACTCTTTCGCCCCTCTTTCTGTCGGAGATTCTCAAGGTGGTCAGAATAATCCTCGCGAGTATTAATCTACTCGGCTCGAACAGTCTCCTCTTTTGCCTTCACGGGACCCATCACTAGGCCCGCAACATTTGATGGCCAATACCGGAAAAATACCTTCCCTACAATATTCCTATATGGCACCGGCCCCCAATCCCTGCTGTCGGATGAGTGGTCCCGATTATCTCCGAAGGCCATGATCTCATTTGGCTGAACAGTATATTCCTCCCCATCATGCAAAAATTGCCCTGGTGCGGTAGTGTATTCTTTGGGAAGGTAAAATTCTTCCAGCATCTGCCCATCGATGAACACTTTTCCTTCCTTGACCATCACGGTCTGCCCGGGAGTGGCGATTACCCGCTTAATGAAATCGAAATCTTCGTTTATGGGAGCCTTAAAGACAATTACGTCACCGTCCATTGGCTGTCTGGCCCTGTAGGTCACTTTATCGGTCAGAAGGTATTCTTTGTCTTTAAATGTGGGGAACATTGAGCTTCCTTTTACTTGATGTGGTTGCATGAGAAACAGGTAGACCACCACAAAAACCGAGGCAGAAATTACAAAGGCCTCAACGAATTCATAAATGATATGAACAAACTTTCGAAAGAAAGACATCAGTTAAGTTTACTTTGACTGATATAATTATTCAAGTTAAATTCGGTCGCGTAGCGCAGCTGGTTAGCGCACCGCATTCACATTGCGGGGGTCACTGGTTCGAATCCAGTCGCGACCACAANNGAATTGGCCTAACTATCTCATTAATAGAAATGACAGTCGTTACTTGCTAGATCATTTATCTATACAAAAAGGATCAAAATCTTTCTTGAATACAGGCCACAAGAAATCAATTCTCCAGATGTTCTGAGGCACGATAAATTCGGGGAGGTATCTATTGTTAAGACATGATCCCGGTAGAGTAGAGTCTATCTCCTGAAAGTAAGCCCTTGTTTGTTGTGGCCGCACCACCCAATCTCGAGCCCAACTTTCGAATCCGATCCATGACAAGGGTATGTGAATTAGAAAAATCGATAACAGTAAGGCCCTTCTCCATCCGGAACAATTATATTTACTCAGAAAAACTGCCACCGCAATCAGCAAAAAAGGTAAGGGAAAGTATGCGTAATAATTTGCCATTGCGTGTCCAATCCCAAATCTCCATCTTGGAATGGCAAAGGTAGTAAAGCTACCGATCGTTACCATTAGTCCGAAAATAATATTTCGATCCATGATTTTCCTCCATGGTTTGGAGATCACAAAAAGAGTCAGCATGATCAATAAAAAAAGTACCCTTACCTCCAAATTTTCTGGCGGCCACAGCCATCGACCCACCACGGTATTGCTGATACCTACGACCACAAAACTGATTATGGCCAATGGATTTGAAAACCATGTTTTGGGATCGGTGTGCACTCCCAGATTACTTCCGACAAGAGAAACATATATGACGATCAATGTAAGCTGTGCTGCAATCAGGACCGAGCCGATTTTGTTTACTCTTCGATTAATATAATTAATTCCGAAAATCAGCAGTGGCCATGTCGGCCAGCTAAGACCGATTCCCCAGCTAAGGCCAGGAAGAACCGAAACAATATATAGCAGGGGATAAAGCCATGTAGTCTTTGGTTTGTCTCTGATTTTCAAAATTACACAGTAGGTTATAAGAGCGAAAATTGTCGTCAAGAAAAACATCTGCCCGGTGATCCACCACACCACGGTAAACCAGTTGGAGTTTATGACCATTCCCCAAACCGGAATACTAGACCACAAAACAGATTCGGTCAGCCGGTAGGTAGTCAGAAATATCAAAACCAAAACGACCAGATGAAAGAAAATATTGAGCGTTAAATAAGGCAAGTAATTTATTCCAAATAGTATCCATTGTGTTCTCAACAAAGGCCAAAATGTTATATTTAAGTGTTCATTGTTCATATGTCCCAAAGTGGACCAGCCCTTCCAATCTGCGATTACAGATAGTTCGATCACATCATCCTGATGGAAAAAAGATCGAGTCACTCCCTGACGATAGAGCATAACCACGCTAAAAATCGTCAACACCCAACCGATAACTACATATAGAAGGTCTTTTTTGGCTATGCCCATAAAACACAGATATCATCTCACATTCCTCGTCCTAATCATTATGATCGCCCTCGTGTTTCTCGACATAGCTTACACAATACCCCTGATTCTTGAACTTAACGTAGGTATACTTTTTCCAACCATCTTTCAAACAGTGCTCCTTTTTGAAAGGGAATGGCTCTCCGTTAATGACATCAAACGTGTCCACTTGTCCTGATTTTTGCAACCTACCGTCAATTTTCGCCCAGGTGTCCGTCTCTGTGACGCTTCCTAGATGTAAGCTGTAATTGCCCAAACCTGCCTCGTAAACGCGCACTCTTAGTTCTTCTCCTACATAACCGGGTAACATAAATAATTTCTCACCGGAAAAATACAAACCGAGATCGTTGTTGCATTTGTTTTTTAGCAAATCGCAAACCTCTAGCCTTCCTGGGGATCTCAAGGATGCAATAAAGACTGAAGACGGGTAGGTCGAATAACTTCCGGATATCGAATCTGAGCTTACACCCAGATTGTTAAGGATTTGTTGAATATTTTGCTCGGCTGATATGACCGAGATGTGATTACCACTTCCCTCAATTGCGTTTGAGCTAAATGGCCCGATCGCACTTTCTTTTGTGACCGTACCGTCGCCTGGCATCAGATTAAAGGGCTTGTTTTTAATTGGTTTTCCATCTTCCCAAGTTCCCATTAGAGAGTCGTGGCGGTTCCGCATGGTAGTTTTTATCGAACTCCTGGTTTGCTCATCATCACTCCACAGCGGGAAGAGTACGGCGTCAACTTGGGTGCTCTGAGAATTCAAATTTCCCAAATATAGATTTTTTTGCAATAGATTACTCCACGGCTTCAAAAGATTATTCAAATAGAGAAAGTCGTTAGTTGGTGATAAATCAAGTATTGATGGAGCCACTCTTCTCAAGGTGTCAATTTTTCTCTCTCCAGGAACTCGATTTAGTTCCGTGGTCAAAGAAAGTAAAGCCTTCTCCCACCAGACATTTCCCCAAAAGACAGCACCTTCCCAAAGTCCGTAAGAATCTACGAGCCCGAAGTGGGGTGATCCTGCAGTAATGATTTTATCTATCTTTTCGACTCCGTACTTTTGGGCATATGCTCTGGCCACCAAACCTCCCATGCTGTGACCTATCATGTCTATTTTTTTGTTTGCAAGACCTTTGTTTGTAATAAAATTCTTTAAATCATCGGCCAAGGCATCCAACGGTTTACGCCAATCATAGGGAAAGAGAAAGATGTCTTTGTCCTCTTCATAGCCATTTATCTTCAAAGAATTCAGAAGCCCGTCATAAACCGTTATCTGTTCAGGAACTTCCCAATTATTTCCACTTGTGCCAGACAAAATTGCAGCAATATCCCAACTCCCCCCAAACCCAGGCAAAACGATGATAGGAAACTTGTTGACAATACTGTTGTTATATATACCAAAATAGTCAACATGAATCGAAGGCCAGATCTGTGTCTGAGTTGTCGTCTGGGGGTTACCTATCCAGAAATGAGAAATTTTTCTTGAACTATCTCTCGTCTCGTATGATTGACCGCCAACGGTCAAGATATAGCGACCATCTATTTCCTCGATTTTCATTTCCGTCCATACATCGGAGGGCACATAGGCGATGTGGACATAAGACCCATTTGTGCAACCAATCGAGTCCTTTAAACACAAAGAGGAAGAAATGTCTACTGTGGTGCTATTTAGTGGCCACGCCGCAAATATTAAATCGTTTGAAGCTAGGTCAGAATAAGTTCCGTAAGAAAGTAATTTGTCCGAAAAAATGAGACCGTTCCCGTAAGTCACCGTCCCGGAAAATTTAAACTTTGTTTCAATGGTGAAGTTATTATCCGGAATAGTGACATTTTTTAGGTATACATACGGGAAAGAATATCCTTGAATTGCAGAAAGAGTTAAATATGTACCATCTACCGTCTTAACATCGCCCACTGAATGTGCAAAAATCTCCCAAAAATTAGTATCTAAATTGACAAAATCATCATTGAAAATACTACTTGCAAGTGAATTTATTGGAAACACCAACAGTGCGAGAATCCAGATAATAGCGAAGCTAAACCAACGAAAGGAGGCAGGTGCTTTCATTGTTAAACAATATTATTAATGTTATCCTCACATCAAGTGAAGAAAATACACGTATCAATAATCATTGTAACCTACAATTCGGAAAAATATATATCGAAATGTTTATTCGCAATATTAGATAATTTTTCGCCAAAATACGAGTGTGAAATAGTAATTGTTGATAACCATTCGGGAGACAAAACAATTCAGATTATCGATAAAATTAGGGAAAAAAATCAATCAATAATCACCACAATTTACAAAAAACAAAATCTAGGTTTTGCAAAAGCAATAAACATAGCTCTAAAAATTAAAAACAATTCAGATTATTATTTATTAATTAATCCCGACACAATAGTTAACAAGTATTCGATCTCAAATTTATATCAATGTGCAGTTACATCAAAGTCTGGAGTTGTCGGGGGAAGCACTTATGACAATAATAATATCCAAAATGGAAGCTATTTTAGATTTCCGAATTTATTTGTCGGAATGTTTGATTTTACAAATCTGAGAAAACTCATTCGCTCTGATTATTGGCACAAGTATTTTTACTATCTAGATTCTGATTTTTCAAAGTTAGCATATTTTACTGTGGATGTCGTTACCGGTGGCTTCATGATGATCTCTAAAAAGACCATAGACAAGATTGGATATCTTGACGAAAGATTTTTTATGTACCTGGAGGACGTCGACTATTGTTTGCGAGCTAAAAAGCAGGGTATAAAGGTTACTCATTGTAACCTATCAAAGATATTTCATTACGGAGGTGGGAGTAGTGAAAACAAAGACAGAATTCGCCATTCTGCCTGGATAATTTCTAGAAAATTGTTTTATTTGAAAAATTTTAATCTTCTATCAAACATACTTATTCAACCCATCTTTTTATTAGATGATATATTTATACTTTTTAACAAATATCTGAAATGAAAATATTTATTGTTCGTGGGGCGTTTTTGAACCCGTTTGAACTACAGAATTATGCTCCATTGAAGGAAAAACATGATATCAAAGCTGTATCCTCCAAGCATCCTATTTCCGACAAGATAGATTTTTCCCTTATCAAACTTTGGTCACCCACAGATATTCCAAAGATACCTTTCAAATTTCCCATTCTCAATCGACTATTTACCGATGCACATGTACTTTTTGGTTTAGAAAAAGTTATTAAAGGGGCAGATATCGTACACGTTGCAGAGACCTACTATGCATATACCCATCAGGCGGTAATGGCTAAGAGAAGGGGATTGGTCAAGAAAATAGTTAGCACAGTCTGGGAAACTATTCCTCACAACAATGAAGGAATCAAGGGTAGAGAAAGAATAAAGAGACTAGCAAGAGAAAATATCGATCACTTTATTGCCGTTACCGAATTAGCCAAGAAGGCTCTTGTTCAAGAAGGTGTGTCGGAAAAAATAATATCGGTGATCTCTATGGGAGTGGATCTGCACAGATTCAGACCTAGAGCGGAAAAAAAGAATAAACGTGCATTGACGATACTGTGTATTGCTCGCCTAGTTCCGGAAAAGGGAGTCGAAGATCTCATGAGTGCTTTTCTGGAGATCGCCAAAAAAAATATCCACGTACACCTGAACTTCATTGGCGATGGACCCCTGAAGGGTGATTTATCCGGCTATAAAAATGTGTCCGTGCGTCAAGTCCCTTATGGTCTGATGGCTCAAGAATACCAATCGGCTGACATATTTTGTCTACCAAGCCGTTCGGCTAAAACTTGGGAGGAGCAGTACGGCATGGTGCTCGTTGAGGCTATGGCCTGTGGGTTACCCATTGTTACCACGTCCACCGGCGCCATTTCGGAAGTCTGCGGCGATGCGGCTCTATATACTAAGTCCTCCGATCCTCAAGGTCTAAAAGACAATCTTGAGATACTATTAAAAGATGCGAAGCTTAGAGAGAAACTAGGCAAGATCGGTCGACAGAGAGCCCTGAATCATTTTGATCGATTCAAGATTTCCAAGAAGATCAATGCCGTATACCAAAATTTACTAAAGCATTAGGTCCAATCTTTTTCAGACGATGGTAAGCCTTTCGAAGTATATTCATGGGATGTTTTATAAAATCGACGTAGTATCTTTTTTTCTGCTCAGCCTTAAACATCAAGATTAGATCTTTTAGCTCCTTCCTTGTTAGCGTTTCAGATAAGATAATGGCATCTTCGTGATTTTCCAAGAACTCCACGTTCAGTCTACTCCAGTCCATTTTCTCACTTACCATTCCCCTTTCCTTTGCATAATCCCAGATCGGAGTTCCTGGCAGGGGAGTCAGAACATACACTCCAAAACCGCGCAACTTACTATTTTTGATAAATTTGAAAGTCTGCACAATCTCCTCTCTGGTTTCATTCGGTGACCCGATGATAAAAGAGGCACTTGGTTCAATGCCATATTTCTTAAAGATACGGATAGCTCTTATATGATCCTTAATGTTTACATTTCCGCCTTTGAGATAGTCGAGAATCCTAGGTGTTCCGGATTCAAGTCCCATGGAGACACCTTTTACGTTCAACGTCTTTAGGAGTTTAGCCATGCTTTCATCAATTAAATTTGAACGAACGGCACAACTGAAAGTGAGCTTTCCCAACAATCTCTCCTTCTTAAGTAAAGAAACAATTTCTTTTATTCTTTGTTTGCTGACAATAAATAGGTCATCCCAAAAATCAATCTCTCTTACCCCGTAATTTTCATATAGATATTTGATTTCTCCGACCACATACTTTGCCGAAAAAAATCTCGTTTTACTCCAAAAACGTGATGAAGCACAAAAAACACATCTATACGGACATCCTCTGGAGGAAAATACATGAGTGCACTTTTCGATCGTCATCAGGTCTCTTGCCGGGATCGGAATCAAATCCATGGGCATTATGGGAGACCGAATCTCTGTTTGAAAGATTTTGTTCCCCCTCCAAAAAGCTAAACCTTTCAATTTCATCAGATCTGCCTTTGCGAATGTCTTTTTGGTCAGAAATATTTCAAATAACTCCGTTATCGCCTCTTCTCCCTCCCCCAATACCGCCACGTCCATATCCTTCGTCATGGATGATGGTAAGACAGTAATGTGTGTTCCTCCTATCAGCACGGGAATCCCCCTTTTCTTCGCCATCCTGGCATAACTCATGGCGTAATTAAAGTTCTGGGATACGGAAGTAATCCCGACAATGTTTGGTCTATAACTCCGAATTACTTTTGCGACGTTTCTGTCGACAATTTTGAAGTCAATAAAATCCTTACCGTATTTTTGTCTCAGGGAACTCACCAAATATCCAAGGCTCAGTGGGGGAAGAGATGTCTGTAAGGGTTTCGTAATGTCAATAGCGTTAATGAGAAGGAACCGTGTCTTCATAATTATCATCCAATTCTACATCAGCCACAAACTAATTAGTTTATAATTTGATTTGCGATGTCGATCAAAACAAGTTTAATCAAGAATACGGGCATCAATCTTGCCGGTTATTTTTATCTTTTGATCGCCAGTTTCTTTTCTGTCTCCATTCTGCTAAATAATTTAGGCCGGGACATATTTGGGGTTTATATTTTTCTGTTATCCTTTGTTTCTTTGTCTGCTGTTTTTGATTTCGGAATTTCTAACGCTGTCGTAAGGAAACTTTCTCTTCCCGGCACCGAAAGAATAGAAAAAGTCAAAACCTGGAAGACTTCTTTTGCCATTTTCATCGCCCTCGCCTTTATCCTATTTGTCTGCGTCATAGTTCTTCTTCGGTACCTTTCACAAATCATGCCCATCTTCGCCTACCTGGACAGAAACACCATAAACTTGTCTATTCTCATGTTGGCCACTATCGCTTTTGTAAATCACGTAAACATTCATTTACTAAGTTTGCCTCAGGCCGAACAAAGATTCGACATCTTCAACTCCAAAACGTTATTGGTTGGTACAGCTAATACGGTGATTTCTGCCGCAGTATCAGGATTTTATCCAAATATAGCGGTTCTTTATTCCACACAGTTAATATTTCATCTTTTCACCCTAATTTTTATGATTAATTATTCGTTAAAGTTATTTTCCGGATCGGATTTCTCGCCATCATATGACAAATCAACCGGTAGGGAACTGTTTTCCTTTGGTCTTAGAAATTTTGTCGGAACTCTCGCCGGACAAGTAGAAAACCAGTTTAGCAATTTCATACTTGGAGCCATGGTCTCCGCCAGAGCTATTACCGCTTTTAGTATTCCTCAGAGTATCGTGGCCAAAGGGGCTGGCGTCATTTCTCAGTTTGCGCAGGCTTTCTTCCCCCTAAGCGCTTCTTTGTTGGAAAAAGATCGGATAAAGAAACTCAAGACTCTTGTTCTGGGAGTAGAAGCCGTTACCTTAATTGGGGGTGTCTCGGCTGTAATTCTTTCTTACACCATAGGACAACCATTTCTCTTGTGGTGGTTGAAGGACCCAATTGTCGTCCAAACTGCTTTTCCTGTTCTAAAGATCCTCAGTTTCTATTTTCTCTTGGTATCCCTTACTCCTGTGCCCACAGCCTTACTTCAAGGTCTAAACAAACCACAAATACCTTCTTTTTTTGGAATCCTTACGGTTTCGGTGGAAATCATTCTCTCTTTATTTTTTGTCCCGCTTTTCGGAGCGATTGGTGTGGCCTATTCTTTTCTTCTTAGTGTTTGCCTCACCGTGCCTCTGATATTAATTGTTACTTGGGTTCAGCTTGATCGGGAAATCAAGAAGCTTGCTTTGCCACTGCAATAAATTGAAAGGCAAAAAGTGTTGGGTATTTTTTTACCAGAAAATATTGCCACGTCACCGGAAGTCTATCCGTGAACTTGTATAGAAAAGGAACCTTACACGCGCCGTTTGTTGGCACCATATTTAGGGTTTTGTAGCCGTTTTGTTTCAAGAGTTTTTCAAAACTTCGTCTAGTATAAAATTTTACATGGGTATTATCCAGTATTCCGGTGTTCGCATATTCAAATTTACCCATAAACAGCATCCATCTAATTGAAGCGTGGGCAATATTGGGTACCGACACGATAATTCTTCCATCTCTCTTTAGGTGTTTTTTGACAATAGACAGGATCTTTTCAGGGTATAGCAAGTGTTCCAGGACATCCAACATAATTACATAATCAAAGTATTTTTTGGGCACAGGCAGACTAATGGCTTCATCCAGGTTGCAGACAGTTACCTCTTTGCAATACTTGGCGGCCTTTTTCGTAGCAGATCTATTCTTATCCACGCCCCAAGTTTCACAATTCTTGGTCAACAATTCCTTGGCAAAGTATCCCGTAGCACAGCCGATATCCAACACTCGGCTGTTGGATGCTATCAGGTCGAAAGTCAGTTTGTGAACTTCAAATCGATTCTTGTTAAACTCATCGTACTGGTATTTCATGGTTTTGAGCTAAAAAAACTCGATTTCCTGTCTAAAATTAATCTCAGCCAAAGCCCGCCTCATAAGTTTGAAAAAATCTTGAAGTCGGTGTTGATAGGGTTTGTGAACAGAAATAAGATTGACATTATTCTTTATCGAATTCTTGATTTTCTTTAAAAGTTTCCCATTGTTTTTTTTCATACCCACCAGAACCACATGTTGAGGATTAAGTTTGACCTCATCATCAAATGGGGGAGAGATGGCCACCGTCAGTTTACCCTCAAATTTTTGAAACAGTACGCTCAATCCATAAGGGGTGTATCGAAAATAGTCGGACGGATGTTTGTGGATAGGAAAGTTTTGTTGGCTGGAAACTATGGCGACACCATTCGTTTTTATGACTCGTTCAATCTCGGCACAAACCAGCCATGGTTTGTCAGCATGTTCGAGAGTTTCCAGGCAAAGAACCAGATCAAAAGACCTGTCCGGAAATGGTAATTTATTGGCGCTAGCAATAATATCCACTCCGGGTCCATCCTGCATGTCCACCCCAACAAATTTTCCCATAGAGAATAGATCTCTTACATTAGCAAGGTCATTTTGGTTTATTGCCTGTCTTGAACCAATCTCCAGTATCTGTTTGGGGCTCTCGATATTGCCACAGATTATTTCAACTACTGCTCGAAGTGGCTTGGTCATTGGGTTAGAATATAGCAGATGCAAGAAAAATTATCAGCCGTCATCCTCAACTACAAACATCCTGACGATACCATCCACTGCCTTCATGCACTACAAAGGAGCGTTGAGGGAGAACTTGTAGATTATTATATTGTCGACAATTCACCCCTTCCGGAGGTTGAGAGGACGTTCAAAAGAATTTTTCCACACGTTCACTACCTCAGTTCACCCACCAACCCTGGTTTTGCGGCTGGAAACAATCTAGCCATCCGCCAGGCATTAAAAGCTGGATCAACTCACGTTTTGATCATCAATCCTGACGCAACTGTCGGGCGTAATTTCTTTCGCCCACTTCTCAGACATTTTTCCGACAAGGAGGTTGGCATTGTGGCACCAGTTATCTATCACGAACAAAAACGACGGAAAATTTANNTACTTGGACGAAGGCTATTTTATGTATTTTGAAGATGTTGATTATTGCTTGTCTGCCGATAAAGCAGGAAAGAAAATAATTCTGGACCCTTCCGTAGTGGTTGCTCACAACACTTCTTCATCATTCAAGAGGCCTACCCAGAAGCTATTTATCAGCTTCAAGAGCCATCTCCGTTTTATAAAAAAATGGCTAACCCCAATCAAGCGTTTGGTTCCTTATCTATATGCCTTCACCTTATATCCCTATCTTTATCTTCTTTGGACCTATCATGGAATTAAATATAAGAATGAATAACTCCGGAAGACTTACCAAACTCGATGGTCTACGCGGTCTGCTCTCTCTCATTGTTGCTCTAAATCACTCTTTTTTGGTAGTAGCTATCCCGACTTTCGCAAATGTTTGGGGACAAAATTTTCTAACCTTTACCAATCTTCAGGCCAAACTCCAGCAACTTCTTATGCTAATCGGCAATGGTGGAGCAGCCGTCACCACGTTTTTTATCCTATCGGGAATGGTTTTGGGTCAATCAATGGGGAGGGTAGAATTTTCGTCAAAAGGACTCCTGGGTTTCTTCCTCAAGCGACTTCTTCGTCTTTACCCCGTCTACGTAGTTATAATTTTGACGACCGCAATTTATATGAGAACCGGATTCCACTATCAAACGTTTCCTTTTGCTTCCGCCTGGTATCTCTGGTGGATGAATTTCCAGATGACGATTAAGGAGTTTCTTTACAATTTGTTCTTTATTCACACATATCTTGGAGGTGTGACTTGGACCCTTAGAGTAATTTTGATTGCCTCTTTTGTTATGCCCGCTTTCTATCAAGTGTCCAAGACAGCGGGCCGTTTGACCAATCTGATATTTTCGCTATTTTTGGTCCTTGCGAGTTTTACGATTTTTAATATTAGCGGTTTTAGAGATTTACGCTACCTTTACATGTTTTATCTTGGTTTGATCCTTCCCCGGTATAAAAGCTTTTTTGCGGCCCTCCCAAGTTGGCTAATTCATTTTTTCGTTCCCTTCGGCTTGATTTCGCTTCTGGCCATTCGATATATCACTGACGAATACTTAGGTGGTCTAATCGAAAGTGTCTTGGCGTGGTTTGCCATAGGGATCATCGTTTTCAGCAGCAGAACCAAGATATTTGATTTCTTAAACAACAAAGTCTTCCAATTTTTCGGAAGGATTTCCTATAGCCTCTATCTGGTTCATTTTACCGTCCTTTATATCTTAGCCAGGGTGATGTTTAATGTATACCCAAACCTTCCGTACGGCAGTGCTTACCTTATGATTCATGTTTCCCTGTTTATTCTGTCGTTGTCTGTAGCCACCCTGTTTTCCCTCTTGGTATATCGTTACGTAGAGATACCCTCTTCACAAGTGGGCAGTGCCGTTAACAAAAAAATACAGCAATTTTGAAAATTTCCGCCATTGTCTTGTCAAAAAAACCCGATCTGAACCACTTATTGTTGGAGTCACTTTCATTTGTCGACGAAATCCTGATAATTGTCGACTTAGCCCCACCAACTCAACTCCGTCATTGCGAGGCAGGCAACCTGCCTGCCGGCAGGTCGAAGATGCCGTGCACACACGGCCAGGTCTCACCCCACCAAAAAACTAAAATCTTCTACCATCCCCTCAACAACGATTTTTCCTCGCAAAGAAATTTTGGACTTCAAAAGGCCAAAGGTGACTGGGTCCTGTTTGTTGACGATGACGAGTATGTTGGGACTGAACTCAAAAGAGAAATAATCGAAGCGATAAATCTCAATCAATACTCCGGTTTTATTCTCACGCGTCAGGATCTTGTTTTTCACCAGCCGTTAAGACACGGAGAAACGGGAAATACCAAAATACTGAGACTTGCTAAGCGAACAGCCGGGAAATTCGTTAGACCGGTTCACGAACGATGGGGTATTAAAGGTAGGGTAGGGGAGCTATCGTCCCCTCTTTATCACACAAAAGACGGTTTTGTTTCGGAATTTATTTCTCGTATGGACTCCTACGGTCAAATTGACTCAAAATCTCTCAAGTCAGATGGGAAGCCTTTTTCCTGGTTTCGGTTAATGGTATACCCAATTGCCAAATTCAAATTAAACTATTTTTTTAGAGCGGGGTTCTTGGATGGATCCGCCGGATTATTTCAAGCATATTTAATGGCGGTTCAATCACTATCCACACGAGTCTTTCAATGGGAAAACGAAAATTAGTAATCTTCTTGGTTCTCTTCCCTACAGTGGTTCTTGTTTTACTTAACTTTCTGTTGGTATTTACTCCGGAAATGGGATTTGACGCACTCTGGTACCATCTTACCTTGCCTAAACTATGGTTACTAAAACATCAGTGGTACTTTCCCGGTGGTCTTCTTTATTACTCTTCCATGCCTCGTTTGGCAGAAACGGTTTTTATCCCTCTAATCCAATTGTTTGGAACAGCTGGCCCTAAGATGGCTCAGTATCTTGCCGGAGTGGGTACGGGAATATACATTTGGAAAATCATAGGACAGTTCAAACTTTCCACACTCATGAAAGCCATAGGTATTTCACTGTTTTACTGTACCTGGCTAGTCAGTTGGCAGTCGGGAAGCGCCTATATCGATCTGATAAGAACCTTCTTCGAGGCAGGTGCCCTTTATTTTCTTCTGAATGGTCAATGGAAATCGGGAGGAGTCTTTCTGGGTCTTGCCATAGGTACGAAGTGGTTCGCCCTAGGTTCTCTTGCAATATATTCCCTAATCTTTGGTTCTCATATCATTTTCCCGGCACTTCTGATGTCCCTACCATGGTTCATCATTGCGTATCATTCAACCGGCAATCCAATTTACCCCATCTTCAGTGGGGTCGTGGAGAACTCCTTTGCCGGCATAGGCGGTTCACTTAAACATATTTTTTTGGCGCCATACTATCTGACCAAACCGTTTGATGATTTTATTTCCCCAATGGCCGGGATGCTTTTTATCATTTCCCTGTTTGTTCTGAGATCCAAAAACAAATCTCTTCATCAAATTGCCTTGGTGGGAGTGTTGGGAACCATCTTGACCATGTCTATCGATCCTCCATCCAGTCGCTACTTCCTTCCATATCTACCGGCGTTAGCTATTGGAACGGTTTTGGGTGTCAATTCACTCAAGTACCTGTGGATGAAAAGAGTTTTGGTAGTTGTCACAATACTCTCTGGTTTTTTTGTCCTATCTTTAAGATTAATTGCCATGGCCAAATATGTTCCCTTCCTCACCGGCAAGGTAGATACAAATACTTTTTTGGTGACTTACGCCGATCGATTGCCGGGTACCTTCATCGACTCCGACACTTTTGTTGCCGGACTCCCGGAAGGCAGTAAGATATTAGTGGACAAACTGCACAATTTATACTATTTCCCGAAAGACTTTGACCATACTTCCTGGGTGCCAAATGATTCAGGATACGACTATTTAGTCACAGTAGGGGAGAACCCAAGAAATGTTGAGGGGGAGTTGATAAATGAAAACAAATTAGGAATACAGGTGTTCAAACTTGACAAATGATATATTTTCTATTAATTCTTAGCCTCTTTACTTGGCCCTTTGGCCAAATGTTGGCATTTTTGGTTCCCGGTTTTCCTTTAACTATTTATTTTCTGGATCTCATTCTTGGTCTTCTGACCATGTCCCTGTTCCTAAAAAAGACAGTTAGAAAAAAGATACTCGGAGATCCACTGTTTAAGCCCTTAATGATTTTTAATCTTGTGGCAACTTTTTCATTGTTAATAAATTTTAAGTCGTTATTCGAAGGTACCTCTGTCTTTGCTCTACTTTATCTCTCTCGCTTGTTCATTTACCCATCAGTTTACTTTGCTGTCAAACTTTTTCCGCCCAAAAAAGTCATTGGGACAGTATTCTTTTCTTTTTCTCTTTTCTGTGTTCTGGGTGTTCTGCAGTACCTAATTTTCCCCGACATGAGATATCTAAAATTAATCGGTTTTGACGATCACTATTTCCGCTTGATCGGGTCTTTCTACGACCCGAACTTTACCGGTGCCATTTTGGCTTCCGCCTCTTTACTCTTTATCGCTTTGGGAAATTGGGCCGTGGGCCTTCCTCTTGTCATTTTGCTCGCTCTCACCTTTTCAAGAGCCTCTTATCTCTGTTTTGCTTTTGGCATAGCTTATTTGCTGTTAAGAAATAAGAAATTCTCACTGATACTTTTCTTCGTTGCCCTAATCATCATCGTTTGGCTGATCCCCAAACCGTTCGGTGAAGGAGTAAATCTTCTGCGCACTTTTTCTATTTACTCCCGCTTCGAAAGTTGGCAAGCCGGACTAGATCTGCTTCTAAAAAGACCGTTTTTGGGGTGGGGGTATAACACTCTTCGTGATTTCAGCGGATCGCGTTTCCAAATTGACAATAGCTATATTTTTATAGCCGCCACTACTGGTTTGGTAGGGTTGGTGAGTTTCTTCAATTTACTTCAAAAAAGTGTTCCGAAATTACCCCTCTCCAACAAGATGTTTATCTTGTCGCTACTTATCCACAGTCTCTTTAACAATAGTTTCTTTTACATCTGGATAAATTTCTCTTTCTGGCTTATCTTGGCTTTACCCTTTAAGGAGTATAAACAAGTGAGAACACTTTCTCGGTAGAATTGCCAGCCTTGTCGGATGCAACCACTCTAATTTCGTTATTTCCGTTTTGCAGCTGAATTCGATGAACAAACACTCCCTCCTTTTCCACAACGACGAACGACGAATTAATGATAATCTGGGCATCTTTTTTGTTTACCTCCCCTTTGATATCAACCACTTGATTATTTTTTCCGAAGAACTCGGTACCGTCTTTCGGAGAAGACACGGAAATCTCCACCGGTTTTCTATCCAATAGAACGATCTCCACTTCCGAAATGCTTACATTTCCCGATTCATCGGTTGCCCTTACCTGGACCCTATTTGAATCAGCATCCATTGTGGCTATTGATGAAAATGACCCATCGTCTTTGGCCTTATCTGTCAGAGAAATTTTGTCATTTATCAGTATGTCCAGTGAAGCATTCGCTTCGGTGTACCCCTCCACCAACAAAGATGCACTATTGGTTGCTTCCGGCAGTGCCGATAATGTCGGTGCTTGAGGGGGGATTATGTCTTTGTCTATATTTTGTCTTGGAGCTCCGTCACCCGCAACAACTCCGATGAAGAAGGGAATTCCCCATTTCAACAAGACGATTACGAAGATTACCGAAAGAAGAATGTAAAATCTGGATCTATTTTTTTCTTTACTCGTTCTATATCTGCCGGACATATATTCATCATAGTATAAATCATATCCACCCATAAAAAACCCACCTATTAGGTGGGTATCAAGGGTCAAACAATGAAAACAAGTTCAATATTGTTTTCGCCAACAGTCTCGTCAAAAGAGAAAACGACAGGACCGCTTGTTACTTTATCAGCGCCAAGTGCAGCGCATGCAAGCCCGGACACTGTTCGATTTCCTGTGTGTACAATATTATTCAGCCTTGCGCCTGGAAACTGTTCTACAAACACCTTGCATATTTCCCGGACAGTTTTTTCCAAATCAACAGCCTTTGAAATCGGCCAAACCACTTTCATGGTTCTTGCGATATTTTTTGTAGCCATAGAACCTCCTTTTCAATTTGCGATCTACTTCTCGGTGGGTTATTTCGGTAAGACAAAATATATTTCCATATAACCGTTTTTCATTAAGCTAGCGCTATACGCATTCAAATGAACGGTCCGGCCACCTTCCAAGAAAGAAAGCCCGTCGAGACTCAGTTCAGAGACGAGAATTGAGTGAATCCAGATGTCAGGTTTGTTATATTGTTTTCGGATTAATTTTGAAACCCCGAGAATGGTGTCTTTAACCGATAGCACTGCCAAGCCGGCAGGTAATGGCCATCGTACACACAAGGAAGTTCCGATAGATTTGTCAGCCAATTTAATCTCCTTTTCAAACTGCGATTAAGCACAATTCTACCACTTATGCACCAAATAGATTAAAATAGGCTCATTGCGGGATTAGTACACCCGCCTGCAAGAGCTGAAGCTCTAGCTTCTGCGGGCAGGCCGGTAGAATGATACGATAATTATGTGTTTTTCTACACCTACGTTCTTCGATGTAAGACGGCGTTAAAAACCGACATCTATATTGGTTATACGAATAATCTGAGGAAGCGACTCGAAAAACATCAGTCGCACAGGGTGCCATCCACCAAAGAATATCTGACAATCAGTTTGGTTTACTACGAAGCTTGTCGTTCAAAAGAGGATGCCGTTAAAAGAGAAAAGTCTCTGAAAACAGGATTTGGTAGATCATTCATAAAAAATAGAATAAAATCAGACCTATTGCGGGTATAGTTCACCGGTAGAACGATTCCTTCCCAAGGAATAAAAGTGGGTCCGATTCCCATTACCCGCTCACTTTAATAAACCACGCCCTTGTGGCGTGATTTATTAAAATAACGTATTAGCGGCAAGAATCGGACCTGCCGGAAGCGCGGCTGGCGCTGAGGCGCGGTCAGAGGCGATTCAGCAGAATCGACCGTGGGACTCCGATTCCCATTACCCGCTCCAAGCTTTTTGTAAGATAGTATACTTTAAGATATGGTCAAAGTTGTGATGCTGTTGATTCTGCTGGCGGTACTCACTCTGGGCATTATCTGGGTTACCGAGAAATCTCCACCAAAGGATCTGACAGACGATCTCTTGGTCTCCAACTCTCTTGCCATCCCACAGCCGGAAACCTTAGGCGCTTCGACTACGCTCACCCGCAGATCCTCTAATTGGAAACCCTATTCGGACAAGGTAATGGGTTTTCAGATTCAATATCCGGATGGCATCACCGCCAAAAAAGAAAATAATGGCTCTCTGACTATTTCCAAAGACGGATTATTTATTACTATTTCCAGTGAGACGTTACCGGGTAAGGACACGGTGAATACTATTGCCGAACAAGACATTAACCAAAAAATTAATATAATGGGGGACAATTTTAAACTATTGGAGACCATCTCCCCTGTTTCGATCGGCTCGATTACCGGTATTACTTACACTACGGCAGAGGACTCAAAAGAAATAACTTATTTCTACGTCCCCAAAACCTTAAGCTACTTGTTAATCACCAATTCAACAGATACTTCCGATGACAAATTAATTTCTACCTCAGACGATATCATCTATTCTCTTGAGCTACTCGAGAAGTAAACTTTAGTTTACAATAGTCGGCGTGCCACTTTTCCAATATAAAGTCATCAGGGTAAGAAAACTATCCATCGCCACCACGATTAGCG
Organism: Candidatus Collierbacteria bacterium; assembly: GCA_003531665.1. GTDB lineage: Bacteria > Patescibacteriota > Microgenomatia > UBA1400 > MFAQ01 > UBA10133. Next base: position 45,796 of record DQFC01000002.1, read on the forward strand.
TTCATCCGGAGAGGGGAGTTGTTGTTCGCGCACCTTTTTGGTTATCGTCGTCAGCTATTCAAAAATTTGTAGAGGAAAAATCCGAATGGATCAACAAACACCTAAAGAAGATTGGGTCAACAGTTCCGGAAAAAAAATATTTGGAAGGAGAGATGCATCTATACTTTGGTCAAGAGTATCCATTGAAAATCAATCTCATCAACACACCCATTAGAACTTCAGTGGAGATGGCCGAAAACTCAATTAAGGTGGATCTCTATCAGGGTCACACTGAAGATAAGAAGGGTCTGGAGATAAAGGAAGGTCTCTTGCGGTGGTATCTCGAAACGGGAATCTCCGTAATTACCGAAAAGGTAAACTTCTATACAGAAAAAGTGGGGGTAAACTATAGTCGTATTGATATCAAAAAAGTTTCTTCCATCTGGGGAAGCTGTTCTCCAAACAACCGCTTGAGTTTTAATCGAAAATTAATTATGGCCCCTCACGAAGTGGTGGATTACGTGATAATACATGAGATCTGCCACCTGGTTCACCGGAATCACAGTAGTCGGTTTTGGGCACTCGTCGCCAAGTATGACCCAAAATACAAAGAACATCGTCGATGGCTATATCGCAATCATTTATTACTTTCTATCTAAGATGCCAATCGATTTTGACGAAACCTTTAAAAAAGCCCTCGATATCCTGGAAAACAGCTCAGAGAATGTGTTTTTGACAGGGAATGCAGGTACCGGAAAATCTACCTTATTGGATCACTTTCGCAATCACACAACAAAAAATGTCGCCGTTGTAGCTCCTACGGGAGTAGCGGCATTAAATGTCCACGGAGAAACAATACATTCTTTTTTTGGCTTTCCACCTAACGTGACACCGGAAAGGGCCGTTTTGGAAGCAAAACATTCCAAAAAGGTCAAAATTTATAATGCCCTGGATATTCTGATAGTCGACGAAATATCTATGGTCAGAGCCGACCTCTTGGACAGTATCGACTCATTTTTAAAATCCGTAAGAAAAAAGAACCTCTCTTTTGGAGGCGTTCGGATCATCATGGTGGGCGATCTCCATCAGTTACCTCCCGTGGTTACACATTTAGAAAAAGACGCCCTTCTGGCTCTATATGAAACACCTTATTTTTTTTCATCAAAAGTCTTTAAGAGTCTTTTTCAAGGACTATATTCTCAACTAAGATACATCGAGCTTCAGACCATTTATCGACAGTCGGAAAAAAAGTTTATAGAAATTCTGAATCGAATCAGAAACAACATTACGACCGATGAGGATCTGATAGAAATAAATAATCAAATTATTTGCGAAGGAGACTGTATCGATAGCTACATCATCCTTACGGCACTAAACGATCAGGCAGACAAAATTAATCAGGTTAGGCTTGATGAAATTGAAGGTCCGTTATACTCCTTCCACGCTACCAGAACGGGAGATTTTTCTCTTCAACAAGCTCCAGCCGCCGATATGGTTACTCTCAAAACAGGGGCTCGGGTAATGCTTCTCAATAACGATGTTCAAGACCGTTGGATAAATGGAACTGTGGGAACATTGTTCAAAGCAGAGTCAAATTGTGTTTATGTAAAGATTGACGGGGGCGAAGTCGAGAAAATCGAACCCTTCACCTGGACATCATACAAAACCTCTTTCAATCAAGAAAATTCATCTTTGGAAACAAAAGAGATCGGTAGTTTCAAACAACTACCCATAAGACTTGCCTGGGCTATTACTATTCACAAGAGTCAGGGAAAAACTTTTGAAAAAGTTGTAGTTGACTTGGGAAGGGGAGCCTTCGCACACGGTCAAACATATGTTGCCCTCAGTCGCTGTACTACCCTGTCAGGACTTAGGCTGGTTCGTCCGCTTGACCGACAATCAATCATCATGGATAGACGGGTCTTGGATTTTCTGACTAGTCTTAGGCTCTTGGTTGGGCAACTCTAACTCTCTTTGTAAGAATGAGAAACAAAAAGGCGGCAATAAGAGCCATTACTCCGCCAAAGTAAAAAGGAGTTCTGACTCCGGAAAAGGTCCAAAGCGCACCGGCTAGGGTAGAGGCCAAAAAAGTTCCTATTCCCATTAAGGTTTGATATATGCCAAAAGCTGAAGCCGATATCTCATGAGGAATTAGTTTTGAAATATATGCCTTGCTCACTCCGTCGGTCAGAGCCATATATATTCCGTAAATGGGGAATAGTAGCCAAATCCAAACCGAAGAGTTGATGAAGCCAAAGCCCAGGTAGACTATGGCAAACATAATAAATCCAATGAACAGCACTTTTCTGGCTCCTATTTTGTCAGCCATAATCCCTGCAGGCAGGGAGAGTAGCGCATAGATTGAGTTAAAGAGTACATACGTAAAAATAGTTAGCCCCAGAGACAGTCCCAAACTTTGAGCTCTGAGAATCATAAACACATCTGAGCTATTTCCAAGAGTAAATATAAAACTGATCAGTAGGAAAATCTTGAAAGATTGATTAGCCTTACTCCACTCAAAACGTAATCCGGTCAAGCCAAGAGGCTTCTTTTTTCTCTCCTTAACAAAAAACACGAACATAAGAACACCTAGCAGCGCCGGGAAAAAAGCCGCAAAAAATAACATGCGGTAGTTACCCCCCAGCCATTTTAGAACCAGTATCGAAAGTAAGGGCCCTACGACAGCACCAAGGGAATCCATGGTTCTGTGGAATCCAAAGTTCCGACCTCTGCTCACTTTGTCCGAACTCTCGGTGATAAGTGCGTCACGAGCTGAGGTTCTAACTCCTTTTCCGGTCCGGTTGATCACTCGAGCGAACATGACTAGCGGCCATGTACCAGCCAAGGACATTACCAGATGGGAAAAAGTGGCAAAGCTGTAGCCCCAAACAACATAAGGTTTCCTTTTTTGAGAACGATCGGAGAAGACACCGCTAAACGCCATTAAAATTTTGGATATGGAGTCTGCCAATCCTTCCACAAATCCCACGACCAGAGCCGGAGCCCCGAGAACTGACATAAGGAATATGGGAACAATCGGATAAACCATCTCTGAAGCGACGTCGTTAAGAAAGCTAACAACCCCCAGAACAATTACATTGGCTGAAATACCCTTTTTCCTCTCCATACTTTAAAATGATACCATTCCATGAAATCCAAGAAATCAAATAAACCAATCAAGGCACTAAACGTTATTCTTATTGGGTTAATTTTTGTTTTTGTTCTAATAGGTCTCTTGGCTCACCGATATGCCTATTTTGGATACGACCTAGCCATTAGTCGTCAACTACAGAGTTTTCACAACCCCATATTCTCCACGGCAATGATCCTTGTTAGTGAAGTTGGTAACGATCACAACTTGGAAATAATTGTGGTTTTGGCAATGTCTCTCCTCTTTTTTACCGGACTAAAAGCTGAAGCCGTCAAAACGGCTCTTCTCACTGTTGCTAGCGCCACAGCGGGCAGTCTAGCAAAAAGCTTCATCAATCGTCCGCGTCCAGACATGGAACTCGTTTACATCCAAGGAGTGTACCAAGACAAAAGTTTTCCAAGTCTGCACGTTCTAACGTTTACTGTCTTTTTTGGGTATATGCTATATCTGGCAATATACAAAGTAAGGACCAAATGGCTTCAATTATTTATTTCCCTGTCTGCCATCATCTTGATACTCACAATAGGAATCTCTAGAATCTACCTCGGAGCCCACTGGGCAAGCGATGTTGCTGGTGGTTACCTGCTTGGAGCAGCTTTTCTGATTTTGGCAATTATATTAGGTCGGTAAGTATCAGTTAAAACACCATGGCAAAAGATAAATATTCCGCAGTTTGGATTTCGCATACTTCAATCAATGATTTTTTGCAATGTCCCAGAGCCTACTTTTTAAAAAATATTTTCAAAGATAGAAGTTCGGGGAACAAGATCCAAATCATTTCTCCCTCGCTTGCACTAGGGTCGGCCGTTCACGAAGTTCTTGAGTCTCTATCCACGGTTCCTACAGAGATCCGTTTTGAGGAGTCATTGGTCTTGAAGCTTGATCAGGTTTGGGAAAAATTATCCGGGAAAAAAGGCGGGTTCAAAGATTTGGATGAGGAACATAAATATAAAGAAAGAGGTAAAGCTATGCTGAGGCGGGTGATGGATCATCCGGGACCACTTCTGAATCTGGCAGTCAAAATTAAAGAGAGTTTGCCGTACTTCTGGTTGTCTGAGGAGGAAAATATTATCCTTTGTGGCAAAATCGACTGGTTGGAATATTTAAAAGAAGCGGACGGTATTCACATCATCGATTTTAAAACAAGCAAGAAAGAGGAAACGGGTGAATCTCTTCAGCTTCCCATCTACCATCTCTTGGTAGCTAGATGCCAAAAGAGACCGGTGGCCAAGGCAAGTTATTGGTATCTGGATTTTTCTGATTTGCCAAAAGAAAAAGATCTTCCGGACGTTACGAAGGCAGAAACCAAGCTCTTGGATATCGGACGCAAAATAAAATTAGCCCGAAAGCTCGAAAGATTCGAGTGCCCAAATGGAAAGAGTGGCTGTATTCACTGTTTGCCGCTAGAGTCTGTCGCCAGGGGAGAGGGAGAAAAGGTGGGGGAGATGGGTCACCGTGACACCTACATTCTCGAGAAAGAAAGCATTCAGGAAATAGACGACACCGAAGACAGCTTCATCATCTAATATTATCCACACTGAGATCTGATATCCGAGAACTGAGACCCAGTATTAGTATGCCGCAATGGCGACAGCAAAGGAGTTTTGTGCATAGATACATCCCCACACATATTCTCCGCCCGCCAGCAGTGCTTTGTGTCCGAGCGTGTCCTCCCAAGCTTGAATCGTCTCTGAGGCGGAAGAATAACCTTGAGCCAAAAACTCACTAGTGTTGTATTTTTCGGAAATCCATTTTAGGTCTGGTCGATCCAGCACCGGAACAAACCCGGCGTGTCCATCCAGCTTTCCCAGCTCGAGAAGCTGGTTTAGTCTGATGGAGGCAATGGTACAAAGCTCGTCTCTTTGTTTCAAGGGATTTACACCTAGCTCGACACGTCGTTTGTTGACAGCTTCCCAAAGATTCGGACCACCCCAAGCAATCTTTTTAGGCGCCGGCACTAGTTTACGCGGTGAGACCAAAATGACATAAACATTTACTTTGTCTTGATCGTTTTTGATTGCGATGCCCGCGTCACGAAAATCTGGATGTAGTAAGGTTCCTTTGGTAATACTGTCAGTCAGCCAATTAGAAACCGGATCATTGGTCTTAAAAAAATCGGTTAATATCAGGTCACCAATTAAGTTTGCTTCATATCCGGCATTCTTTATTGCCACTTCTCTGGTAAGTCCGGTGGTGACTCCTTCATAGTCTTTTTCCGTCAAGACAACGGAGAGTCGTCCCAATGCGGCCTGATTCAGCTTTTCGTTAAGTTTTATTTTGGAAAACCCTTCCTGCTCACGGGCGGAATTTATTTTTGTCAGCACAAAATCGATGGTCCAATCTTGTAGAAAGGGGGTATTGTTTCTCTCTACATAAATAGTTCGATTGGCCAATTCCAAACCGATATTTCTAAAAGGAATCAGTTTAAATCCAAAAACTATTATTCCAAAACCCACAGCCAAAAGTAATAAATGAGAAAGCGTCTTCACTGTTTCAGTATAAAAGATTTAAATCGTCATTGCGAGTCAGACAATCTTCCGATCCATCGGATACGCTACAATGAACATTATGAACATAATTTTCAATCCCCAAAAGTTATCATTAAGCGATCGCTTTCGGCAGAGAATCCAGACAAAATTTGATCAGGGTTTGGGAAAGTTGTTAACCAATTACCAAGAGGATCTCAAAATCGCTTCACTTGCCATCGAGAAAGTCACTCGATCTGGTTATGAAATAAAGTTCGACATGAACTTGCCGGGTTGTCCTATAAATATTAGGGATACTCATCGGGTCCTGATGGACGGTGTCATAAGAGTTCGAAATCAAGCGAAAAGACAGGTCAAAAAATATCTAGAAAAGATGCGGGGCTACTGACCTCGTTCTCTCTTCTCCATTTCGTTTAGTTTCTTCCTCAAGACCACCTTTCGCATTACGCCATTGTGATTAACAAACTTAATATCATCGATTAGCTCACTTAGTGCCTTTATCAACTTGGTCCCGTATTTATCGAAAAGCGAATCCCATGATTTCTGAAAATTTTGCAGTTTAATATCAATGTCTCTTGGTCCATACGTCGCCAATATGTGGGCACCAACTAGCTCAAAAATAATTAATTTGGCTGCCGTCACCGTCTCCTGTTCTTCCAGCATATCCTGAGTTCTTCTGGGACTGAGATGATCTTCCGGAGCGAGAGTTCTCCTCAGCTGATCGTATGGGTTATCTCCCATTCTTTTGGGGATCCATGAATTATTTTCCGTCTTCTTCATATTCCGGCTTCCATAAACTGCCTCCAACCTTTCTTGTAGGCTTGCCATCTATTTTACGAATGAAATGGCCTGAACCGGACAAACCTCGATAGCCATTTTTACGGCCTCAAGTACTTCGCTAGAGTTTAGATCGGCCGACTCGATCGGCTCTGAGATACCATCCTTGAGTACAAAAACTTTCTCCGCAATATCCACACAAACACCGCACCCTATGCACTTCGTTTCATTTATTTTTACTTTCATTTCTATATTTTACTACCACACTCGCCATAGATCTCACTGCACTAACGTGGCGGGATATAATGACGGCATGTCAAATAACATAAAATGTCCCAATTGCGGAGAGGAAATCGAAGTTTCGGAAGCCCTCACTGCCACAATCAAAGAACAGATGGGTAAAAGCCTCAGAGACGAAGGTTTTAGGGAGGCCGAGAAGAAATTTAAATCAGAAGCCGCCGAAGAATCCAAAGCGATCAAAGAAGAATTGGATTTTAAATCCAAAAAGCTGGACGAGTCTCGCGAGTCGGAGAGGCTTCTCCGCCAGGAAAAATTAAGGCTCGAAGATGAAAGAAAAACTTTCGAGTTGGAGAAGCAGAAACAATTGGATGTCGAAAGAGACAAAATTCGTCAACAAACACTGCTGGAAGCGAGTGACGCCCACCGTTTGAAAGATCTCGAAAAAGAGAAGATGATTAACGATCTCAAGAGATCTTTGGAGGATGCCCGTCTAAAGGCCTCTCAAAGTTCACAACAGTTACAAGGAGAAGTTCAAGAGCTGGATATGGAAAGTTATCTACAGTCCGCTTTTCCGAGTGATGAAATCAACCCGGTTGGCAAAGGAGTAAAAGGTGCGGATATTAGCCAGATAGTCAGAACCAACCTTGGTACTGTCTGTGGCATCATACTCTGGGAATCAAAAAGGACTAAAGCGTGGGTCGACGACTGGGCGGTCAAGCTAAAAGACAATCTGCGTGCATCCAAAGCCAATATTCCGGTCATTATTACCACCGTTCTTCCGAAAGAGATTAAGTCCGGTTTTGGCTTCTTTCAGGGAGTTTGGGTCGCCGAACCGAAATTTATTCAGCCGTTAGCCGAGATTCTCAGGAAAAATTTGATCGATGTGGCCAGAGAAAAGCATAACGGACAAGATAGGGGCACCAAAGCCGATATGATTTACACATATCTAACAAGCGATGCCTTTGTTCAGCAAATCCAAAGCATTATCGAAGTCCATCAAAGCATGCAGCTTCAGATTCAAAAAGAAAGAGCCGCTTTTGAAAAAATCTGGAAGGAAAGGGAAGCCCAGGCCTCCAGAATTATTATGAGCACTGCCGGCATCTATGGCAGCATCCAAGGCGTAGCCGGCCAATCCTTGCCACCGGTCAAAGGCCTCGACCTCCTCGAATCCTAAATCAGATGGCTATGGTCGTTGAGGCAAACCAAACTCCACTGCCCAGAGTCTTCGTCGTAATCCAAAACGGAAAGACCAGCGTTGTGATGATGAAAGGCCTTAAAAAAGTCAACGATCGTTTTCTTATCCGCGTCGAAGCCAAAAATCATTGTAGCCACCAAAATGGCAATAAATATTCCATGGGTGACTGCAATTATCTTTTTATTTTTATACTCTGTGGCCAGAGTGTTGCAAACGTCTTTGGCTCGCAAAAGCAGTTCACTCATTGATTCTCCTTCGCCTTCAAACTTCCAATTAAAATCCAAAACTTTTCCTGCCTTAGTCCGTTCGTGGATGAAACGCAAATTTATTTCACTATCGTCCGGGATACCCTGTACGATTTCAGGCACATCTTGCTCGTGCAAATTATGGAAAATATGAATATTCAATCCGGTCTCTTTGGAAATAACTTCGGCGGTTTGCAGAGCTCTTGGCCAATCACTGCTCAGCAATACGTCAGCATCAATAGATTTAAGTTTTTTTGCCACCGCTCTAGCCTGTTCTCTCCCTAACTCCCCCAGAGGTGTTAGGGGGGTTTGTCTCTTATTCTCCATTCGAGTATCCGTTTTTCCATGTCGCACTAAATATAATCGCATAAACATATTTTACCGTGTTAACATGAGCCATGTATTACAAGAAATCCAGAGGTATCTTTGATCCCAAGTCCAAAGATCCATTCAAAATCAGCCGGTCCAAGATTGAGCTTTACACACAGTGCCCACGCTGTTTCTATATGGACGTTCGTCTCGGTCTCTCACGTCCCTCCACGCCTCCCTACACCCTAAACTCAGCTGTCGATAATTTACTCAAGAACGAGTTCGATCTTCTTCGGAAAACCGGTGAAAAACATGAGCTGATGAAAAAATACGCTATCGATGCGATTCCTTTTAGTCACCCCGACTTGCCTCAATGGCGAGGAGAAGTAACTGCTTACGAGGGAGCTTTGGTCGTAGACGAAAAATCAAATTTGCTCATCAACGGCCTGGTCGATGATGTCTGGCAAGACAGTAAGGGGAATTTGGTGATGGTTGATTACAAATCCACCAGTTCGGCCAAGCCCCCCTCCCTTGATGACGAGTGGAAACAATCATATAAGCGGCAAATAGAGATTTATCAGTGGATCTTCCGCGAGCTTGGTTTTCCCGTATCCAAGATCGGCTACTTTGTTTTTGCCAATGCCATGAAGAACTTGCCAAAGTTCGACGGTAAACTTGAATTCGAGATGTCCGTTCTCTCCTATGAAGGGAATCCAGATTGGATCGAGCTAACTCTCTTGGAAATTCGCGAACTACTCAACTCGGACATCATTCCGGCACCTGCTCATGAATGCGAATATTGTGCATACAAGCAGAAGTCAGTCCAAATAGTTAAATCTCTCAAAGAGAAGCAAGTGCCCATCTTTCCAGCCTGAAATGAATTACAATACCTCAAATATTTTCTTCAATTTTCTTTATTCTCAACTTCTGGCCGTTTATTTCAAACTCGTTACCGGTAATCTTTCCCAACAGATTTTTTGCCAAAGGTGTCTTTTCACTGAGTAGCGTCACACCATCTTCCTCAGTGCCACCCAACCCGTTCGGTACAATGAAATATTTTTTGACAGAGCCATCTACCGTGTTCAACATCGTATAGACTGAGTGGTATTTCGCAGTTTCACCCTTAAGTTCCATGAGCTTCTTCTTCTCTTCCAATAGTGAATTGAAAAGCTGGTTCGCAATTTGTCTGGTTTGGTCGTGTTGTGACTCCATCGAGGAGGCGCTTTCGTCCCGTTCGGTTGCCGCTTGTTTTATTCGCTTATCCACCGTGCGGATCTCCTTCTCTATTTTCTGTTTCAAATCAATCATGATTAATTTTACTACCACTCGCCATGCTGAGTGTAGCGGTAGGCCGCTGGTACCCGAAGGGGAGATCATCTGGGATAATAACACCGTGAATCTATCAAACTTCCACTTTGACCTACCCGACGAACTCATCGGTCAGCAAGCCATTGAGCCCAGAGACTCTTGTAAGCTTTTGGTAGTCAATCGACAGAATCAAAGTCTCTCTCACCATGTTTTTCGTGATCTAGCTGACCTCTTAGACGATCAATACGTCTTGGTCCTAAATGACACAAAGGTTTTCCCCGCCAGATTATTCGGCACCAAAGAAAGCGGGGGAAAGATAGAAGTACTTCTTCTAAAACATACTTCCTTGGACACCTTTGAATGTATCGTCCGCGGGAAAATCAAAGTTGGTCAAAATCTGATCTTTGGCTCCAATCTCGCCGGTTCCGTCATCACCAAGAGCGAAGAAGGGGAAATCAGCCTTAAGTTTAATTTTTCCGGCCCTGATTTGATTGCAAAAATAGACGAACTTGGGAAGACCCCTTTGCCGCCATACATTCATTCCGCCGACGAAGAAAAAGAGCTCCGGGAAAAATATCAAACTGTCTATGCGAGAGAAAAGGGGAGTGCGGCCGCCCCCACGGCCGGTCTCCATTTCACTCCGGAATTACTGGAAAAATTAGCCGGAAAAGGAGTTCAAATCGAAAAAATCACCCTTCACGTCGGACTTGGTACCTTTAAACCGGTTACCGAGGAGCAAATTGTCTCAAAAACTCTTCACTCGGAATCATTTTGGTTAACCTCGGCCGTCGCCGACAGGCTGAACTTGGCGAAACGATCCGGTAAAAAAATCATTGCCGTCGGCACGACGACTTGCCGGGTCCTGGAATCACAAGCCGACGAATCGGGTAAGTTAACCGCCGGAGAAGGGGAGACCAATATTTTTATCCAACCCGGTTACCGTTTTAAATTCATTGACGGCCTGATCACCAACTTCCATCTGCCTAGCACCAGCCTATTAATGCTTGTTACCGCCCTGATTTCCGCACCCAACTCCCCTGCCCGTTTGGAAAACTTTCCGGACAGCCTCATGGGCAGAGCCTACACCGAGGCAATAAAAAATAAATACAAATTCTTCAGTTTCGGTGATGCCATGCTGATACTCTAATGCTATTATTGTTCTATGAAACTTAGTGAAATAGGCCAACGCATTCTCAAACAAGCCGAGGATAAGGGTTGGGGACACACCAAAGAGTCACTCAATGTTGCCGAAAAAACAATGCTTATTGCCACGGAAATCACCGAGCTTCGTGAGGCAACCACAACAGTCGTATCTAGTCCAAAAGATACCATAGAGTCGGAGACCGCTGATATCTTAATGAGAACTTTGCATCTTGGAACCGCTTGGGGTATCGATTTTGATTCTGAAGAAATTTTCACAAGTCGATTCAAAGATCACG
>DQFC01000010.1 GCA_003531665.1 Candidatus Collierbacteria bacterium
AAATGGAATCCCAAAATGAAGAAGTACCTTTGGGGTGAGAAAAACGGGATTCATATCTTTGATTTGGAAAAAACTATAGCCGGTATTACCGAATCGACAAAGGCACTGACAGATCTGACCATAGCAGGGAAAAGAATTGTGCTTGTGGGAACCAAGAGACAGGTCAAACTGATGGTTGAGGAGGAAGGCAAGAGACTAGATATTCCTTACATCAATCAGCGTTGGATGGGGGGTCTCATTACCAACTGGAAGCAGTTGAAACTAACCTTGGATAGATTGAACTCACTGAAGCAAAGAAGGGAAACCGGTCAACTAAAGAAATATACCAAGAAAGAACAGCTTCTTTTTGATAAAGAAATTACTAAGTTGGAAAGAATCGTAGGTGGTATTGCTACCCTTAAAGAAGCACCGGAAGTCGTAGTTGTCTTCGATACTCATAAGGAAAAATTGGCTGTCAAAGAAGCATCGAATCGTGGCGTGACGGTGATTGGTTTGGTTGATTCAAACGCTAACCCAGATAAGGTTGATTACTTGATCCCCATGAACGATGATTCGGCTAAGGCTTTGGAGATAATGGTAAGAGTCTTGGGACAGGCGATAGAGAATGGTATGAAAAGAATTCAAGAACTCAAGGAACCAAGAACTCAAGACAATAAAAAGTAATAATTAAGTAAAAACTATGATGGATAAAATTAAGGAACTACGAGAGATAACTGGTGCTGGTATTATGGATGCCAAAAAAGCTCTAGAAGAAACTAATGGGGACATGGACAAAGCCGTGGAAATTATCCGAGCTAAGGGTTTGGCAAAGGCTGAAGGAAAGTCTGCCCGTGAGGTGCGAAGCGGTAGGGTGTATTGCTACACACATGGAGGTGGCTCTGCCGCTTCTATGGTGGAGGTGGCTTGCGAGACGGATTTTGTCGCCAAGACGCCCGAGTTCGAAGTGCTCTGCAAAGAAATCGCCTTACAAATTGTTTCCATGAGTCCGGCCAGCGTTGAAGAACTTCTAAAACAAGAATATATTCGCGATGGCGGCAAGACCATCGATGACTTGGTCAAAGAACTTATTGCCAAAACTGGTGAGAATATCCGGGTGATCAGATTTGCCAGATTCAAGCTAGGCGAAGAATAGTTTGGTTGGAAGTGTGGTAAATTTAGAGATATGGAAAAAGACCCGGAACAAGCCATGAGGGACATGGTCGCTCAACAGGCAGCAAAAGCGAATGAATCAAGACAAAAGGCAAAGAGTGCAGCTAAAGCGCCGGCGACGCCGGTTTCTTCTGAGTCTGGGTCTACCCAAGTTTTTCGAACCGTAGATGCAGCAGATCTTAAACCAAATCCGTTTCGTACCGTGACTGAAGATGTTGTGGCAAATGCGGAAGATGAAGGGGGAAAATTCGAGAAAAGAAAATTGGAAATGGGGAAATAGTCCCTGTTCTAGTGCTAGAATAAAAACATATGTTAGAACACGAATTGATTCAGTTATTAAGACAGAAGTTTGCGAAAGTGATCGAGGTGGTCGAGGAGGATTTCTCGACGGTGAGAGTGGGTAGGGCTAAGCCGGATATGGTGGAGGGTGTCTCTGTGCCGGCATATGGCACTCGCATGAGACTGGTAGAGGTGGCTACTATTGCCGCTCCGGACACAAACATGTTGATTGTGACCCCCTTTGACAGAAGCTTGATGGGGGCGATCGAAAAGGCGATCAGTGATAGTGAGTTGCAATTATCTCCGGCAGTTTCTGGAGATATGATCCGGATTGTGGTTCCGTCGCTGACTCAAGAAAGAAGACTTGATTTTGTCAAACTATTGAAACAAAAGACAGAGTCGGGGAAAGTAATGCTTAGGCAGGCAAGACAAGATGTCAAAGACAAGATTGATGTTCTAAAAGAAATGAAAACAGTTTCGGAAGATGATATTTTTATGCTCCTGGCGGACTTGGACAAAATTACCGGAGAATTCAATGAGAAAATAGACGCCATGTGCCGTGCCAAAGAGGACGAAATNNTTCCATTCCATATAGCTGTTGCTGTATCTCTTTAACATCTTCTTTTAACTCAACCTGACCAGCTTTTAATTCTTCCTGACCTTTCTCTAGACTAGACACACTGACTTTTAGAGTGTTGAGTTGTCTTTGAACGTCAGTAAAACCTACGGCTGTTCTGGCTTCAGATTCGTCCAGATCTTCTTTGGTGGCAAAAACTGATTTGAGTTTTTTGATGTCGTTGTCGGAAATCATTACTTTCAGTATATCAACTTTGTTGTTAAGATAAGAGAATGCAAATTGTTGTTTTCGTCTTGATGCTTTCGGTGTTGGTCTTGGTTCATGAGTTTGGACACTTTATCATGGCTCGCTTATTTAAGATGCGAGTGGAGGAATTTGGAATTGGCTTGCCTCCTAGAGCCAAAAAACTTTTTACCAACAAAGGGACGCTGTTCAGCTTGAATTGGTTGCCCATTGGAGGCTTTGTTAAACTTTTTGGAGAAGATATGGATGATCCGGCCCAAGCCGGTTCATCGGAAGCTTTTTTTAATAAGCCGATTTGGCAAAGGGCCGGAGTCTTGACGGCGGGGGTAATTATGAACTTTTTGCTGGGAGTTTTTGCTTTCGGTATCGTCTATACATATCTGGGAATTCCAACAAAGACGGATAAAGTAATCATTGTGGAAGTAGGTAAGAATACTCCGGCTGAGAAGGTGGGGATAATGACAGAGAGCCAAATAACTAAAGTTACCTTTGAAAATAATGAAGTAGTTTTCTCGGGGGTGTCGGGATTTATTCAGCAGATTGATCCACTTAAAGGAAAAGAAATAGAGCTGACTTTGGTAACGAAGGAAGGAAAGGAACAAATAGTGAAGATTGTTCCGAGACTCACTCCTCCTCAAGGTGAAGGGGCTTTGGGTGTAGCCTTGTCCGACGTGGAGATGAAGATGTACCCAATCTGGCAGAGACCGTTTAGAGGGGTAGTGGTGGGAGTGACAGAGTCTTGGGCGTGGGGAAAAGAAATTACCGTGAGTTTGGGGAAACTATTGTGGGGAATTTTAACGGGTAAAGGTGTGCCAAAAGACGTAGCCGGACCAATTGGAATCTATCAGGTCAGTAAACAAGTCTACAAAGTGGGTTGGGTTGCAACTTTGCAGTTTATGGCCATTCTTTCTATCAATCTGGCTATTTTAAATATCATGCCTTTTCCGGCTTTGGATGGCGGGAGGGTGTTTTTTCTTGGTATCGAAAAAATCATTGGGAAAAGGCTCAAGAACCGAATTGAGGGTTACGTGCACACCGTGGGTATGTTTTTCTTAATTGGTCTTATGGTACTGATTACTGTGAGAGATGTCATTAAGCTCATTAGACCATGACGGTTAGTCATGCCGTCGAGCAAGGAGAAATCGTGGTTCTCAAAAAGGGTAATGCGGACGGAGTTCAATTGAAGGCAACGAATCTGAGTGTGGAGGGGCTAACTGGTGCATATAGAAAATCCAAGGCGATTTTTAAACCATTACGAGCTAACGGCGAACCCTCTGGGCATCAAATCTCGACTGTGGTGAAGATTGCAGATCTGGATTATGTGTATGACTTGTTTGGAAATGAAAGCCGTGATCAGTCATATGCCGAGCGGTACTTGGAAAGATGGAAGTTTCTGAAATCTATTGGAATCCCTGTGATATCGAGTATGAGGGTGGTTGACGACGATAGGGTGCTAATGGGTAATATGATGGTAGATGGAGGCCAGTTCATTGGTAAAGATACATATTGGTGGAGTGAGTCGAGTAAGTGGAAGCGAGATGAAACCGGTCACTTAACCGAAGAGGAAAAATTGTTTTTAAACATTGATCCGACTTTGATAAAACAGGAAGTAAAAAGGATTTTTGACATTGCTTGGAAAAATGGTGTATTACTTCCGGATTCTGATGAAGAATTTACCGTGCTAGTTAAACCAACCGGTGAATGGAGGGTTTTGGTGAAGGATTTGGGAACTTTGAGGCGGATACCAGAAAGCATGAAGAACGATCATACGAGGGATTCTTTGAGAAAGGAGCTTGCTGATAGAGTGGACGAAATAAGAAAAGAGCTATCCAAACATGAAAAACATGTGTAGGCATGTACTAGTCGTGGCCTTGAGAAGTATCTTGGAAACTGTTTAAAGTTTATAATGACTAAAGATGAAAGATCCTAATTGTTTATTTTGCAAGATTGTGGCGGGGGAGGAGTCGAGCGAGAAGGTTTGGGAAAATGAGGAGTTTCTCTGTATACAGAATAAGTATCCGGTGGCACCGACACATGTGCTGGTGATGCCCAAGTCCCATATTAGGAAACAAGAGGTTGCCACCCCCGCCGTTGGCGGAGCAAGTAGCCCCTATAAAAATGGGGAGTTCTGGGGTAAAATGATGGCAGCTGTTTTTGAGGTGGTACGCCAGCTGGGACTCGATAAAACCGGGTACAAACTGGTAAACAATGGGGCAGGTTACAACCATTTTGAGCATGAACACGTTCATGTGATGGGTGGAAGCAAGACCGAACCCGGTGGTACGACTTAAAGGTGGCGTTTAATAAAGTAGTCAAATTTTTAGAAAGAGAGGTGCATTTTTCGTGGCACTAGTAGCAAAAAGAAAACAAGGACAAAGTACACAACAGCTTATAAGTGAGTTCAAAAAGCTAACTTATGAAGATCAGGGACTGGATAAGGTCCGGGCGGTTGGTATGTCCGGATTCCTCAAACCATCCAAAGTAAAGAATATCAAGATGACCGAGCTACGCAAGGCTTCCGCTCGTATTCGAAGACGGAACAAGCGTAATGCTGGTATAACTAAGTGAGTTATGCTGTATTCAAAGATAAAGTCCGATTTAACCACTGCCCAAAAGGCGGGAGAGTCTCGTTTGGTGGGAGTACTGAAGTTAATAGCTTCGGAGCTGTCTTATGCTCAGGTCGACTTTAAAGGCGGTGAATCCTTCGGCGATACTCAGGACAAGCTACCGGACGAAGAGGTGGTTCGTGTGCTGATGAAGGAAGCTAAGAAAAGAAAAGACTCAATAGAAATCTACGTCAAGGTTGGTTCGCCGGAGAGAGCCGAGGAAGAAAAATATGAATTGGGGGTGATCGAAGGGTATTTACCTCAGATGATGAGCGAAGGAGAGGTAGCCGAGGAAGTGGCCAAAATAGCCCTAGAAACCGGCTTGACCGGTGGCCGTTTGATGGGGGCGGTCATGGGGAAGTTGAGAGGTAGGGTCGAGGGTTCGGTGGTTCAGAAGGTGGTAAGTCAGTCCTATAGTTCTTGACGTTTTATGGTTGACGTGCTAAAATAGGTAAAATTCTTTAACTTTTTGGATTGGAGGTATTTTATGCCAGCACTCGTGCATCCCAAGATAGTTTTCTCTAGTGTGACTTTGAGTTGTAGAAAAGATGGTCCTGTGGAGGTTACGAACTATGCCGATTTCGAGGTAGTGTTCGGATCCAACGAACATGGGCAACCTACGGTCGAGTTCATTATTACCTGCCCTGGCTGTGGCCAGAAACTGCATGTGACAGATGAAACCCCGGGAAAAGAAATGGTGATCGGGCAACTCGATTTTGCGGACCGTGATAGGATGTTACATTACCCGTTCGACTTGGGTATTTCGGAACATGGTGTTTTTGTTTAGTTATGATTAGCGGTCTTGTAAAGAGGCCGCTATTTTTTGTGGTTTGTTGGGAATGAAGTAGAATAGCAGTATGTTAAAAATGGATTTGAGCATTAGTGCCGATAGCCGGTATAGCTTCGACCGGAAACGAGTCAAGGCGGCTCTGTCGAAAGTTCTGTCCGAACAGGGTTTGGACGGAAAAATCTTGATTTCGTTAAGTGTCGTGGGAGAGAGAAAAATCCGGGAATTGGAGAAAAAATATTTTAACCGGGACGAGGTGACGGACGTTCTATCATTTCCTTTACAAGAGGGCTCGGAGATGCCGAGCGACTTTGACGGTCTAAATTTGGGCGATATTGTGGTCTGCTATCCTCAGGCAAAACGACAAGCTATGCAGTGGAACCGTCTGGTGGATGAAGAAATCGAGTTTTTGGCCTGTCACGGGCTCCTGCACCTATTGGGAATTCATCATGACTGACCTGAATAGTTTATGGATTCAAGGTTATTAGTTATTAGATTGTGTTTTGCCGGTGTTAGAATTGGAGTGTTATTTGTTCCTTAAAACCGATGGAAGTGTGTGGACCCTATTTGAGAAGTGAGGAGAACTTATGAGAAAAATTATTGTCACTATGGAAAATTGTGAAGAAGTGGCCGCCGAGCTTGTAGAAGAGCTTTTTGATAAACCGTTAAGGGTTGTTTCTTTTTTTCGAGGAAAGGGCCTGAATAGTGAGCCGAAGGCCATTCCGGCAGTGGTTAAACTACTGTCAGGTTTCACTTTCGAGAATGGTCGTCTGATAATTCCCTTGAAGCCGATTCGTCGAATTACCTGGGATTTGAATAATGAAAAGGTTTCGATTACTTATCTTGATGATGGTATGGTGATAATTGAACGTGCTTTGGGTACAGAAAAGACGATTTTCCGCGTAATTGTCGAGTCATAAATCTTTCCCCCGGTAATAACGGGGGATTTTTTTTCGTATTTTGTTCGGTCGACTTATATTATGGAAGTGTGAAAACAAACTTAGGCACAGTATTTAAGAAAAGATGTGCTGTAGCGGTATAAGTGAAGGTAATGAGCAAGTTTTTTGCAGTTGACAGGGAGTGTGAAAAGCCATAAGGTGTTAATGTGAGTTTTTACCAGACATACAGACCAAAGAAAATTTCCGAACTGGACCTAGAGTCTGTCAGAGATGTTTTGTTATCGACTCTTGTCTCCGGAAAGATATCTCATGCCTACTTGTTCGTAGGCCCCCGTGGATCCGGGAAGACCAGCACGGCCCGGATTTTAGCTCAGATAGTTAATTGTGAGAAGAACCAGGGCAAAACGGAAAAATTTTCCGAACCTTGTGGAGAGTGTGAGACGTGTCAAGTGATCGGCAGAGGCAATTGCGTAGATGTAATCGAGATTGACGCCGCCAGTAATGGTTTGGTGGATGACATTCGTGATCTAAGGGAGAAAGTTCGGCTTTCACCTGTCCAATTGAAAAAGAAGATCTACATCATAGATGAAGTGCATATGGTTTCGACGGCCGGGTTTAATGCGTTATTAAAGACACTGGAAGAGCCACCAGCACATGCCTTGTTTATTTTGTGTACCACCGAGTCTCAGAAAGTACCGGAGACCATTGTCAGTAGATGTGCCAGAGTGAATTTTACTAAAGCGACAATAGATGAAGTCATCGGATCTCTTTTGAAGGCGGTCAAGGGTGAAAAATTGGATATCGAAAAAGACATACTTCAGCAAATAGCCGAAGCCACAGATGGCAGTTTTCGTGAAGGCCACAAGATGCTCGAACAACTTTCTACATTTGGTAACAAAATCGATGAAGACGTTTTGGCAAAGGTGTTGGGAGTGGTCAGCAAGCATTCGGTGAAAAAACTAATGGAAGCGGTTGCTGTCCCAGATACTGATGGGGTGACCAAAATGTTTGAAAAGATGGAGAAAGCTGGGGTGAAGGCGCCAATTTTGGTTACCTCCCTTTTGTCAGAGGCAAAATTGATTATGGAGACAAAGATTAGAGCGGGAGAAAACCCGGAGTTATATTTAAAAATTATTGATGGGTTGATTACTGCTGCAGATAGAATAAAAATTTCGCCATTACCATTGCTCCCAATAGAGATTGCCTTACTAACTGTAATCCTGTCCGAGAAAGGTGGGGGACCACGCCCAAAAGTTCATAGTCCTGCCCGCGATGCTTCTGGCATAACTGATGCTGGTGAGTCTGCGCATGGGAAGGCCATTCAAAAGGATTCGATTGTTAAGTTGAGTTCTGAAACTCCGATAAAGAGGGAGGAAGTGGAGGGTGCGAGTAACAAAACTGTTCAAGACAATTCCGGTGAATTTGTAAATATTGAAAGTGTTAGGACGGAATGGACAAGTTTTTTGGATTCAATGGCGGAGAGCAACGGGTCTCTCGCGGGAATGCTTCGACTAGTCTCGCCGGTCGACGTACAAGGAAAATCGCTAACGATTTCCGTCACCTCCAGATTTCAGCAAGATATGCTGGAGAGAGAAGTGAAAAGAAAGCTGATAGAGGAGCAGATGTCCAAAGTCTGGGGACCGATGACCTTTAAGTGTGTGTTGGTGGATAAGGTGATGAGAACCGATCCAAGCCAGGAAGACGAAAATTTGACGACGCCGAAGGATGAAATTATTTCAGGGGGTGGTACGGTGATGTCCGCCGCGGAGAAGATTTTTGGGAGTTAAAATGGGATTTGACGAGTGGTAAAATAGCCTATATGGAACCACATTCATTGAAGGATGAAGTTGTCCGGATTATCAGACATACCGTTGATGAACTAAAAGGGAGTAACAACCTGACATCCGAGAGGGAGATGGAGATCTTAGAGTTTTTGGATAGCCGTTTTGACGGCAACTATCCAAACGATCTTCTTGAGAGACGGTTAAATGAAATGATGTCAAAGTTTGAAGAACTTTATCTACCTTTGGCAGAAATAGAAATCAGTAAATACAAATCAGCATGATCGAAAGTTTTTTAAAACGTGTATTGGGAATCGATCTGGAATCCGAGGAGGAGAAACAACGGAAATTGGCTGAATTGGAGGCTGCCAGAGCCAAGGTAGAACTGTCCAGACAAAGACTCATGAATGGCATGGCGAGTGGAGTCGATGAATACGCTATGGCGTTACAGCTCGGTGAGCAAATGGCTAAAGAAAGGGGGGTTGACTTTAATAACTATTCTACCGATATCGTCCGTCCTCTACAAGAAAATACCCCAGCGGTAGAAATAGCCCTGATTCTCGGTGCTTATATTTCCCAAGCGCCGATTGAAAGAATGGTTGCCATTCCCGACAATGTGATACCGATGCTTTACTCCATTACCCGGTCTGAAGAAAAACTTGGAAGATTTGACGGTGAAAACCCTCAGGATAACCTGGCGGTAAGAACCGTTTTTGAAGCAATGAAGCAAAGGATGTCCGAAGTTCGTGCCGGTGATCAAGATTTTGCGGGCAAGGTTTGCGCCAATATCGAAAATGGTTTTGAAAAAGGACCGAGTTTGACCAGATTCTCGATTGATTTGATTTCGGATATGTCATGTTCGACAACCCTTACCGAAAGGGTTATAAGTTGGAGAGTTTTGAGGAAGCATTCTCAACTTGATACCGCTCTCGAAGTTATTAAGAGAGATTTCCAAATTGATCCAGGGTGGAGTGCGGCCTTTACCAGGAAATTTGTTTCAATACTCCGTGATGTAAATGAGCGTGAGAGGCAAGGCGGGGCGAATGGTGGGAAAGTGAGAGAGTTGATGAATACAATGTATCAACACAAAAATGAGTTGGAAGACCCGAGGGATCCTAGAGACAGTTTGTGGACAGTGGTTCTGGATAGCTTGACAGAAAACACTGAGTTTTATGAACAACTGAAACAGCAGATGCCACCGGAAATGAGAAAGGAGGCAGCCAGATATAAAAGAGAAGCCGATAAAAGAAAAGAAATTGAACAAGGCAGTACCAGAATGGAAGATGCGATCAAGCTAATGGACAAACCGGATAGGGAGGCTCTGGTTGACTATTTGGAAAATGAAGACGATGAAGAAAGAGATGGAATGCTCGCAACAATATTTGACATCGATGATACAAATGAGATAGACACTGAGTATCTATTTACAGCCCGTGGTAGATTGCGGATTAGATCCAAAGAGGTACTTTTGGACCCAAGGGTGGCGAAGCTTTTTGAAACAATTGCCAGGGAGGAAAACAGAGACCGATTCGCGCTGGAGCTTGCCGTAATTACATCTTTGATGCCAATTCAACACTTTCCGAAAGAGTTAAAACTAGCACTCAAAGCATATCATTTGGACACAGATCAACATTTGGTGGCATTAAGGGGGGATTGGTATCTGTGTAGTGCATCCGAGGGGAGGATGTTGGAAGATATTCTGGCCGGGAACGCAATTTTGGTCGATGAAAACATGTTGGTGAAATTCACCGGAAAGAAAGCGGCTTTGTGTCTGAAAACATTTACTGATGCTTCCGGGGATACATTCGTGAAAGGAGTGTGGTATGCCCTGACAGATACAGATTCGAAGAAACTGTTGAAAGCTGCCTTTCAGCGAGGTGAGGTGAAAGTAAATGTTGGGGCTAAGTGGGCAGTCATGAGAGCCGCATCTGATGAGGGTGATTATGAAGCTATGAGCGCGCAGGATTTGCTGGCAATAGGGAATTATTACAAAAAGTGGTGTACCCAGCAAGGGTTTGGGAGAAATAAAATTGATAGAAGTGGCTCCCATCACACAAAAATGGGGGAAGCGTTTTAGATTCTTGCCTATCTGCCCGGGAAGCGGGTTTCTGGTAGAATTGAACGGTTACAAGTTATTTTCAACACATGTTTAATGGAATAAAACAGTTTGGTTCACAGGGCGCGGCGCTCGCCAAATTAGCCCTGCTTCAGAGGAAAATTGCCGGTCACAAGACGGAGATTGAAGAGGGTGGAGTCAAGGCGGTGGTGACAGGGGATGGTAAGCTCAAGGAACTATATATCGGGGGTGAAAATATGAACACTGCGGTGAAAGTGATTAACGAAGCGATAACCAAAGCCCAGAAGTATGCAGCCGAAGAGATGAAAGACTCCATGGGAGATCTCTCCAAAGTTCTTGGTAATTTACCGAAAGGAGTTTAAGATGGCCGAACTAATCACAGTTGAGCAATTGAATAACGATTCTGAGGGGGAACCGGTAGATCCATTGATAGAGTTAAATGCTGATCTCGAAAAACTTCTAGCGAGTTGGAAAAAAGAGTACAAAACAACTACGAATCCTGGTGCTGGTCCTATGCAAAAAAGATACGTGGCTAGAGGTCCCGTGAATGCTTTTTTGAATAAACATTTGAGTTCAGAATCTAGATATAGACTTGTTCTCTTGGTCGGGCTTACTGACGATAACTTTGACCAACTTGATCGATATCCGGATAAAGAGGAGAGCGGAGCCGACTTTGTGATAGAAGTTCCAAAATATGAATTCCCTGAAAAAGAGAAGCTAAAGGAGCCTGAAAAAGAGAAAAATGAGTTTGTTATAAAAGGGGAAACTGAATTGACTTTGCTACCTGACGCGATTCTATCAATGAGATTCATAAGCAGGGATCAAAACAGTTTATAGTACCTAAGTTATGAGAAGTATACGGCCAGTTCAAAAGGTTATCGATGCGTTTGAGGCTTTACCCGGTATTGGGCCGAAGTCGGCGGCAAGACTCGCGTATTATCTTTTGAACGTACCACAAGAGAAGCTGGCTAAGTTTGCACAGGCTCTAGAAAGCCTGAAGAAAGATACCAAGCTCTGTGCTTTGTGTTTCAATGTTGGAGAAGAGGAGTTTTGCCCTGTTTGCGAGGACGAGGGTAGGGATAGGGGTTTGGTGTGTGTGGTGGAGACCTCGCTCGATCTCTTGGCCTTTGAGCGGGCAGACGGCTACAGGGGTGTGTATCACGTGCTGGGGGGCTCGGTAAACCCTCTGGCGGGTATTGGCCCAAATGATCTGCGCATTCCTCAGCTGATGGCCCGATTAAAGACGGGCGAGATTAAGGAATTGATTTTGGCTACCAATCCGAACATGGAAGGCGAAGCCACGGCTATGTACATCATTGAGAGAATGAAAGAGATGGGGCTCAGGGAGTCTATTAAAGTGACTAGAATAGGACGGGGATTGCCAACCGGTGCGGATATCGAGTACGCAGACGGACAGACACTCACACGGGCCTTAGAGGGTAGAGGGGAGATGTAGAATTTTCATTTGACAAACCTATAGTAATGTAGTATAATACAGTCTTCGGTAATAATGCGGAATCTTGCTGGCGATCCCGCAATACAAATTATGACAAGCCGCGATGGCTTTGTCTGCCAGCATCCAAAAATTCACCCGGGAAGCCTTTGGCACCCCGGGTATTTTGTGGTTAAATTAGAGTAATGCCCGCACCATTGGGAGGTATCGGCCAGCAAGTGGCCGACAATTTATTTGAACTGGGGAAAAGCACTGTCAAAGCAACGGCTGACGCGGGTAAAAAAATTGCGGAAACGACGATCGAACAGATCACCGGAGCCCCGAGCGGGGTGGGGTCGCAACAGGTGGACAAGGCGAGTCAGCCAAGTGAAGCCAATAAACAGCAAGAAGTGGCCGTAAAAAGACAAAGAGAAAAACAGCAGTACGAACGGGTGAAGGCAGAGCTGGATCAGTACCGGCAAAGAAAGATGCAACAAGATCAGCAGATTGCCAGAGAAAAAAACCAACAGGAACAGGAAAAGGCTCAAAAGGATGCAGGAGAGAAACAAAAGAAAGAGAGTTTTGTCCAGAGTTTGTTAAAGAAAGTGGGTGCTGGGGCGCATGGGGAAACAGCAAAGCAGAAGGAATAAAGGAGTTGTTGGTGCGAAGTTATTAGTTGCTAGAAGGGGAGTGGTGAAAGTATATTGTTTTGAATGATGTGAGTAACGCCGAGGGATTGTAGTTCTTGGACGATGGGTGGGGTAGGGCCATATGCGTTTATATTCTGGACCAATCGAATCCACCGGTTGGTGGCGAAACCGGAAAAACCACCGAAGCGACGATGGTTGTGGAACAAGGAATAGAGCGACCGAACTGATTCTATTTCATGATCCGGCATGTTCCAAAGTTTAATGGGTAGCTCGAGTATGACCGCGTCGGCTGGCAGATTTTTGACTTGCCCATAGACCGGGTGCATATTGATGTTGATAGGGTAACTTTTCAGAGGGAGGTCTGCTTCTAAAAATAGAAATGAAGTGACCAGGAAGATGAAGATGATCTTTGTTTTTAGTTTTAGCTTTTCGAAAATGGGTTTAAGCTGGAATCCTATGATGACGACAGCTGAGAGAAGGGCCAAAATGATAAAGCGGCTGGGTGTGCGGAAGCCGGTGAAGCCGGGGAAAAGGTAATAGAAAAGCGTGTAAGGAAGGGGAATGGGTAGGTCAAAAATTTTTACCGTTTGACCAAAGATTTTGAGGACGGGTCCAAGGGACATGGTAATGGAAAAGAAAAAGACGATCCACCATATTTTTTCTGGCCTCTCGTCCGTATTCTTCTGTGGAAACCTCAGTCCGCTCAACCAGCGTTTCGCGGCTGCTTTAGCCTCGTCGCAAAAATTTTTCTTTAACAGAAAAATACCCCGCTTTTGCTTCAGCGGATAATTTCCCAAAAGAACACGGGCTGTGGCGCAAATGAAAAATATGGTGATGACTGTCCAACTGTGATAAAAAGTGAAGATTTGATCCAGGCCGAGAGAGAAGTGGGCCGCGTCACGAAGTGGGCGGGTGGCTTCGGGTAGTGAAGTGTGGAGCTGATAGTAGGGAAGTAAAAGGAAGATCCAGATAGGGATAAAAGGGAGAGAGTGGATAAATATGGAGGCAAAACGATTACGTTTCGGACCTCGCCAAAACCGTACTCGGATCTCCCGCAAGCGGGTTCCCGCCTGCGTGCGGTTGTTGGCTAGCGCTCCTGCAACGTTCGTTTTGCCAAATAATATAATAATCAAGCAGGCGAAGAAGATGAGATAGGAGGGGAAGATGCTTTCGGCAATTTGCACAGTGACTATTAGGAAGAAGAGAAGTAAAAAGATGGTTCGATTTTCATTTAAATATCTGACAAAAAAATAGATAGAGAGACATAGTGGCCAGAGAGAGAATATTTGTAGATGGGGAAAATAAGAGAGATGAAACCCCGAAAAATTGAAAAGAATGACACCCAAAGTAGTGATCCAATGATCTTTGAACAAATAACCGAACAGCAGATACGAAGAAATGATTGTAAGGACAAAGTTAAAGGTTAGGGCCAGGTTAAAGATGACAATTGGATGTTCTGTGAATAAGCGCGCCGGTAACATCATGAGGGCCGATGTGAGAAACAGATCCGAGTAGGCTAGGGTGTTTTGGTCGGGAAAGAAAAATGTGCCGTAATGTAAAGGTTTGTGCTCCAGAATGTTACTTTGAACTTGGCCGATGATGTAGGCGATGAGACGGGTGTCGTTGTTGTCCGGCAGGGTATCCTTTGGGTAGATAAAGGCGGATGGGTAGATAAAAAGAAGCGAAGCCAGAGAGATGAAAGTTATAAGAAACCATTTGACGACCTGCGAGGATAATCCTTGCAGGTGAGAATAGTGCCAAAGTTTCATGGCTAAGAGTATAATACATCTCTAAACCAGGTCCGGAAGCGTGCGCCGGGCTGATGAGGGCGGTTAATCACCGACGGGGCCCGACGTAACCGGAAAAATTGAGTATCCGCCATAGGCGGACTAAAGAGTTGAGGTGGAATCTTCCTGCCGTCCGGCGGGACCGCAACAAATATTAAATATTTGTTGCAATGAAATCAATCGATTCATATTTAGATAATATAGTTAACCAAAAAATGTTGGTAGTTTTTCCGCATCCGGACGATGAGTCGGTGATGGCTGGGGGTATCATCCAACGGGCGATGAGGCGGGGTTTCAAAGTCACGGTTCTGACGTTGACCGAGGGCAGTAGAGGCAAGATTCATATTAATGGAAAGGGGAGAAGCGTGTCCGAAATCCGCCGCCAGGAGATGGCGGAAGCCATGAGCCGACTAGGGGTGATGGATTGGGTGATGTGGAAGTTTGACGATGGCAAGCTGAAGAGAACGAAAAAATGGCGAGAGAGACTGACAACATTTATTATAGATACTCATCCAGGAGTGGTAGTAACTTACGATTTATCGGGTGTCACTGGCCATCCGGATCATATCAGTGCATCGCTCGTGGTGCTGAGGGTTCTGAGAAAAATGACAGGTGTATATATGTTGTGGGTAAGTTTTGATGGCCGGATGAAAGAAAAAATTGTAGACAAGCGGGCAGCCAAATATTTGCACAAGCCTACGTTGGAACTAAATATGACAATTCTTGAGGCGAGAAGAAAATGGAGGGCGGTCTTCGCCCACCGGAGCCAGGCATTGGGTGGTTTTTTGCGGTCTAGTTGGTGGCTGTTGATGTTTTGGTCCAGGAAGGAATGGTACTCAGAGGCCAAGTTTGAGGCTAAGCAGAGATACAAATTCGTGAACTTCAAAATCTAGCCTATAGCTTGATTTGGAAATGATTGTGTGGTAGCATAGGCAGGCAATACACTTTGAAATGTTGGAGGCAAAATGAGTGATGTTTATGATCTGACTGTGCGGGCCAAAATTCGTTTGGATCAGATGAGAGCGGACACGCGCCATCCGGCTGATATGAATGCCTTGGTCTATGGCATCATGACAGGGATGAATCTAGCTGAGGATAGATTAAAGGTGGGTTTGGATAAGATGTCTGAACAAGTAATGAATTGTCTGGCAAATTGGAGCCGAGACTTGACTCAGGTTCTTGTCAATGCCAACCTCACCATGCCTGAAGGTAAGTCTTTTGATGTAGACTCGTTTGTTCACTTGAGCTATCGGCGATCGGCTTCGGCTTCGTTCTATGCCGAAGGGTTGAGGCTGGGTTTCCAGTATGTTTATGACCTCTATGCCGCATTTGCGGACATGGACGATCCCCGAGCTTTGACCTTAGGTCATACAAAGCGGGTCAAGACACTCCTGATAAATATTCTTTAGTGAGGAGATGATATGGGATATGATATTTTTGATATCCGTGTGGTCACACTGCAATCAATCAAGAGCTTTGATCACGATGGACAGTTGGCTTACTTAAGTGGACTGTTGTGGGGTTTAAGGGTTTCGGCGAAGTGGCTTGAAGAAAACGGATGTACTACGTACAACGAGGAAGTGGGCGCCTTTTTTCAGGCAAGACCGACCAAGAAACTGTTCGAGATAGTCGACGAGTGGAACTCGCTTCAGAAGAATGGTTTGTTACTGTCTGTGGGTGACTCCTTCGGAGGTGTTTGGCGTCTGTCGAAAGAGACCATCTTCTTTACTGGTTTTGAGGCAGGATTACAGTATGTCCCCAAATTGTACTGGTCACTGTCCGACGATAGCACCGAAAAGGCAAAGATAATTATTTTGGTAAAAGACTATGTACGAGAGATTCGGAACTGGGTTAGAGAGACTATCGAAAACCTGGCAATCTGATTCTAACGAGCACTCCTCCGGGGGTGCTTTTTTGTGTTTGGGGGTAAAAGTGAGATAAAATCAAAGATGATGCTGAAGATATACAATTCACTTTCTAAAAAGACTGAAGAATTCATGCCAATTCATGGTAATGACGTAGGTATGTATGCCTGTGGTCCGACGGTCTATGACTATCCTCATATTGGGCATGGCCGAAAATACGTCAACGACGATATTTTGAAGAGGGTTTTGGAAGTAGTTGAGGGTTATAAAGTAACTCATGTCCAAAATATCACCGACGTAGGCCATCTGGTATCCGATGCCGATGAAGGTGAGGATAAGCTGGAAAAGGGCGCCAAGAAGACGGGTAAGACCGTTTGGGAAGTGGCTCAGGAGTACACCGACTACTTCTTGAAAGAAATGGACTCACTTAATATCATCCGGCCGGATATCGAGTGTAAAGCGACGGATCATATACCGGAACAGATTGAGCTGATCAAGAAAATTATGGAAAATGGCTACGGTTACGATACGCCGGAAGCGGTATATTTTGATGTAACGAAGTTTGCCGATTATGGCCAGTTGTTTGGACAATCCCTAGAAGAGAAATTGATTGGTGGGCGGGATGAAGTGGTGACGGAAAACAGCAAGAAAAACCCGGCAGACTTTGCCCTGTGGTTTAAGAAGGTGGGTAAGTTTGCCGATCACGTGATGCACTGGGAGAGTCCGTGGGGAGACGGCTTTCCAGGATGGCACGTAGAATGTAGCGCCATGAGTATGAAGTACCTGGGTGAACAGTTTGATATCCATACCGGCGGCGAAGATCATTTGTCGATTCACCATCCAAATGAAATTGCTCAAAGTGAGGCGATTACCGGCAAGAAACCGTTTGTGAAGTATTGGTTCCATAGTTTGTTTTTGGCTGTTGATGGCAAAAAAATGAGTAAGAGTTTGGGAAATGTCTATAAAGTGGCTGACATTATCGAGAAGGGTTTTTCCCCGATGGCCTTACGTTACTACTATCTGTCTGCCCACTACCGTAAACAAATGAACTTTTCTTGGGAGGGGATGGAAGGAGTGTCTAATTCATATAAGAAATTGAAAAAGGAGTTTTTGGCACTTCGGGTCGAGGGAGGACAAGATAAAAACATTTTTGGAAACAATGCTGAAGTACAGCTGTCAGGCAGAGAAGCCTTTTTCCGAGACGAGTTCATAAATGCGGTAGAGGATGATCTAAATATGTCGGCGGCCTTGGCCGTTGCCAGAGCAGTGCTCAAAGACGAAAAGCTCAATTCGTTCGAGAAAAGAAGATTGGTGGAAAACTTTGATAAAGTTTTTGGACTTAAACTTTCCGAGAGAGATGAAATCCCTGTCGACATTCCGGCAGAGGTGATGGACATGGTCAACAAGCGGGAAGAGATGAGAAAGGCTAAAAAGTGGGCCGAGTCCGATGCCCTTAGAAAAGGGATCGAAGCGAAGGGCTTCAAAGTTTCTGACTTTTTTGATGGAGTGACGGTGGAAAAGATTTAGGAGTTATTGGTGGACGCCGCTTTGGGTGTATACTGAGGCTATGGAAATACCTGTCATTGTAG
>DQFC01000020.1 GCA_003531665.1 Candidatus Collierbacteria bacterium
GCGGCGATACCATGACCGGTGGAGATAGAAAAGCCAACCAAAACGGCTGGGATGGTGGCGATCGTAGGGCCGATATTGGGAATAAGCTCCAGCATGCCGGCAATAAAGGCGAGTGACATGGCAAAGGGAAGGCCGATGATGAGATAACCGACATAACTCAAAAGCCCCACCAACAGCATGAGCAGTAGCTCACCTCTCACCCAGTAACCAATCTGAACCTCCAGCTTCTCGGCAATCACGAAGTACCGATGGCCTTTGTCTCCGAACCAGAATTTGAGATGAGTCTCTAAATTGTGGAGATCCTGGATCATGTAAAAACTGATGACGATAACGGTGAAGGCCGTGATAAATCCAGAGAAAGTATCCAAAGCAAAAGTTAGAACCTTTCCGGGTACGCCCACAAACTGAGCATTTAGCGAGCCGTCGGCTAATTTAACCGGACTCACGGAGTCAATTATCGCCGGAAGCTTTTGCAGAAATAGTTGGGTTTGATCCAGAAGGGGTGCGGCAAGAGAAACAATGGCAAAAATGATGGTTCCAAAAGTGGCTAATAATATAACGATTGAAGAAAGGGCTCTATTGATTCGGTACTTTTCAAGATAATCCACCAAAGGACAAACTGCTAAGGTGATGAGAATAGCAATAAACAATAGAGCAATGACATTGGTAAGCCTCATGAGGATATAAGTGGCGGCGAGTGCAAAAAGCACCCAAAAGATGCTACCGATGGAGAAATCAAAAACGATGTGTTTCTTTTTGATCATATTATTTATATATTTCTGCCAGCTTAGTGATCAGGTGGCTATCTACTGTACTTTTATCATACCAAACTATACCGGACTGTTTCTTGAACCAGACCATCTGTCTCCGACCATAATCAATTTCCGACAAGGTCCATCGCTCGATTAACTCTTCTCTGGATATTTCCTGATGCAAGAATTGAAGAATCTGTTTGACACCCAGACTCGTATAGATTGGCAAATGGAGGTCTGGATATTTTACAATTAGATTCTCCACTTCTTTGATGGCACCTGAGTCCAAACGATCAAGGACGCGGCGGCGGATAGATAGTTTGAGGGTTTCGCGGTCCGGTTTGAGTCCGATCCATTGAAAATGAGGTTGTGTCATTTTTATAGATTGCCACGCTTCGCCCCGCCTGCCGGACGGGCAGGTCGTAATGACGGGGGGGTTGGTCGTAATGACGGGGGTGGTGACAGACGAGGCTATTTCGATAGCACGGATTAGACGGCGGGGATTGTTTTTATCTGAATTGTTCAGA
The DNA here is from genome assembly GCA_003531665.1 of Candidatus Collierbacteria bacterium. GTDB lineage: Bacteria > Patescibacteriota > Microgenomatia > UBA1400 > MFAQ01 > UBA10133. The sequence goes on from DQFC01000020.1 coordinate 1,280, forward strand.
GATTCAAATTTTTGGTGGTTAAGTGCAAACAAACGAGATTGTAGTGATGGGAGATCAAGTTTTTCCAAATCAAAACGTAGAGATTGGTTAGGTGGAACGTGGACGCTGAGAAGATCTGAAGTAATAGCTTTCAGATATAAACCGGTTCCCCCAACAATGATTAAGGGGACGTTCTCTTTAATGGAGCTTTGAATAATTTTCTGTGAATAACTAACGAAGTCCGCGAGATTGTAGGCTTGGTTTTGCTCGACCAAATCCAGGCCCAATAAACTAATGTTTGGAGGGAGATCTGCAGGAATATCCTTGCCGGTAACTATGTCTAGACCCTTGTATATCTGTCGGGAGTCGGCGGAAAGGATGTTGACGGATGGAGATTTGAGATCTCGGATCTCGGATCTCAGACAGGAAGCAACGGAGAGGGCGAGGGAGGTTTTGCCCGAGGCGGTGGGGCCGCAAATAACAAGAATGTTGGTAGTTGGGTTAGGCACAGATTATTTTAGCACCGGATTGTTGACATCAGTCTCTGTAGGATTATAATCACGGGCAATGGGAACAATAGAAAGAGGATCACGAAAACCAGAAGCAAGCAGGGAGTGTTTTACCCATATCGGTAATTGGAAAACACCATACGGATTAATTTATGGCGAATTCGAAGATAAAGAGCAGCCTGGTGTGGAATTCTTTGGCCAGTTCAAAGATATGGTACGTGAAGTAGATACCTTAGAGAGAATTAAGCCTAGAAGTAAATGGGAGGGTGCGGTGGAATATAAAGGCATGGTTTTATATATTACGCATAGAATCAACGAGTTAGGCTCAGATATGCAGGATGATTATGAGATTGTTGAAGGGGAAGATGTTCTCGATAATCTCAAAGATTTGGTGCACAGAGCAAGGTTGAAACCATTTTGGATAGAAATACAAAACAATTGGATAAACATAATGTACTCGAGAGGTAAGAAAAAGTATATGACTCAAATAGTTGCTTTGGAGGAGCCGGCTTAGGGGACGATGGGACGAGACCTGAGATTGTCTTTGTTGGCGATTTGATCCAATATTTCCCAGCGTTCTTTCTTGATTATAGCCGGAATATCATCGGGATAGAGTTTGGCGGAGGCGGTTCCCGGCCGAGGTGAGTACCGGGCCACGAAAGCAACCTTGAAACCAACTTCTTTGACCAAATTCAGGGTATCTTGAAAATCCTTCTCGGTCTCTCCAGGAAAACCGACGATAATATCCGTACCAAAGACAACGTCGGGGATTTTAGCTTTAATCTGATTAATTAAACTGAGGTAAGACTCTCGGGTGTATCCCCTATTCATAAGTTTTAAAATCCGATTACTGCCGGACTGAACCGGTAAATGAATAAAACGGTCAATTTTGGGATTGAAGGCTATCTCGTCGACTAGCTCGTCCCAAAAATCCCAGGGGTTGCTGGTAAAAAAGCTAATCTTTTTGATCCCCTCGACTTTGCTGATTTCCCTAAGTAAAGTCACAAACGGTGGAGTGTCTTGCGGCTTGAAGTACTGAGACTGATTTGAGGGAATAACTTCGGGATTGAAAGTATCTTTGTCCATAAACATCTTCCGGAGGGCTACGCCGACTTTTTCCAAGCCCCAAGAGTTTACGTTTTGCCCCAACAGGGTGATTTCGGTATAGCCTTCTCCGGCCAATCCTTCAACCTCCCTAACAATGTCATCAATGGGGCGAGAGCGTTCCCGACCTCTGGAAAACGGCACAATACAAAAAGTACAAAATGAGTTGCAGCCGGAGGAAATGGGAATAAAAGCCTTGTCTCTTTCTTTTCTGATGGCTTTCTGATTGAAACCGACTTCACCAATAGGAAGAATTTCATCAATCTGGGGCAGAAGTGTCCTTATTTCTTTTTCATTGAAATGGAGCATACAACCGGTAAGGATAATTTTTGGGCGATCTTTTCCGGCGAAGAATTTTTCTACGTTGAGAAGAAAACCGGTAACACGGTCTTCGGCCGACTGTCTCACGGAACAAGTATTGATGACGATTTCGTCAGCGATTCTCCAATTGGTAACTTCGGTATATCCGCGTGAGAGATAATCCCCAAGTATCCGCTCTGAATCAGACTTGTTGGCTTGACAGCCGAAAGTATTGATGAAGACGGACGGCATTAGGCAACTTTCTTTTTCAAAGGCTTACCAACATGAAAGTTGATAACTTTATGACCTTTGACTACTTGCCTCTTGGATTCATTACCGAATGGAACAACCTGTTTATCTTCGACTTTGCCAATATAGAAAGTGCCGAAGCCGGAAATAACCACCTTTTCACCCTTGCCGAGTGCGGCAATAGATTCTTCAAAAAAAGTATCTACCGTTTCTTTGACGGCCTTTTTGGTTAAATGGACTTTCTTACTAACGATGTTGACAAGAGTTTGTTTGGTCATGAGTTCCTCTTTCCGGGCAGAAAACTTGATAATAATTTAGCTGATGTTACCACTATTTTGGTGTTTTTTGCAAGTGAGTAGACAAATACGCTTCAACTTTTGGCCAGATTTGTTTTCGCATGACGATAGGGGAATACTTATGTGAATATTCAAGTTCCGGAATCTCAAGAATTGAAGAAAATATGTCCAGCGAATCTGGATCTATAGTAACGAATAAACTATAACCTTCAATCACATCGATACCATTGAAGAAAATATATTTTAGAGAATAATCGTCTTTTAGTTTCTTAAGTGCTTTTTCGAGAGACTCTCTGAGATCACCTTCCATTCTTGATATACCTACCATTTCTATTTGAGCAATTCCAACTCGAGTTTCTGAAAGTGTCTTGGCGGAAAAATCTTGAGAGAGAATCTCGTAAAGGTTGGAGCTAGAGATCTTTGACTTTGCGGAAAATAGCTTGTTTTTATAATTTTCATCAAGTCCCGATAGAGAAAAAAGCCATTTGGCGGCCTGAATATCCCTATCGGTTGTTACCGCATTTTGGAAATTTATGGTACTGAAAATAATGGCAGAATAAAGATAGATAGATGTGTTCTGACTGGGTATCACGTCATTTTTCTGGAATTCTTCGGCAATAAGAGTAGCACAAGAACCAACTAGCTCAATGTGTAATTCAGCATTGGAAAATCTATTGGTAAATACGAGCTGACGGTGATCAAAAACCTTGGTAATCGAGTCAACTGGAATGGATGAATCAATAATGTCTGGATTTGCAGTGTCAACCAATACAAACTTAGAATCTGGTGGATACGAATCACCACATTGTTTTAAAGGAAAGTAATTTGTGTAGTCCTTTACAAAAGCAGTCTCTAGATCGAGTTCTCCGGAATAGACTGACTCTGAGACTGTCCCCTGAATATTTAATAATTCAGAATAGGCAATCATACAAGCAACTCCATCTAGATCCGGCCCATGGCAACCCGTAACAATAATCATGTATGTTCAATTTATTATTAACTGGCGATTTCACTGGCGCGGGTTTCGCGGATACAGTTGACCTTGACAGTTCCGGGGAAGGTCATGGTGTCTCGAATTTCGTCGCGGATGGCCTGAGCCAAAACGGTTAACTGTTCATCTCCCGCCTTGCTTGGGTTGACAATTACTCTAATTTCTCTTCCGGCGGAGATGGCATAGGCATCGTCTACCTCCGGATGCTTACGAGCGATTTCTTCCAGGTGCTTTATCCGTTTGCCATACTCTTCTGTATTTTCATGACGGGCTCCGGGTCTGGAGCCGGAAATTGCGTCTGCGATATAGACGATAACAGATTCGTTGGAACTAAATTCTTCATCCTCGTGATGCTGGGCGACACAATCAAGAATGGTTTGGGGAATATTGAACTTCTTAAGATATTGGACGCCTAGCTCCACATGATTGCCCTCTCCTTCAATTATTTTGCCGATATCGTGAAGTAAACAACCCATTCTAACGGTATCCACATTGGCTCCAATTTCATTGGCTATTTTGATACCAATTCTCGTTTCTTCCAGAGTATGACTGATCATGTTTTGACCATATGATGTTCGGAATTTGAAACGGCCAAGCATAGTAATGATTTCCCGATTCATGTTGTAAACACCTACAGCATGACAAAGTTTCTGACCTTCCAGAAACATTATTTGTTCAACATCTCTCTTTGATCTTTCAAAGTATTCTTCGATCCTTGCAGGATGAATACGACCATCTTTTATTAAATGAATTAGCGTGAGACGGGCTATTTCACGACGAACCGGATCGAAACTACTGAGCTTAACTTCGTCAGGGGCATCGTCCATGGAGACATCACAACCGGAAACCTTTTCGAAAATCCGAATATTGCGACCGTCCTTACCAATAATCCGACCTTTAGTTTCTTCATCCGGGATGGGAACGGTAGAGATCGTGTACTCCGCAACGTAGTCTGTAGCACCGGCCTTCATGGCATCGACCAGTATTTCCCTGGCCAGATCCTCTGCCTCAATCTTGGCTTTTTCCTCTGCCTCTTTTATGGCTCTTGTCGCCTCAACTGCCGAACGTTTCTCGACTTGTGCAATCAATTCCTTCTTGGCTTGCTCGGTAGTGAGCGAGGCAATTTTTTCGAGCTTTTCAACCATTGCATCGGCTTGAGAAACTATTTTTGACTTCAACTCCTCGATTTGATTTGTTTGAAGGTCCAAATTGGCTTTTTCGCGTTTGAGCTGTTCTTCAATGGTAGTATTGCTTTGTTGTTTTTGAGCTAAGTTTTTGGCGCGCACCTCGATCTCTTCCAACTGAATTCGGGCATCTTTGATGGCTTGATCCTTGATCTTGAAAGCTTCGTCCTTGGCGGAGATGATTATTTCTCTGGCCTGGGACTGTGCTGTTGCCTGGGCAGCGGCAATTAGGGCTGCGGTGTCGACGGTAGGTGCCTGGGCAACAGGGGCTTCCTTGACAACGGTCTTTTCCGGCTCTTTTACAACTTGGGTGGCTACAGAAGAAACAACTTTGGACTTGGCTGAAGAAGCGGAGCCTTTGAAGATATTGGATCTAAAAATTGACAGTATAGACATGGTTTAGACAAAAATATATTAATAAACCTGCCTGCCGGCAGGCAGGCCTAATCTATGAAAGTCAGAAAGCACGCAAAATCAGTCGCTTAGCGACCAGCCTGCCGGCTGGCGGGCTGTAGAGGGATCTTTTTATTTAGACTGAGATCGAACATTGCGTAATTTTGAATGACTAACATGATTAGTATCTGTATTTTAGTCTTCAAAAGAGTCCCCGTCAAATGCACTTTTGATGGCATGGTCGGTGTAGCCTCGCCGGTAGAGCTTGGAAATCAATGTCCGGCGGTCAAGACGGGGGTACTTTTGAAGAAAGTGCCTGATGGAAGTGATTTCAGCCTCCATGGGTGAGCCGGTCGTGAGAGCCTCGGAAACCGCTTCCCGCGACAGTCCCAAGAATTTTAGCTTGAGAGAAATGATCTTAGGGCCATAATGTTTGGACAACTGTCGTCTGACAAAGGCTTCGGAAAGATATTGGTCGTTTAAGTAACCACTTTTGGCTAAATCCTCGAGAATGGAATCAATTATGGGTCCGGGGTCCGCAAATTTTTCTTTTTCTGCCCGGCAAAACAGTTTTTCGCGCAACTGAACCCTAAAATATGGCCTAGCTCCAAGAACCCTTCCGGCATATTTTACGAGAGACAGCCTAAGTTCATTTTTCTGGTTGGATTCCGGCATTGACCTTTTCCATGACTTGCTGCTTAATCTTTTCGATGACTTGAGGACGCTCGGCTAAAGCGGCCTTGGCCGATTCACGTCCTTGGGCCAGGGTCTCCCCTTCATATTTGATAAATGAGCCGGCTTTCTCCAGAACGTTATAGGCGATGGCAGTATCGATGAGGTCGCCTAGTTTACTGATACCTCCAACATTGAGAACATCGAACTCAGCAGTCCTAAAAGGTGAAGCAACTTTGTTCTTCACCACTTTGGCACGGTGACGGGAACCGATGATTTCATCTCCCTCCTGGATATTCCCAATTTTGCGCATGTCGATACGAATGGAGGCATAGAATTTAAGAGCCTTACCTCCGGTAGTAACTTCCGGATTTCCAAACATGACACCGATTTTTTCTCGCAACTGATTCGTAAAAATTACGATGCATTTGCTCTTGGAAATAGCACCGGTGATCTTGCGCAGAGCTTGACTCATGAGCCTGGCTTGAAGCCCCATGGAGGAGTCCCCCATTTCGCCCTCGATCTCTGACTTGGGAACCAAGGCGGCGACAGAATCAATGACTACGACATCCACACCGCCTGAACGGATCAGGGTTTCGGCGATCTCAAGCGCTTGCTCACCATTGTCCGGCTGGGACAGTAATAGGCTGTCTAGATCAACACCAATAGATTTTGCCCTGCTTGGGTCCACGGCATGCTCGGCATCGATAAAGGCGGCTATACCGCCGGTTTTTTGGGCTTCTGAAATGACATGGAGAGCTAATGTGGTCTTACCTGAGGCTTCTGGGCCGTAGATTTCTACAATACGCCCCTTGGGAAACCCACCAATACCGAGTGCCAAATCCAGGCTGATAGAACCGGTAGAGATCACCGGAATCTTTTCATCGACACGGTCGGAACCCATATGCATAATAGCCCCTTCACCAAACTGTTTGGTGATTTGCTGCATGGCAATTTTGACAGCAGTAAGACGGGCATTGTTATCTGTCGGCTTGGCGACAGACTTTTCTTCTTTAGTTTTCTTGGTTTTCTTTGGCATTTTCTTCGGGTATTTATTAATCTAAAATCATTATATATATTTGGGTTATTTTCGCAATACCTTCAACTTTTCCTCTAAATGGTTAGCGGGAAATAAATCAGAAAGATAGAGACTGATAAAACTAAGTTTGTATTCTTTTATTTTCTCTAGCTTTATTTTCTTTAATCTATCGTATGTCTTTAACTGTCCACAGAGACCAAATAACTCAATCCAGTATTCTCCGACTCTAAAATCAGCACTCATGCCATTGTGCCAGGGATATTTAATGTGAACCTGATGTTTAATATTTCTTGCAAATAGCCAATCGTCAACTATCTTTTCAGACAATGAATCGCATCTGTGACCGTCGTTAGCAATGTATTTTTTGGAAAAAATGACTTCGTTTGGGGTAAGGCCTGCGATTTTTATGAGATTGTTCCAAGTACCAAAATTATTTCTCGCTGGTCTGTTGAGATGCCCCAGCTCTGCTTTGGTGGGTATTCTTCCGTTGTCTAGTTGAAACTTTTGAATGATTTGCATTAGTCCTTCTTTTGTATATGAAGATAAGCCCTTTTTGGACTTGTTGACGCATTCAGTTGAGCAATATTTGGATTCGTGGTTTTTTAGAAAATTGTTACAATCTTTATTGGCACACTTAACTAAAGCGAATGGTTCGGCTCTCAACGAGTTGCTGAGAGTAGCACTACAGTTTCTTGAACAATAAGTATGTCCCGAAGAGACACTGGAAAAAATTCGTTTATTACATAAAGGATTATCGCAATTTTTTGAAATCTTTTTGGTCTTTGATTGAGATTGGCACTCTGTAGAACAAAACTGTTTCCAGCCAAACTTCTTAGCCTCATTATATCTTCCATATGGTCTCTCAAATTCCATTTTACAGTAGTCGCACGTCACCCAAACTATAGCCATCTACTTATTTATACAAATATAACCCGAAATGTCAATCTCGTGGTAGAATATGTTCTTCGGGGTATAGTATAACGGCTAGTATGTGTCGATGGGGTCGACATGATCTCAGTTCAATTCTGAGTACCCCGACAATATAGGAAAAGATCGTTGAGGTTTGCCATGAGTCTACGGAGTTGGGGTGATGGAGACGACGGCGAGAATAGATAGGGCAAGAGACTTGGTTGTGGTAGCCCCACGATTGTCAGTTACGGTCACCTGTACGGAATACAGACCTGAGCTTGCCGGAGTTCCGGATACATAACAGGTGATTTTTCCACCTCCGATAGGAACGGCGCAGGGACCACTATTAAGTCCGAAGGGAAGACCGGAAATCGCCATTTTTAGAGAATCTGTCAGATTCGGATCGATAGCATCAATACTAGCGCCGTATGACTCATTCGCATATCCAGAAGGCAATGAAGTGGTGGTGATTTGGGGCGGCTGGTTATCAGAAGGAGTGGGAGTGGGAGTTTTTGTGGGGGTAGGAGAAGATGTCGGAGTAGGAGTAGGTGTCTTCGTTGGGGTAGGAATGGGACATTTGGTCATGTCTTTGGTCCACTGCATTCCAGGTCGGGGACAACAGAACTTGATACCTCCACAAGAGGCAGTCCGACCGGTAGCATTGCACAAACTATCCTGAGAAGTACCGTCTGCTTCCGGAGGAGTGCAGTTGCGCAGAACTTTATCGGCACCGGGACACTGTTCGACACATTTATTTTCAACAAGTTTTGATGCGTAGAAATATGGTTCTTTTAGAGTACCTGTGGCTACTACTTTTTTGTTGACTAATGGTTCAGCCAGAGTTTTGGAAATAACCATTGCCGTGCAGACACCACCATCTTTTAAGAGTCTGTAGGGAGAAGGCGGTTTTACCGCCGGGGTAACCCCCGGACACTTGGTGAGATCCGTTGTCCATCTGGAGTTTGGCTTCGGGCAACAATAGGCTTTATTGCCACAAGTTTCAACTCTGCCGGCCTGATTGCAAATACTATCGATAGAGATACCATAAGAAGCCATGGGGTTGCAATCACGAAGAACGTTATCCAAACCGGGACACTGCTGGATACATTTTCGGCACAGTGAAGAATCGGTGGATCGGATAAGCTGGCCAACCATGATCGTCCCCGATGAGGCACGGCCTTGATCGTTGAAATTTCCGGTTTTTATCAGTAATGCAACACCAAAAATAAGAGCCAGACTAACTAATAACAGAAGCGCAGAAACAAGAGTTTTTTTGTTCTGCGATTTCATCTTCGTCTTCATATCTTTTTGATGTTACTAATAACCGCTCAGCTGCTTAAATTAAGCATAGGCTTTGTGAGAACATAATGCAAGCGATTTATACTGAATTGTCTCATCCTTCATTTCTCCGGGAGGTAAGAAAGAAAGGTGGATCCAACACCCAGACAAAGGAAAATGAAGCCTGTCAAAAATCCAATTGCCGGAATAAACATAAGCAACCCGGTGACAACTATCCCGACAACGAGAGGCCCAACAAGTCCACCTGCCTGCTTCTTGGTAAAGAACTTTATTATCCATTTACCGACCAGAATGGCCGGGTAAACGGTAGCTAGCATTATTGAAATGATGTATTCGAGAATAAGAACAAAAGCCGCCGGAACGCCTATGAGGCTTACCAACAACAAACAAAAGACAATAGGTGTAAGTATTAAAACAGCTAATCCGGTCAGGCCGGTAATGGCTGGCTTCTTGGAGATTATCTGAGTTCTCTCAATAACTTTATTCTTTAGGAAATATATTACGATAAAACCAAGTAGTAGTGTAGAAATTATCCAAAATATCTTCCCCATAAATTTAGCCACAAGGGAAATGTCTTTCATTTCTTTTTGAGGAATTTCTTTTCTAACGATTTCGTGTTTTAAAATATTGCCCTTGACATTCTTTTGACTTACAGACGCAGTGCCGTTGGTATCCATGTAGTACTCAAAGTCCCCACCAATTTTGGCCGGATCGACTAGATTTACACGGCTGGCAGTCACCTTGGCGTTTCTTAGCAGAGAACCAGAAATGGTTAATTGGTCGGCGGCGCCGAGTAGATCCCGGCCCAAGGAGCCTCTTAGGTCTACGTTTTGAACTCCAAAGAAAATGTCTCCCTTGATGGAAGAAAACTTAGTTAGAGAAAGATTTTGGGACAAAGTGTAGACGTTTCGACTAACAAGGCCGTTGATTTCCACCGATTGAGCGATCACTCTGATATTTCCGTCTATATTTCCATTTATTTTGATTGACTGAGCCACACAAAGAATATCACCCTTGATATTGCTATTTACCACAACATCTTTCCCTGCACAAAGCAGGTCACCATTGATATCCGAATCCACTGTTAGATTGGTGGCACTGATGATAGCTGTTTCGTTTATTACTTTTTCTTTTGGTAGTTCGAGAAGATTTCCGGAACCAAGATAGACGGCATGGGTGGGAATAGAATGGAAAAATAAAAACGTGATAACTAGGAGAAACGTGACCGTGATGTGAGTGAAATATTTCATACTATTTTAGGTATACCAGAATGTCGGGGAAAATGTCAATTGGTGGCGTAAAATTAAGTGATGAAAATATTGATAACCGGAGGGGCGGGGTTTGTTGGTTCTCACTTATGCAGGAAATTATTGGAAGCAAATAATGACGTGATTTGTATGGATAATTTTTATACCGGAAGGAAACAAAACATTGCCGACCTTCTTAACAATCCTCATTTCCGATTGATCGAAGGGGATATAACCCTGCCAATCGAACAAGAAGGGCTTGATCAAATATATAATTTGGCTTGTCCGGCTTCACCTCCGGCATACCAGAAGGACCCAATATATACATGGAGGACGTCCGTGTTTGGAATGAATAACGTGCTGGAACTTTCCCGGAGAAACGGAAACATACCGATTCTTCAAGCCTCTACATCAGAAGTCTATGGCGATCCGTTGGAGCATCCACAAAAGGAGAGTTACTGGGGAAATGTAAATCCTTGCGGAGTCAGATCGTGCTATGACGAAGGGAAAAGAGCAGCGGAGTCGATCTGTATGGATTTTTTCCGAAAATACAAGACTCCGGTGAGAATTGTCCGAATATTTAATACCTACGGGCCGGCTATGGATCCTCAAGACGGTCGGGTAGTGAGTAACTTTATAGTACAAACATTGACCAACCAAGACATTTCTATGTATGGAGATGGTATGCAAACCAGAAGTTTTCAGTACGTGAGTGACCTGATAAAAGGAATGATAAAACTAATGGAGAATAAGGCTGGATTTACCGGCCCGGTGAATATTGGAAACCCGGGAGAGTACACCCTAAAACAACTTGCCGAAATTATCTTGGAGATGATCCCCGAGTCAAAAAGTAAAATAGTTGAACAGAAAAATATTCGAGAGGATGACCCTAGGATCAGGAAACCGGATATTTCGCTTGCCAAAAAAATGCTTGGATGGGAACCTGAGATATCTCTTACAGAAGGACTTACTCCAACAATTGAATATTTCAGAAAAGAAGTTGTGGTTGACCGTAATCGGAAATCTTGATAGGAATCTGTTCTTGACCGATCAGGGTATTTCCGGAAAACATAAGTCTGACGAGAATCCCTTTTCTGGTTTCTTCCGACCACATTTGATCAAAGACCAAATTCCCCAAGGAGTAGTAAATAGGTTTCCCCTTGTAGGTTTCTATCTCCTGAACCCAATGAGGATGGTGACCAATAACCACATCTGCGCCGGAGTCGATGGCTAAATGTGCCAACTCTACCTGCCTGAGCGACCGAGGGCGATATTCATTACCCCAATGAATAACAACTATCACAACATCAGCTGATTTTTTGGCTAAAGAGACCTGACTGTCGATATTTTCCTGAGATGACGAGGATATATAAGGAATCAATGGAGGAATATCATTGAATCCCAAAAAGGCCAGTTTAGTATTTTTTATGATCTTGATAGAAGGACTTCCATGACCGATCGAGACCATCCCGGCTTTTGAAAGAATGGAGATTGTTTCTGCGAATCCCTCCTCCCCTTGATTACCAATGTGATTGTTGGCAAGATTAACAATATCGACTCCGGAAGTAATTAGCCCCGCTATCGAACGAGGGTCGGAGCAAAAAATCAGCCCTTTATCTGTGGGTAAACAGCCTGATCTAAAGGGAGACTCCAAATTGATCGTGGTTAAGTCTGCAGAAGAAAGCAGAGCTGATATATTTTTGAATGGCCACGAGAAATCTTGATACTTTATCATTCTGGTGTTGACAGAGCGCCCAAGCATGACGTCTCCACCAAAGAGGAGGGAGAAGGTGCTGGTGGAAGGGGTGGTGATATTGCCATCGTCTGCGATTAAGAAATATGAAGTGACCTCTCGGGAATTATTACTAAAAGCTGATGAATCGGTACGTGTAAGAATATTCGGTTTCTGCCCACGAGACTGAATAAGTGATAGAACCGAAACAAGGGATGCGGGGGAGTCGAGATACTCGGAAGAAAGTCTTAGTAGTTCGGATAAGTTCGTGGTAGAGACCAGACTTTCCGTGATCTTGTCACGCTGGGCTGCTTCTAACTGAGATAAGCCATGAGAGAAATCAATTGAGGCAATAACAACGGTATCTCCCGAAAAGGAAATTAACTGTTGAATAAAATTTGTTAACAGTTCTGGTGAGATATCTTTTTTTAAAGCAAGTGGAACGATTTTTGCCTTCGGAAGGTAATGCTTTATAAAGGGAAGGAGGCCGGCTATGCCATGCTCGACGGACAATGCCTTATCGTCCAAACAGACAAAACCTGATTTTAGGAAAATATTTAGCAATCCCTCATCGACAGACACCCGACCCGAAGGGGTATCCCATTTGTTCTTGGAGGAAATGATGTCACATTTACCGGTGTTAGCGTGATTGGGTGACAAAACAATGATGGTATTTGTGGAGGGATTAGTAAGTAGAGAAATGCCCTTAGCGATTATTGGAGAAGCCATTAGGTGATGTGGAAGAACCAGGATGCGGGGAGGGATGGCGAAAGGAGCAATATTATTCCCGGCTATGGCAGGGAAAAAGGTGCGCGCATCATAGGCAAAATCGGTAGAAAATGATGCCATGCCGAAGGGAAGCCATCCCCGACTCGAAGATTCTCCTCGGTTCCTCGGAATCCAGAAAAGCCACAGCGCGATTATGAAATTCAATATGACAATTATCAGAATCGCCCCTAACCATGTACGTGGCAACTTCATTTGATACTAACCGAACCGGCAGGAGATAAATTGAATACCGATGGTGCTATCAAGGACTGTATCAGAGCACTTTCTGCCCGGAAGTCCCCCGCAGAAATTACCCTGGCGTAGTAGTTTATAGTATTGTTTTTGTTTCCGCTTCCGACACAAAAACTAACCTTCTGACCATTTATCTCATATGGATACCAGGTATTTGTGGAATCCAACCCAAAACTATAAACCGAGGTGATTGGTCTCAACCCAGAAGGGAGTAGATCCGAAACTTGATAGCAACCATCTTGAGAGATAGCCGCATAAACAACCGGAAGTGAAATTTTGACGAGATCTGAAGTAGAGAAGTTGTTGGTAATAGCACCTCTAACGGAGTAACTCCGACCTAACTGAACAGACGAACTGGTAAGGGCAGTTTTTGGATCCAGCGGGATAGTGAAAGTTGAAGCCAAACCGACATTGCCAACAAGATCGGAAAAACTTATTCCCGGTAGATCGGTGGGTGTTAGCTCAAGTTTGAAGACTTCACCTTTTTCGAGTTTTTTGGATATTTTTTTGCCATTTAGAGTGTAAGAAAAAGAGACCGGTTGGGGATTGGTATTTTCTATTTGAAATAAAATTGCCATCAGTTGGGGTGAAACGAGTAGGATGTCTTTTCCGCTGTTGACTAGAGTGTAGGCAAGAAGACTGTCGGCTTCTGACTCCCCCAAAATGGAAGAGAGGGCGGCGGTGAGCGAGCTGGCCAGGAGATAGCTATCTTTGTCCGAGCCGACTTTCATGAAAGTTAAAGAGTCTTGTCTTTCGGAAAACTCAGATATAAGAGTTCTGTAAGAAATGCGTGCCTTTTCGGTATCACCTATCTTGGCTTGGGCCAAAGCCAAATAAATCCTGGACAAGGGGGTGAGGTCTTTTTCGCCCGAAAGATTATTTATTAATAAAAGTACGGGTTCGTCTAAGCTAGCCAGTCCAAACAGCGACATCGAGGCGGTGTCGAGATCTTTTGATTTGGAAAATTCTTTGTAAAAATAGTTTCCCAAACCGATGCGGTCCACCTTCTCTTTTGCCAAGGACGCCACAAAGGCCGAAAGCTCCAGATCTGCGCCAGAGTAAGGAAAGAGTGCATAACCACCATCAGGAGTTTGGAAAGCAGTAAGATCTAGTGTTTCCGGATTGACGGAATCATCGAATGATTTCTTAATAATTGATTGTGAGAGAGAGCGGGCAAGGCGCTGGTCTAAGCGATCTCCCCAAGTGAAAGCCATATTTGAAAGGGGCGGGAAAAAACGCCCTAGACTTTGATCGGAAAAGATGAGGGTGGTTGGCGAATTTGGTGAACCTTCCGGCTTGGTATCTTCTGCCAAAGAAACACTGATTGATTTGACTGCTTTTAGGCGAGACTTAACTACATCCAATTTTCGAATTACCTTATCCGTAAGACTACCGGAAATACCCGAAATGGTTATTTTGTGGGAGCCTTCTTTGAGCTCTCCCAGATCCACCCTAGAGCTTTCGAAGGCTTTGACTGTGACACTTTTATCCAATCCTAAAGTCTCCGATTGGGCTTTCAAACTGACTTGATCTCCTACCGAAAGCCCCTCCCCGTAGGCGCGTATCATAATCTCCGGGCGTTCTCCAACTAGGTACTCGGTGTTCATGACTACATCTACAAAGAATGGTTGTTTGACTACCAGAAGTGAGGAATTGACACCTGCTTTTAGATCGGCAGTAACTCCTTGAGAGGTAATTCTCCAGGAGGTTAGATTATCCGGAAGCTTAACATCAATGCTGGCGCGGCCATCACTACCCGTACGGACACTGCCAAAAAAAGCATTGTCCACGAAGAGTTCGCGACCCTTTTCGTTGTGGACATAAAAGCCGTCGGCGAAGTAAGTGTTTAATTTTTCGACTGATAAGTTGTAAACGGTATTTATTCCTGAACGATCTTCAATAGAAAATATCTTTTGATATTCACCGTGAGTGTCAAGATAAAAATCGCCGACTTTTACCTCAGAGGCAGTCATAAAACGGCCATTTATGTACAAATTGTGTTCTCCGGTAACCCTTAGATGACCGTTTATTGTCAGATAACCAGCCACTTGGTGTTTGAAAATCCCGGTAACTTTGGCGGTTACCATTTTGGCTGACAAGGGTGTTTGAAGGGTTTTTATCTGATCTCCTACCTTGATATCTTCTATGTTTTTGGTTTTTCCATTACTTAGAAGAATCTGTGTCCCCGATAAGAAGCAGCCCCCACCCTCGGCCCCTGATGAATCAAGAGGGTACCGATGAGACTGATAAGAAGCGACTATATCTGCATCCAAGGAACTATAAATCCTGGATAAAGGATCGACCGAGACCGGACTCATGGCGCTGTAGGCTTCGTCAAGGAAGCTCAGGTTGACCTCAGCTGGTGCAGGCGAGCCATTTTGATCTGCGGAAAAGACGGAAATTTTCGCTGTACTTCCAGGAAGGTAACTTTGTCTATCTTGTGTAATATCCAATGAAAGTTTTTTGGCCGTCGTGTTGAACAACAAATTTATTCTTTCGGATATTTCGTAGGTTTTTCCGGTAAATCGGATGGCCTGAACGATGACATTGGGAATATAAGTATCAGAATACTTAAAGCCCACGGTAGCTTCGTCCGAAATCTGATAGGAATTGATACCTCTCTTGGCAAACAAGTAGAGAAACTTATCTGTAGTGCTTGATTCCATCTGGGTTTCCCCGCGCATGACGGTAAGATTTACCTGTTCTCCAATGAGGAAACTATTTGTGTTTGATCCGGTTTTGTCCGTCTTCAGGAAAATATAATCATTCCTGGAATAATAGTCGGCCGATCCTGATACATAAACGTCCTGAGTGGTGACGCGTCCTTGATCGTCAGTGGCATGTAAGATAACGTTGTAGGACTTGCCTTCGAGCACAGGAAAGCTGTATACAGCTTTTCCATTTGAATCGGTGGTTAAGCTGATATCGGCGATTTTGTTTTGAACTCGATCGTACTCGTATCTGGGTGAAGTAACTTTGTTTATAAAGTCATAGTAGGTCCCAACTTCCCGGCGATTCCATTGGTTTTCCAAAAGGTTACCGGCAATCTGTCTGCCCGGAGCAGGGGCAAAGGTGTCCACTGAAGTATAAGGGACGAATTTTGAAGGATCCACTAGTCGCAGATCCACTTCTATCCTGCCCGTACCACCCTTTGATTCCGACTTGGGAGTATCAAAGACATAAGAAGAATTAAAAACAGCTATCGTGGTATCTGCTTGAATCATCCCTTCCTCGGGAAGAGAGGGCATGAGAGAAACATATTTATATTCCGGAGAATAATTAGATGAAGAATTGCCTAAAGCTGAGGTGTAATTGAAACTATAACGACCCAGAGAATCTGTTTTCAGAATCCCTTCTTGAGCACCGAAATATTTCAAATTCATATTGGCAACGGGAGATCCTTCGAAAAAAGTTGCCTGTCCGGATAAAGTGACCGTTTCTCCAACAATGACAGCTCTTTTTGATGGAACCAAGGTGAGTTTGTAGGCCTGCTTGGTGTAGGTTTCCACCGTGAAGGCGGAACTAGCGACAGTGGATTCTCCAACCTTTAGGGCAATACCATACCAACCGGGAGCGTAACCAGAAAGAGGAATTTCCCCAAGGAAAGTTCCCAGATCGCTTGCTTCAAAATCTTTAGTAAAAAGAACTATTGGCGTAAAATTCCAGCCGGTGTAATCTGACCGAGTAACTTCTAAGGTAAATTTTTGCTTTTGGGTCAGATTGTCTCTATCTCTAAGAAGACCCCAGAACCTAATGATATCCGTGGGGAGATATGTAGGCCGGTCGGAATAAAAGTAACTCCAGTATTTGTCTGAAAGACGTTTGGCTTTCTGATAGGTGGAGGAATAATAATTATTACTGTTTGCCGGAGGAAGTATGATGCTGTTTTCTCCAGAACTGACTGTAATCATAGTTTGTTCACCATTTAGCTGAGACTCCGGGGTGTCAAAATAGGCAACACCATCGGAGCCGGTTTCCTGCAGTTTGCCTGCATAGCTGACTTTGGCACCGGAGACTGATTTTTTGGAACCCAGGTCGTTTACCCAAACCAGAGTTTTGGTGCCACTGACACTAAGATATGAGGACAGATCGGTGATCTGGACTAAGGCTTGAGTAACGACATTATCCACTCCGGATTCAACCAGATAGTTTCCTTTAGGAAGATTCTGAGGAAATAGAAAGAAATTGGAGTAGGTCTGTTTCTGGATTGGAGTATTGAATTCCAAAACTTTATTTAATCCGGTGACAGGCAAGCGCTTCGAACGGAGCGAGTTGAACGCCCAATTCGGTATAGAGAGAAGGGTGGTAAAATCGGAGATAAAACTTTGTGAACTAGGATATTGATAAACTTTAACCGAAAGATCTGCGCCTCCAATGGATGAAGTATAAATATCAAAGGCCGGTGTTTCCGTGGGAGAAAATTCGTAGAAATTCCTGGCAAAACCAAGAACCGGTGTGTTGGTGGATGGCTGAGTCTCAAAGCGGAAGATAAAATCATCTTTGAGAGTCTCGGTGGTTTCTTTTAACTTGAGACCTTTATTAATTTTAACCGTGTACAGAGTGTTTGGGGTAAGACTCTTAGGGATAAAAGAAATGGTACGTTTGTGACGCTCGAAACGACCTTCAACGGGGGGAGTAATTTCAAAATTTCCCTCTTTATACCCAATATCCTCCCAATTGTCATGACTGAAGGTAATCTCTATCCCAGTATTTATGGGAACGTAGGTGCCTTGGTCGCGAGGAAGCGTTTGGACTACCCGGAAATCGTTTTTGGTCTGGAAGGCCCAGGAAAAAGTTTTCTGTTCGGCAAGGATCTTGATTCGATACAGACTGTTGTCCTTCAGAGCCGTCTTGGGAGAGATACTAAACTGACGGGGATTGATCTCACTGATGTCGAAATCTATCTCAGGGAAAAAAGTAATGCTGTTCTTCAGGCTAGCAACTGTGAGGTCCTGATCCGACTTGAGGGTAAAGGTAGAATCTTGAAAGGTTCCTAGAGAATCTTGCCTGTCGGCGGTGAGTAATAGGCCGGTAGTCGAGCCGAGTTTGAGCTTGGCGGAACGCTGAAGATACTGCGAGGCGAGAACGACTGAGATAAGTAAACCCACCGAAACGAACAGAATGCCAAATAGCTGCCAAGGACGCAAAGAACCCAAGAAGGATTTTATTTTTTCCATCAATTATTTAGTTTAGTTTTATTGAAAGGGCCTGTCAACAAAAACTATTCCTTTGAAGAATGTTTGCTCGTAAAGGTGGCTACATACCGGGATCGGTGGTGGAGATTTTGACCAAACTGTTTAAGGGCCTTTATATGTTCGGCGGTGCCATAACCGGAGTTTCTGTCCCAACCGTATTTCGGAAAGTCACGATGAAGTTTGGCCATGAGATTGTCACGGTAAACCTTGGCGATGATACTCGCGAGCATCACATGGTAACACTTGTCATCCCCTTTGATAAGAGTTCTGACCGCAGGGTTGGCAAACTTCAGATTGCCGTCAACAATAAAGACTGTGGCCTTGGTTTCGGAGATAAGTCTTTCGAAGATCTGTCGATTGGCCCAACCCATTCCAAATTGATTTATTTCTGAGACAGAGATCTCGGCGATTTTGTAGACAATTGGTAGTTTCGGCAAAGTGGCAACAATTTTGTTTCGTTGAATTTCCGTGAGTTTTTTACTATCCCGGAGAGGAGCCGGAAGGAGTGCCGGAAAAGATTCAATATCGCAATTAATAATGGCGGCGGCGGCGACCAGAGGGCCGGCAAAAGCGCCTCGACCACATTCGTCTAATCCACAAATTTTCATCGAGGCCATCTTACAACAA
>DQFC01000005.1 GCA_003531665.1 Candidatus Collierbacteria bacterium
GTGAGATTGGTAAAGCGGGTACGGGGAGGCAGGAGAAACATGGCCGGAAGAGCAATGAGAACAAGCAAAACACGCCAACCTAAAACGAGTTTGAAGAGCTCTTTGATGGACATGGGTAAGGATGATTATACTAGGTGCGTATAATCAGCATATGTATCGGAAGAATATAAAATTGATTTCCATTTTCAATTTTTTGATCGGGTTTAATTTGTTTTGGCCGATTGCTATTATTTATTTCTCAAAGGTGTCAGGATCATTCTTACTTGGAGGCAGTATTTTGGGAATTGTCATGTTGGCATCAACAATATTTGAATTGCCGACCGGTGTGCTGTCTGACTTTGTCGGTCGAAAGTACACCATAGTGTTTGGAACGTGGGCAAGAGTACTTGCTTTTCTCTTTTATGCCGTTGGGATGTCGTATTGGTTCCTAGTTGTTGGCGCGGTCTTTGAGGGTTTGTCTAGGGCGTTTTATAGTGGAAACAATGATGCGCTTTTATACGATTCGCTAGCCGAATCAAACATGGAGGACAATTTTGCTGAGTATCAAGGAAAGGTAAGTTCGACCGAACAGTTGGCCATGTCCATATCAGCCATTCTTGGGGGGCTAATGGCTAGCTTCTCAATTACCTTCCTAGTCTGGTCCTCTGTGGTTCCTCAAGTCTTAATGCTCTTTATCTGTTACAAACTTATCGATCCGAAACGCCATAAAAAGGTGGATTCAAACATTTTTAGACATGTCAAAGAGGCCTCAATACTGTTTGTGTCAAATAAAAAATTGCGTTTATTGAGTGCGGCATCGATCCTAAACTTTTCTTTAGGAGAATTAAAATGGGGTTTTACCTCTGCTTTTAATGCTACGGTATGGCCGATTTGGGCAATTGGGATTCCGGCCGCCTTGTCCAGCTTGGGAGCGTCATTAAGCTTTTTTTATAGCGGTAAACTAATAAAAAGATTCAAGGAAATAAATATTCTGCTGTTTGATAACATCTACGGTAAGGCGATCAGCTTGATCTCGCTTGGTATCCCCACAGCACTCTCTCCGGTTCTGATGACGACCCCTTCAGTCTTGTACGGAGTGGAATCGATAGCAGAAAGAAATCTAATGCAACGTGAGTTTACTAGCCATCAGCGAGCAACAATGTCTTCTTTGAATTCATTGGGAGGTAGTTTGGGCTACGCTGTCATGAGTCTGTTACTGGGTGGTATGGCCGATGCGATGGGACCCGCCAAAGCCATGTTCATTTTTACGGCGCTTAGTCTACCGGCAATTTACCTTTACTGGCTGATCTTTAAAGGAGATCGGTTACAGACAAATTAGACACCGATTCCCAGCTCAACACCTAGAGGTTTGTTGGGGAAATATACTAAAACGTCGTACTTGGGATGGCTAAGTTCAAGCATCTCATAGTCATCCCTTTCAATTAGTGTTATACCTGGGGTTTTCGAATATCTACTTTTAAAATGGAAATAATCGGAAACTCTAAAATCCGGTTCACCCCTCTGTGGTCTCGTGTGGTCTGGGTGACGTAACTTAATGAGATAAAGATTTCCAACAGCCGTATTCAATGGATTTCTTAGTTTGTAAGTCTTTCCGGTGGAAGTTTCTTCGACTTCGTCACCGAGTTGTTCTATTTCTTGAGTGAGAGAGCTAATCTCTTCTCCATCTCGGCAAAATATCGCCACGTAATCCAAAACAAATTCTTCGTTGGGGAAGGTGAGACTCGCCAGCTCTTTCCCCTTATTGATTATGTAATTTGTGATTTCAAATAGTTTTCCCATTCTTAACAGCTTGGTAAATTTCTGAAGTGAGTTGGGCGGTTTTGGACCAAGAAAATGTCTTGGCTTTATCTTTGGCCAGAGAAATTTGTTTGGCTTTGGCTGAGGGGGAAAGACTCAAGGCTTTTTTAATCGCTTTCTCCATAGATTTTAGTTTCCGTGGATCAAAAGTAATGGCCTCATCGTGATAGATCTCGGGCAAGCTGGAAGTTTTGGAGCTGGCAATGAGACAACCGGAGGTCATGGCCTCGAGAAGAGGCAGACCAAAACCTTCGTAATATGAAGGCTGGACATAGAGGGAGGCCAGATGAAACATAGTATTGAAATCTTCATTGGAAACGAAGCCTGGATAAATTACATGGTTGTAGACCTGTAAGCGGACCAAATCGATGAGCTCGGGATGAACGGGCTTGACTACTTCTTTGAGCATTCCTTTGCCAACAATCACCAGCGGGATTCCCAGCCGGTCGGTGACTTCGGCTAGTGACGGTAAGTTTTTGTTTGGATTTGGCCCTGCCGCCAGTGTCAAAATGAAACGATCCGGTAAATGAAATTTTTTCTTGACTTCGGCAAGCTGGGCGGCCGATGGCTGCTTCTTGTAATCATCGTCGACGGCAAGCGGGGTAACAAATATTTTTTCAGGGGAAATCCGAAAGTATTTCTCGATATCTCTTTTGGAACTTTCGGAGTCGGTAATAATGGCTGACACTGAGCGGAGAGAATACCACTGACGCAGTAGATTGATAGTACCCCTGATCCCTTTGGGATAGCGGTCGGCCATCACCAGAGGGGTAAGATCGTGGATGGTGACAATGGTTGGTTTTTCTTTCTTTAATGGAAGAGTTGGGTAGAAAAGATCAAAGAAGGGGTAATGGATAATATCGGGATCTTTGTCTGTCAATTTGATGTCCGGGAGTTTGCCCAAAGACTTTATTAGGTGATCAGCGTAGATACCCACTCCCCTACCGGAAGAATGATCACTACCGGCGATATAGACTTTAACGGGGGGCATATTCTTCATCTTTATATAATTCCCAAAGCTTCATATAGGAAAAGGCGTGATGTAAACCTGAGTAAAGTGAAAAGACAAAACCGGGAAAACCGTCGAGAAACCCACGATAACGGAAGTAGAGACTAAAGTAAGTACCGAAGGGCTTAAAGAATAAATAATTTAAAGTATTAAAGAAGTTTATTTTGACTCCGGCGGCTTTCATCTGGGTAGCTTTCAAGCTTGAATAACGATTTTCCCGGAGTAAGTATCGCGAGAAGGTCGGGGTGGCGTAATGATCCAGATCGGAAACCAACCAGCCTGTGGTTCCATGAACAACCATTTGCTCGTGGACGTCTTTGGCAGGTAGCTCTGCCTTACCTCTTTGGAAAAGCCGAATGACGGGATCGGGATACTGACCGGCATGTTTCTGGTAGCGTGTTAAGAAAAAGTTTTTTCTGGGCAACCAATAGGCAACGGCGGGTTGTGATAGTTTGATCGGTTCAGGGAATAGTCTAACAATTTTATTGATTGATGATTTGAGTGGCGAAAGCCAACTATCATAGCCAAAATATTTTCCTTCGAGAAGGCCAACTATTTCTTTACGCATGGCTGGAGTGACGCGTTCGTCTGTATCCAGCTGCAGAATCCAATTGGACTTGGCCTCTTTGTTGGCAATGTTCTTCTGAATATGAAAGACGGGATTGTTTTCTCTTATCAGCACTTTGGCTCCCATCTTTTTGGCGATCTCGGCAGTTTTGTCCGAAGAGGTGCCATCGACCACGATGATCTCATCAACCCACTCCTTCACCGAGTTAAGACAATCGGCAATACAGTCCTCGTTATTAAACGAAGCCATGGTGACGGAGATGGTTTGACGTTTGGATTTCATTGAGTGTCTCTATTATAGATTGCCACGTCACTCCGTTCCTCGCAATGACGGAATAGTCGATATAAATTTGTACATGCGGTGGCTGGCTGGGTCGTTTATCGTGAAAATAACAGCCTTGTCATCCACCGGCTCATCAGCTGAGATTATAAGGGTATTGGGCAGTTTTTTGTCTTCGCCATAATTAATTTGACGGAATTCGAGCTTACCGAAGCTCCGGACGGTCGAAAAACCAAATTTGTCTCGGGGAGTCATGACCAGCTCCTGCTGGAGTACTTTTGGATCATACTTAAGGAAAAAGGCCATCAAGATATATGGCTGGTCGTAGCGGTCGGAGATGATGATGCGGTCGTAGTTGTAATACTGCTGGCCTACATAATCGGCAATTTGATCAAAACCGTACAGCCAAGCGTACGGTAATTCTTTCGGATAGTGAACGTAGTAGAGATGTAGATATCTGGCGACTGAGTAGCCACCGAAAAACAACAAGATAAATATGGCGATGGTGATAAGCCACTTTTTACCGGACCTGAACAAGAGATTGAGAACCACCGAAAAACCCAAGCCCGAAATAATACTAAGAGGAATTACCATGTTCTGTGATCTGAGTGCGTGAGGAGACTGAAAAGTCAGCGAGGCTGCCATTGGAGCGATCAAAAACCAAACTAGAGTAAATATTTTTCCCTTGGAGTCTAGCTTTAATAGAGAAAATAGGCCGAGGAAATAAAAAGGAACCAGAAATAGGTAAGACTGTCCCGTTTCGGGAACTTTACTCCGAGCAATCTCGTCTCCGGTGACAAATAGAAATCTGGGTGAAAAGTGGGACAGGTAGTTTTTTATGAATCTGAGACCATAAGAAAGATATTGATTGTGCAGTGCTTTGACGGCGATGGTATCGCTTGGATGTGCCCGGCGCATCTCCAATGCTTGCCAGAGAGGACCGGTATCGGAAAAGACCGAAACACCGGTAAAGCGGGACTGTCCTTCTTTGGATAATAATTGGGAAGCCAGGGGTAGTGAAAGGAGAAGACCGAGAATGACAGAGGTTATTAGTGCACGGTTATTGGTTATTAGTTGGGAAAGGTTGGGTGCCGTATGAACAAGTTGGCGCCAGAAGAGGATGACGAGAGTGAGTGCGATAAGTGGAGAAATAATCCTGGCCGAGTGATAAGTGTAAAGACTGATGGCCATTGAAGTTACGAATAAGAAGAAATATTTGGGCCGTGCCAAACCCTTGAGGAAACCCCATACCCCGAGAAGGATAAAAAATAAAGCGGCATTGACTTCCCATCCTCCGCGAGAAAACTGAAGATGCCACGGGGAAACTGCCAAAATAAGGGCGGTTATTAATGCAAAATTATTTGTTTTGACATGACAAGACTCGTCGGTAGTTTTTTTCTTGAATAAAAGATAGACCACTAAATACAGTAAATAAACTGAGGCTATGCCGAGCAGAGCGGAGGGGAGACGAACCGCCCAAATATTGAGTCCAAGAATTTTGACAAAGGGAACAACTAGGTAAAAATAAACCGGTGGTTTGAAATCATCAAAAGACCGAAACACCAATGGCCAAGACATAGAATGCTCATCTTTTCCTGTCTGGATCAGAGACCAGGCGTTGTAACCAATGGCGGCCTCGTCGGCATTGAGACCGGCGGGGAACTTGTCTAAGGCAAATAGTCTGAGGATGGCGGCCAGAATGAGAATGAGAATAATGGGAAGATATTTTTTCATTATGGTTTGGTTTTGATGACCCGGAAGAGAATGTGATGATCAGGAGTTTCGATTTGTCTAAATAGATCAATATTGGGTCCAGCAATATCGAACTGATTGTTGATATTCCCCTCCGATCCGATAAAGAGGGTATCCGGCTGGGTCATCATGTCCGATGAGCCGAACTGATGGAACTCGACATTCCCGACACGATCCACTCGGCCAACATCCAAACCGCCGCTGATAAATTCGTTATTTTTTTGATAGGTGACCGGATCATAAGCGGTGTAAAAAACATAGTAGATATAGGGCTGGCCATAGACATCGGTAAAGACCACTTTCTTGGCCGGATGGTCTTTGATAATTTGAACTACCTGTTTGTAGCCATAATTGAACTCTTTGGCCAAAACGGTTTGAGAATGAAAGAAATAGTTATCAAAGACATACACCGTGCAAAGTGCGTAGATAGCGGTGATTAGGGCGAAGAAGGTTTTGGAGTTTGTATATAAATAATAGATACCAATGCCGGAGATAATGGCCAGAGGGACGACCATGAATAATGCCCGCACGGTAGAAAATTCGGCCAGAGTTAAAGAAGCGGGAATGGGGGCGATGAGAAGTAGCCCCAAAATCAGAATGGTGCTTCTGTCCGGTGTGTCATGACTTCCAGGAGAGAGACTTTTGACCAGCCAGATAAGGCCTAGAACTAACCAGATGAACTCTAAGGGATTAAGGGCTCCGAGGCCGGGGAGATGACCTCGCTCAGTAACAATTGATCCTTCATAAAAAAGAACCTCGGGTGAGAAGTGATACAAATAGCGAGAAAGAACTAGCCTTGCGGAAAGCTCTTTTTGGTTATGAAAAAGATCTAAAGAAACCGAGTTTTGATTGTCTGTGGCCTTCGTTTCTGCGGATAGTCCCGGCTTGTAGTTGAAGATGCTCAGAGTTGTAAGGCGGTTGCCGGCACTGCCAAACAGAGAGCCGAAAAATATCCAGAGTCCGAATAAAACAAAGGGGAATAAGGAAAGTATTTTTTTTAGACCAAAATATTTAGTAAGTTGGTGCCAAAATTCTTTCCAGAAGAGGGTGACAAAAAGTAAGTACACAAGGGGAGTCAAAAGTTTGGCCGCTTGATACATGGCCAGCGAAAAACAAGCGAAGAAGAGCGTGGGATAGAGTGAGGACTTGCCTTTAACAAATCTAAGAAAATAGTAAAGGGCGAAAATCGTGAGTGTGGTGAAGACGTTGACCTCCCAAGCACCGTGACTAAAATGAACATGCCATGGTGACAAGGCCAAGGCGAGAGCGGCGAAGGAAGCAATTTGGGAGTTATTGGTTATTGGTTCTGAGTTATTAGTTTTCTTTTTTTGGATAATGGATAAGATTTCGTTGGTGAGAAGATAGATTCCAAAGATGGCGAGAATTCCTGCGAGGGCGCTGGGGAAACGGATGGCAA
This sequence comes from Candidatus Collierbacteria bacterium, assembly GCA_003531665.1. GTDB lineage: Bacteria > Patescibacteriota > Microgenomatia > UBA1400 > MFAQ01 > UBA10133. Next base: position 6,823 of record DQFC01000005.1, read on the forward strand.
ACTCGTTTAGACCAAAGATGGCCACCGACGGAACGGTGAGGTAGATATAGGCGCCTGGTTTGTAATCCCCAAAACTTTTGAAAACGATGGGAAGTAGGGCACCGTGTTCGTCCCGGCCGGTTTTGAGAAGGGAGTAGGCGTTATAACCGATGGCGGCCTCGTCCCAGGTAAGACCATTGGGAACAGAGGAAAGCATCCAAAGGCGAAGGAAAGTGCCAACAGCAAGAGCGATGATCAACAAAAGGTATTTCTTCATGGAACTGAAGTAATTATAAACGCCGGAGACCCGTCCAGGAAATTGACTGTCCTAATGACATGGGCGTTGATCGGGACGTGACCGGCAGAAGTGATCAGGAGACTCCTTTGGGTTGTCACCTCTCCCCCGCTCTCCAGAGGAAGAGTCTTGATAGAAGTGATCGGAATCTGCCAATCATTGATGAAATAAACATTATCTACTTTGTCTGTCCAATACCAATCTGATTTTTGGAAGCGGATATTGTTGATGTTCGGTTGGACGTATTCCGGGTTGGTCTGATTGAAAAAGGCATAAAAAATGTGTGGCTCTCCGAAACGTTTGGTGATAAAAATGCGATCGTATTCGTGCCAATGATCTTGGACATAGGTCATCACCTCCTCGTAGCCAAATTGCCAGGACGAAGAATAGGTGAGAGCATAATTACCGAAATATTGTCTAAGATAAGAGCCGAAAGAGACACAAATCCACAGAGCCAGAAGGATTGAGAAAGATTTGATAAATTTGTGAGGAATAATACTTAACAGTCTGGATAAACCAAGACAGGCAAAAATAATGATGGCTGGGATCATAGGGTTTGGACGGAGCGCCTGCGGTGGATCGATTGTCAGACTAGCTGCGACCGGAGAAAGGAGGAGCCAGGAGTAGAGGAAGGAGAGGTTGTTAGGTGTTAGTTCAAAGTTCTTGGAGGGCTGAGGACGAAGACGTGGAAGATAGGAGATGAAGCCGAGAACGGCTAGAAGAAAGACAGGGATGGTTAAGAGATTTGCCCCCGGAATGGCGAATTGGAATTGAGCCCCCCACTGTTGAGAAAAAAAGTGAGGTGAAAAATAACTAAGATAATTTTTTGTAAAAGTCGTTAAAAAATAAACGGGGCGGTTGTGGATTAATTTGGAAACGAGAGGACCAAGAGAACTTTGAGTTCTCTGCTCCCCTATCTGAAAAACGGTGGCCGGTGAAAGAATCTTGAGCTTTTCGTATCTGGCGGTGCCTTCGCCAAGAAAAACTTGGAAAATAACGAGCCCGGAGAAAAGGAGGGCGAGGAGGAGAGAGGTTATTAGTGCGAGGGTATTAGGACGAAGTGCACGGAACGAGGGGCGAAAAATAAAAAACGATGCGAGGACAAGTAGTGGGACGAAGACGCGGGCAGTGTTGTATGTATGAAGGGAAAGGCCGAGAAGGAGGACGGAAGATATTAGTTCAAAGTTATTGGTTTTTGGTTCCTGGTTGTTGACGATAGGAATAGAGTGGAAAAATTTAAGTAAGAAATAGGAGCCGAAGATAATTAAGGTAAGAGATAGATTGGCTTCNNAGTTCGCGGGTTAATAAATAAATGCCGGGGATGGCGAGAGTGCCGGCTAAGGCAGAAACGAAGCGGACAGTAAAGGCACTAAGACCAAAAAGCCAGACAGGAATGGTGGAGAGATAGATATAGAAAGGAAGTTTGTAATCACCAAAAGCCCGAAAAATCAGAGGGAATCTGACCCCCCACTCATCTTTTCCGGTCAACAAAATCGAGTAGGCATTGTAACCATGGCTCGCCTCGTCCCAGTTTAAGGAGACGGGGAAGGAATCTAACTTCCAAAAACGCAGTAGACCGCCCAGCAGGGTGAACAGTAGGAGGAATAAGAGCGGTCGGTTTTTAGTAATGGACTTCATAATAGAGTGGTTCGCCGGATGGCAAACTAATTATGTCACCTATCGTGGCCACGGAACCGATAGCGCTGGTATCGACCTCGGACCTTGTGAGGTAATAAACTGCGTTTGGCAATAACACGGTAGGTTTATTTTTGTAATCCACCAGTGAAGCGATGTAAAGATTGGAGTCACCGATGCGGTTACCGTCCAGATTGAAATTCCCGGAGGTGGAATTGTAAACAGTATTCTGCCGTTCAAAATCCTGAAATTTGCGGGGCTCAAACCCATTGTAATAGAGATAAAAAATCAAGGGGTATTCATATTTTGGAGAAATGACCACAGGTTGACCGGGGTGCTTACTGACCGATTGCATGAGGTCTTTCATTCCGGCACTCCAAGACCTTTCAGAAGTGTACCGATAATGGTACCAATAATCATGAAGGTACAAGGAGGAATCAATCATGAGCAGGCCGAGAACCAAGGCAGTTAACCATCTCGAAGATGAAAAGAGATTATAAAAACCAAAGGAGATGACTAAGACCAAGGGCAATATGAGCATAAAGGTTCGAGAGGAATGGGTGGCACCATCCCGAGTCAGAGCCGAAGGAATTATGGCGGCAACCGTTAGTATGGAAAGAAAGATGAGGAACCTTTTTTGTTTGCCTTCAGCCAACTTGTAGAGACCAAAGAGGAGTGGAATCAGAAGAGCTTTCTCCAACATGCCCCAGCCCTGAACCGCGTGTCTTGGGTTGGTGTCCCCCTGAAGAAAAAGATAATCAAAGGAAATTGGTCTCACGACGTTCTTTAGAAAAACATCCAGAGGATAAATGACCTTGTTGTGAACTGCTTTACTAAGGAAGTAGGTCTGTGATCCAACGGGGGCCTTCGGACCCAGGTCCTCTTTTCTCAAAAAATCAATTTCTGTGGGGGTCGTGGGGTCCGTAAAAATGGAGATCTCACTGAAACGCTGAGCCGCCCCTCCATTTACAAATATCAGACCAAGCGGAATAAAGAGAAGCAGGAACCAGAGAGAAATCTTCTTGCCCCACAAATATTCATTGGAGCCAGGAATGGTAATGAGGACAACCGGAACAAATATCAGAGCCAGCTTGGCAGTACTGTAAATCAGTGGTGTCAGCGAAAACAAAACGATGGAGACAATCAGATTTTTTACGCCTTGATTCCTGAGGAAACGGGTATAAAAGAATAAACCGGTAAGATAAAACGTAAACAGCATCGAGAGCTCGAAGCCAATTCGTGAATAAGTAAAATGCCAAGGGATTACCGACAAAATCAACGCAGACCAGAATCCGAGATTAAATGGAGCCGCCTTGGAACCAAGCCCGAACAACTCGGACAAGTTGTTGGCCAATAAATAGATTACCAGCAGGCCAAGAATGGCGAAGAGGGCCGGCGTAAGACGGATGGCTAGATCCAAACTGACGTTGGGGAGGAGAGAGACGAGGGCTGTGGCGTAGATGGGTAAAGCGGTGCGGACGTCGGAAAAAGAGTGAAACTGCAAAGGGAGAAAATTTCCCTGATAGTCTCGGCCATTCGATAAGAAAGACTGAACTTGGTAACCGATATCCACCTCATCGGAAAAAAGACTGATCGGGTTTTGCAACAAACCGTAGAACCTGAGACCGGCGCCAAGGAGAAGAACCAATAGTAACGGCCAGTACCGGCTAAGAATGTTTCTTATTTTCATTTGCTCTTTGGATTTGTTTTTAATATTCTCAAGGCCACCTTGCCATCGGGAAAGGGTATTTCTTTGATTATAGTCAAATTGTGGTCCTCAATTTGAACTTCCGACATAGCCAGGTAATCTGCTACCAAGTATTGCTCGACCTCATCGGTATCCGGACCCCAGACGATACTCTTGACGGTAATGTTTCCTAGTTTTTTTATCTCACTCCTATTGAGACTAGTGTAGTACTCCGCCGGTGAGACTTCAAAGTTGTCTTGTTGATAGGTAGTGGGGTCGTATCTGAGGAAAAACATCATCAGGATGTAGCTATCTCCGCGGGAACTGTCAACCACGACCGGAAGTTTTGGATCAAGTTTCTTGATATCTTCGACGACCAATTCCCAGCCGTAATTCCAAAATTTGGAGTTGAAATAGTCATTAAAATAAAAAATGGAGATGAACATCCTGACCGAGGAAAAAATAAGGAGAACGGCAACCAACAAGTATTTTAGTTTTGAAGATAGGGAGGGAAGAATCTCCCAGAGTTTAACTAGACCAAAAGAAATAATAAGTATTTGGGAAATTACTAACGGAAGCGACCTAAGAGTAGAGTAAGGATCTCTCGTAAGAGCGGCCGGGACCGGTGAAATCAATAACAGGGTGAAGACAAAGTACTTAAAATCTTTTAGATCCTTTTCTTTGATCAAAAAATATAAACCAATTAAATAGAGGGGGAACTGCCAAACAAAAAAAGTGCCCATACCTGGATACGGTAGACGGGGGCCAGAGTCCCCCAAGGAAAACATATATCGCGGTGATAGATAGGAGCTGTAAAGAGAGATGAACTCCCGGGCGGCTAAAATCTGAGGATTGTTTGTTAGATTGTGAAGTAGGCCCGTCCCTTCCCTGTAACCCCAAGGATGTGGCCCTGAAGAAGCAAATATATTTAGGGCTGATGATCTGGCCTGAAAACCAGGTGTCTCCATAATTTTAAGAGTCGGAAGAAAGAGAACCATTGCCAAAGCAAGACTTGTGAATATAGGTAAAAGGTAGCGCTTTGAATTGGAAAATAGTGTTCCTGAATAACGAATGGCGAACACCAAGATTAATATGGGAACAATTATTATTTCTGCCCGGTAAGCCATCATGGAAATCACAAAAGAAAGGGCAGAAAGGAGAAACAGCCAAGGTTTCTTGAGAGCGTGAACGAGAAACAAGGAGCCCATTAGCAAGAAAAACAAAGCCACGTTGGTTTCGTAGGCGGTACGGCTATAGTTGGTATGCCAGGGGGAAATGGCCAGGAGGAGAGTGGTTATGAGGGCGAAGTTATTGGCTATTGGTTCATGGTTATTAGTGCGAAGAGACGGAAAGAGTTTTTTAACAAGAAGATATAAGAGGGGTATAGATAAAAATCCAAATACGGCTGAGGGTAACCTGACCGAAAAAATAGATAGATCTAAAAAGTGAATGAAAGGGATTAGAATATAGGAGTAGATAGAACTCTGAAAGGTGGAAAAGGAACGGAACATCACCGGAAAATTTTTTCCGTATTCGTCCATGCCCGTTTTGTAGACGGAGTAGGCGTTGTAACCGAGCGAAGCTTCATCGACGTATAAACCCGTGGGGGTTTCCCCCAATTTGTAGAAACGAAAAAAAGCGCCGATTAACAAAACCGAAGTAAATAGGATGGTCGGTAAATATTTATTGATTTTCATTTATTTTAGGAATATGCGCGCCAATTCCATAACAGATAAAGGTAAGAAAATGAACGAAAAAAGGAGATAGTATATTGGGCGAAAGGTAAAGATATTTCTCAGACCCACCAAACAAATGAGAGAGATCGGAAGGTAAAGAATGAGATCAAATTTGTCTGGGTTATTGATCAGAGCAATGGAAAATATTCCGGCTAAAAGTGTAGTCACTATCCACCTTCTGTCCTTGCTCTTGACCAAGAAATAGAGCCCCACCAAAAATGGAATTATGGCAGGGAAGGATAACTTTTGGAGGTTTTGGTTTTCGAATATTTCTCTTGGATGTAGAGCGAAAAAATAGTTATTCGGGTCGAGAGCAGTGAAAACATTGGCCTTAAATTTATCCTGAAAAATATCGGTTTTGTTGTGATAAAGCCGGGCCAGATTCCTATTGGGAATAAGCGAAATCTTTTTGTTTAAAGTATCAAAGGCCAGAGGGTCTGGAGTAAAAATGGAATATGCATAAAAGGTCTTCCAAGAAAAGAGAGAAATAAATATTAAAACAACGGCGTAAGTTACAAGAGACATTTTTTTGATATCAGACCGGTAAAAAAGGATGGCAATAATCGGAAAGAAAAAATAGGCCGGATGGAGTAATGGCAATACCAAGTAAGTAAAATAGTGATATGGGTACTTCCGGAGAAAAAGAAGACAGTCCACCAACAAAACTAAGGCGGCGAGGATAAAGATGGCCGAGTCGGATTGATTCGATAAAATAAATGAAAGCGGCCAGAAGATGAAGATGAGGGTGGTGGAAGTCCAAAATAATAGATTCTTCATATATGTCCTGCCTACCGGCAGGCAGGTCTACTTGAATTATATGCGTTATCGATCGGAAACGGCATATAGGCCTGAGGATTGATTGAGAAAAGGCACGAAGTATTTTTGTTGGGATGAACCAATCACTTCTTTGGGGAGACTCCATTGGCTAGCAATATACAAATTATTTTGACTATGGTCTAGGTCCGGCCAGTTGATATGAGTAAAAAGATAATTTTCAAAGTCACTACCTCCCAATTTCCTACGAGGATCGGAATTGTAAATATTTGGGTCGTAGCGGGAATAAAAGAGGAAATAAAGGTACGGCACTCCATAAGTATAGGGGCCTTGAGTGCCAAACTGAGGATCAACATAGACCTTGTCGTACTCCCCATGATGATCACGAGCAAATAAAGCCATCTGTTTCCATCCATAGGAACGGGTCTCGGAAAGCTCCACCGGGTAATGAAGAGTGTAGAAGTCCACAAATCTGACTAAGCCAAAAAGGTAGCCGAGGATAACGAAAGAAACTAAGAGGGACTTAGCTAATTTAGACCGGCAATATTCATAACAGCCAATGAGACCGAGAGCAATAAGGATAGAGATTACCGGGACAATGTTTAGAGTCCGTAGCGCGTGTTGGCTATTGTTGGTAATTGAGGCCGGCAAGAGAGAGAAGAAAAACCAGCCGGTGAGAATGGTGATGACAAAATGACGGGAAACGGAAGAAGCAAAAAAGCGGCGACCAAACAATAAGACAAAGAAGCCGACGATTAGAAAGAGGTACTCGATAGCGAAAATAACTCCTTGCCCTGGGTGCCCGGGGGTGGCCAGGCCTAGACCGCTAGAAAGATAAAAATTGGCGGAAAAATATTCCAGGTATCTTTTGAACCATAAACCAGCGAGACCAATGGAGGAAGTAAGTGAAGACAGAGGATGGGCAGAGAATTTGGGTAAGAGACCGTGAGTAAAGTCGTAATCTTTTGACAAAAAGGTCATTCCTGCTCTGGAGGAACCCGGTCCGAGAATAAAGTTTTGGACAAAGAAGACAGTAACACTAACTAAGATAAGAGTGGTGAACAAAAAGACAAACTTATTCCGGGTATACCACTCGGTGATGTGACTAAGTAAGAAGCGGAAGTTGGTCAAAATAAAGAAAATATTAAGAAGAGGAACCACTATCTTGGTGGAGTGATAAGAGACAGCGGAAAGATAGGCAAAGACGAACATAAAAAAGAAGTGAATCAGGTAACCGGACCTCCTAAATTCAAAGAGAAAGATCAGGTTGGACAATAAAAAAGTGAGGGCAATAATGGCTTCAAACCCGGATCTGGAAAAAACAACTAACCATGGTGAAATGGAAAAAATAACAGTGGTGAGATAAGACAAGTGTGAATATTTTTGATCAAAAATATGGCGCCGAGTGAGATACCAAACTAAAAAAATGTTTACCACAGAGAAAATGGCCACAGGGAGACGCACACTCAATTCGTTTAGACCCAGGAACCAAACAAAAGGAATCGTCAGGTAGATGAGTACCGGGGCCTTGTAGTCCCCGACTGAGCGGAAAGAAACCGGAAAAGGAATCCCCCACTCGTCTTTGCCAGTCTTTAAGATAGAAAAGGCGTTGTAACCAATGGAAACCTCGTCGATGGTTAGATGTGGTGGAAATTCGGATAACCGGTAAAAACGGGTAAAAAAAGTAATTACGAGGATGATGACCCAAAATATGATTTTCTGTTTGGTCATAGCTTAAAGTAGGCCGTGATATTTAGCTGGTAGAGAAGATAGAGGATATTGGCAATCAGAAAACCAAGCTGAGTTTTGGGCGAGGTGGTGGAAAAGCCAACGACAGAGAGGAAGGCGAGAAAAAAAAGAACGGCAAAACTAAAGACAATGGCTTGGTCCACATAGATCAAACCGGTGAGTAAGAGGAGAAAGCCCAGAGCGGGAACAAAAAAGGCTAGATTACGATCATACTTACTCTGATGGGCAGATCGAAAATAGCGATAAAGAAAATAGATATCCCAGGGAAAAAGATAGCCGAGCGGATAATATGGGTCTAGCCGATGCCAAAAGCCGGAAGCGAAAATGGCGGCCGGTGATAAAAGTTTATTGAAATTGGAAATAAAAGAATGAGACAGTTCCGACTTGTTGTGAACGAGGCGGGAGATAATATTATTTTGAAAATCGGGGTGCTCCCCTCTTTGGGAATTGATAGCATTCAGTAAACCCATATCAAGACCGAGACGTGGCCTAAGGATGATGAGGGCAAGGACGACGATTGCCAGGAAAATAAGAAATTGACTGAGAGAAGGTTTTTGGAAAAGACGAAAAAGTAGATAACCAAGCGATAAGGAGAGAAACAGAAGAAAAGGTGATTGCCCGGAGAAGACAAGAAAAGGTATTAAGAAAAGATAGAGAAGGCCGAAGAGGCCAATTTTGGGCATACCTATTTAAGGTGCACCTTCCTCCTTGACTGAAGAAGGTCGAATATTAGAAAAAGACTGACTCCCGCAAAAAGGCTTCTCACTGAGCTTTTCAAGAAAACCAGGTCTGTCTTGGCCGCTAAAAGTTTGTCGATACCGGGAAAATTGTTTAAGCTTTGGTTGGCCACGGCGAAAAGCCCGACCGAGAGAGAGTTATCGAACGTGAGGACAATTAAGATGTAACAAGCAAGTAGCGTCAAATCGAGCCAGAGGTTGCGCCACCGATTGGCGACCAATTCGATAATAATAAAGGGAGAAACCCAAAGAAACCACTGAGGGTGATAGTGAGTGACAGAAAAGAGAAGAAGAAAATAACCCAGGTAATATTTCCATAATTTCTGAATCTGATGAGAAGCTCTGAAAGCGTGTAAATAGATGAGGACCACTCCGAAAAGATAAGGAAAAACGCCTTCGGCGGCAGTCACCATCCATTCCATATAGAACATCTTCTGTGATTTGGCACCAAAAACCATGTACTTAAAGGCTGAAGAGGACAGAAAGGGAGCGATGGTGAGGAGATAAGGAGCTATACCACAAAAGGTTATCTTCAGACGATCCCAGAAATCCTTACCGGAAAAGATAATAAAGGGCAGAAGAAAGATGGGATATTGTTTGTATGCCGCACCCAGAGAAATCATGACAGCCGCCAAACAAAGATTTTTCTTCTTAGCGAAATAGAGAGAGAGGACCGTGAAAAGAGCCGGGATAATATCGAAAACACCCATGGAAAAAGTGGCATAGAAAGTGACCGGATTTAATAACCAGAGCAGGAAAGCCCACTTCTTTTGCTTCTCATCATCAAAGAGGGAAGCCAAGGCAAAAGCCATTGCGATATCGATCAGAAGATAAGGAAGTTTTAGGAATATTAGATTTAATGATAAATTGGGTAAGCTATAAATTGATACTCCACTCATCAAATCCAGAAAGAATTTTTCGGGAATAATCCAGGAGAATAATTTGAGGAAACTGCCTAGTGTGAAGTAGGTCAAGGGTGGATAAATAAAGATGTCTCCTACTCCGAAGTTTTGAACTAACGGATGAGTCTTGGGAAGATTTACTAGAAAGTCGTAAATGTTGAAGACGTTCTTGTATCCAAAAAAATAACTGGACAGAACCTGACCGGATAAATCGGGGTGAAAAGTGATACCCATGACTATGAGCCGTAGAATAATGGCGACAATTAGAGCGACCCAAAGGGACTTAGTGAGTTTCATTTAGATGATTTAGTATATCAAGTTCAGAGGTGAGAGTGAATTATTTTGCTAAAATTGGAGGGTGAAACATAATAAATGGCTGATTTTAGGTGGAATATTTATCCTGGCACTGTTGGTTCGGTTTTATGCATTTCGGGAAAGTGTTTATTTTGGCTTTGATCAAGCGAGGGACGCTTATATTTCGCAAGCCATTTTTCTGAAACGTGATCTGAGATTTATGGGTCCGCCGGTATCCGGCGATACCGGACTGTTTCATGGACCGCTCTTCTGGTATATCTTAGGTCCGATATATCTACTACTTCAAGGTGACCCCGCTTTGGTATCCGGAGTTTTTAGGATTCTGAACGCACTTGGAGTGTTTCTGGTCTATGGCATTAGCGGGTCACTTTTTGGTCCGTTTGTAGGCTATATCGCTGCATTATTCTATGCCGTTTCCTATGAACAGAGTCAGTATTCTCTCTATGTCGGCAATCCGGCATTGGGAGTCTTATCTATTATGCTGATATTTCTTGGAGCGGTCTTAATCTACAAGAACAGTAAATACACCAAATGGAGTCCCCTGCTAATACTGGGAGGAGCGGCTTTTTCGATGCAGATGAACCTCATGTTTGTCTATACCTTCGCAATCGTAGCTACTTTACTATTTATACTAAGAACAAAAATAGGCAAAATCGCCGTTAAATTTTGGCTGTGGGGAATCGCATTGACGGGTTTGCTACTCTCCACTTTTTTGTTAGTGGAGATGAAATACAACTTCCGAAGCTTCCGATTGGCCTCCACCATGCTAAAAGCCGGGTATGGAGTGATGGACGCGACAGCTTCCAAATACGCACTTTTCTTAAATAAAGAGATCGCCATGTATCGCGATAACGTCTTGGCGACAAATAATCAAACTGCGGTGACGGCTTTGGCCCTGTTTATCTCAGTTTGGGTCTTGTATCAGGCAATAAAAAACAAGAACTTCCAAATCCTAGCGGTGTGGTTGTTTGGTTGGATTTTCTTAATGATATTAGGAGGCCATACAGCCTATTACACTAACGCCGGTTTGGGAACGGCCGTCATTATCGCTGTTGCAATTCTGATTGAAAAAATAAAAAATATCAATAAGTATTTAGCCATCATTTACTGTGGTCTAATTATCTGGGGAAATCTGAGCATGATTCGGGCACAATCTCCCAAAAGCCTGATCCAAGAGATGATCACCCAACAATCTATGAAGCTAGCCGACGAATACAGAATGATTGATGAAATGTATTCGATCGCTGGCGGTAGAGGTTTTACGGTGCGAATGACCGGAGTGCCGTACAACATTCAGACAGTTTGGTCTTACCTTTTTCATCAATATGGCTTACTAAAGTATGGATACCTACCTTTCTGGGAAGTGGGTAATGTCTTGGCTTTTCCGGGCGTGATGCCCGTACCCAAGAGTGGGTCGACCTGTCTAAGATTCTTGGGAAGAGAACCGATGCACGGATTACCGCAAGTCTTGGTGGACAATGATAGAGGGTTAGAAAAAAAGTTCTCGATAATAGTTGAGAAGAAGAGTTTTGGCAGTTTTTTGCTGGAAACCAGACTGTCTATCGACATTGATTGCCACGACAATAGACCTTAATTCCGAAGTTTCTTGTATTTCACAATCTTCTGCCATCTTTGGCCCACACGGAGAACAAAGTTAAGAAAGGCCGAGCCAACGACGCCGTGATAAATCTGAGCTGATCTGGCCAAGGGGGACTTTAGATGATTGGTAAAATTACCACTGACGCCGTGAGCGTGCTGAACCTTGGCTTTGGGAAGGTAATAAATAGGAAGGCCGTATTGGTGAAGGCGGCGGCAATATTCGACATCCTCATAATAAAGGAAAAATCTTTCATCCAATCCCCCGATATAATCAATGACAGTTTTTGGAACCAGGAAGGCGGCCATGACAGCAACATCGACTGTGGTAATTTGATCCCCAGGATTGTATTTGTTAAAACAATCCTTACAGCCAAAAAAATAATACTTGATAGCGTTCCAGACGGTGGGAAATTTGAAACAGGATGGCTGTATGTTGCCGTCGTTGTTGAGGAGGCGTGGAGCCACAGCACCGAGCTTTGAGGTCTTTTTGGCAAAGTCTAAAAGCTGTTTAAGGGCGGTTCCCACGATTCTGGTATCAGGATTGATGATAAGAATATACTTTCCGTGTGCGATTCTGATTCCTTGGTTGATGGCTTTGGAGAAACCGATGTTTTCGGTGTTTCTAATGACGGTTGGTTTTAAAGAATGCTTTTGGGCTCTGTCGGCGCCTTTATCTCCTGGATAGTTGTCAACTACGATGATTTCTTTGGTGATTTTGTCTCGATTCTTTTGGATCGAGTCCAAGAAAGGACCGATGGTGTCTTCGGATTTATAACCAACCGTGACGATAGAGAGCTCGACTTTATTCATATTTTTTGTTGACTAAGTTTAATACCTCCCGGTCCGATAAAACAAATTTTTTGTCTTGTTTGTTAGAAGGTAACCTCAAAAGGGCGGAGATGACAACCTGGAAATACCGAGGGTGTCTCAAACAGTGCCACACCAAGAACCTGATATGTGACCAGATCATCTCTCTGTCGGTAATATTTATCCAGGTAAACAGGAGTTCGTTCCTTTGTCTAATTAATTTGACAAAATTTTGATTGATCTTTTTGGCGGTAGACTCATGCTGGTGATACACAATGGATCGGTTGTCCCAAATGATTTTGTAGCCCATTTTCCAAGCCCGATATCCGATCCCAATATCCTCCCAATAGAAGGGGGCGTAGATTTCGTTTAGTCCGCCAAGCTTGTTCCAAATACTCCGGCGAAAGATGGCACTGCCCCCAGAAGCCCAAGCCGAATACATTGGGTGACCCTTTTCCTCTCCTCGGGTGAATTGAAGTTTGCCGTCTCTCCAAGTAACAAGGGGCCATGAGGATTCGTTTTCATTAAAGGAAACAGCAAAAACCTTTTCGTTTTTGAAGTAATCAAAAATATTTTTTAAATAGTCTTTTTTTGGCTCAACATCGTTATTTAGAAGAATTAGATATTCTGATTTGGAAACGGCAACTCCTTGGTTGACCGGCTTAGTAAAGCCGAGATTGGAATTGTTTTTGACGACAACGACTTTGGGAAAGTTATCTTTGAGCCAAGGGATGGTCTCATCGGTACTGCCATTATCAATAACGATCACTTTATTAAGAAAATCGGTGTATTGAAAGACCTTTGAGAGATGTTTTTCCAGCAGATATTTGCCGTTGAAGCTGGGAATAATGACGTCGACAGTTGGTTTCATCCTGCCTAAAGTATATCAGGGCACGGAGCGGTCCGAATCTCCTCATGGACCCAATAATATGATATAGATTGATATATCGGTATATATTTGATAGACAGAAATAAATTTGGTTAGATTTTAAGTTCTAGGAAAAGAAAGGCGCAAATTTTAAGCTCTGGAAGTAGGAGGCAGATCGTTTTGACTCATACTTGTCTCAATATCCATTCTTGTCGCAATAGTTCCACCCTCAATATTTCGAGGTACATATTCAAGCTTGGGTTTGATAAACTCCACCACCTTCATCACATAATCAGATGAGACTTCTCCGCCATAAACATTAACTGGTTTTATTTCTCCGGATTCCATCTGTTGTAGAACACTCTTCAATTCTTTTGCAGTCTCTTCATTTACAGAGAAATCATCACCCTTTTCATCATAGGCACTAAGTTCAATTGCATAGTCATTTTTTGACCAATCACCCATAGCACCTGATAGTCCCGACAAAGAATCTGGGCTTCCTGGAACCAAACATTGAATTGAAAAGGTTCTCTCTTGGTCGTCTTCGATAATAAGGTTCCAAGCACCAGTAAAAGACTGTCTTCTTCCTCTAATCTCAGTGTTTAGTTGAGCTATACCGCTATTTAGTTTCACTTTTATCGCTTTCATAATTTGATATTACAAATGGTATCAACAAAAGTATACATCTTTTGCAATGTGTATCCTCTAGATAACGGCGAAATACGGATAGAAAACACCTCTTAACTTATCAATCTGCACACAAACCGGTTCTAAGATCTCATCATCAAGAACCCTAAACTAACAAATGGTCAGATCCCACAATTTTACTGACTTTGGGGCTAATTGTGCTAGAATACCTCAGTTTGGCTGTAATCGACGCCATTCGCACATTCACCTAGCCTGAGATGGGCTTATTTCCCGTAGATGGGAGAAGGAGATTAACATGTCCGGTCGTAATGAAACCACCGAAAGCAAACAGCTTGCAGAAATGGCAGCTGTCGACATCGTCGGCAAACGCAACTTGGTGGATAATCCACTCTATCCAATTAAATGGATTCGAGAGCGCAAGGTTGTTCGAGCCTCCGAGGACGGCACAAGTGTTGTCATATGGTTCTTATTTCGGGTCAACGATAAGTTTCTTACCGGCGAAGAGTTCTACCCATTGACCACCGTCACGGTCTTACTAAAGCGTGAAGGCAAAGATAAAAAGTGGAATCTGGTTTCAGCAGATCTTGAAAGCGAGTACCAACCCGGTAAACCCAACAGAGAAAAGTGGGAGTTTTTACCTGATGGAACATCACAAAAAGTAGGATAGTTATATTGGGTGACCGAAGTCATGAATGTTTTTGACTTTAGTCACCCATTTTTTTGATACTTCACATTAAGGTGAGGTGATTTAATTTCTATATAACACAGGGCATCGCACAAGACTAAAACTAGGTAAAAACATATCTCTCAGATTCTCCATTTGAGCATAAACCGGTTCTAAGAACTCATCCTCAAGAACCCACTAAATTCTTAGACAGCCACGGAAACCTCTTGAACCATAGTAAGACTCTGCTCCGTTGTGATATACAAAGACGGTACCGTAGCGTCGGTCTCCAAATACGGCACCACCGAGCTTCCTGATATCAGCAGGAGTCTTTAGCCAGCTTGAAGTTTTTGTATCAAAATCTCCAAGTTTTTGTAACTCCCGATACTGCGCTTCTGTCAAAAGATCGATACCCATCGCGGAAGCCATATTGGTGGCGCTATCCTTAGGCTTAAATGTTTTCCTTGCCTCCAGCGCCTCATGGTCGTAACAAACGTTTCTACGATCTTTGGGCGACTCGGCCGAACAATCATTAAAAAAGTATTCACCGGTCTTTTCGTCTTGCCCAACAACATCCGGCTCGCCGCCGGTTCTTTCCATTTCACTTAGAGACCAAAGCTTTTCAGCATTAGCTTCCAGCCTTCCTTGCACTTTTGCCCATTCAAGTCCCACATGACGGTTTGGATTTTTTTCAAAACGGGTTTTCAGTATTCCGAGCAGTTCTTTGCGATGTTCTGTAGAGAGAATTGGATGAGACATGGCTTGTTTTTTACTTTACACCGTCTATACCAATGAGGCAAGCGTACGACGAGGAATTGTATAATACAAACTATATGAGCTCGATTACAGAAAGTAATCAAAGTGAAACTGGTGAGGTGCTGAATAAGAAACCTGATCTAATGACTAAGGAAGGTGTTGCTGCTTACATGGGATCGAGCAGATCTCCAAAAGAATGGGATGATAGATATGATGAAATCAAAAAAATGTATGGTGGATATTTACCGGATTTCTGGCCAAGACTAATCGAAGCAAGTGGCTTGGCGCAAACAACCATTGGAAGTTGGAAAAAATAGTTACAATTTACCTCGAAGGAGACTAAGTCCGTCGTCAACCAAAGATACTAGGGTCGATGGGGCTGTTAGAGCCGCAATCTCTAACTTGAGAAAAAACTCCCCGTGATAAGGGAGTTTAAAATAGAGTTATGAGAGTTTCTGAACGAGGACGATATTGACCACGCCCCCGGCTGTATTTTCGGTTTCTGTCTGAAAGATGATCTTTGCACCCATAGACTGTAGATAAGTCTCAATTTCCAATGGGTGGTAGAAACAAACAGGTCCGGAGCCACCACAATGAGAGTAGGACATGAAAGTATCGGCGTCGATCGGCTCTTGTGACTGAGACATGCGCGAATAGAACTCGTCGCCGGTAGATAGGGTGGTGATCCAGATAAGGCCGTTTGGCAGCAAGGTATCATAGGCGAGTCTGATGAGCTCCTTGCCGGCAGTTTTTACCTGAAACATGAGGAAATCAGACATTATTACTAGGTTGAACTTCGTTTGATTTGCCCGCATATATTCAAGCGCATCGGCGCTGACAAGGGTCAGCTGTCCGCCCAAGCCAGCCTCGAAATATGCTTCCTCCGCATATTGCAACCAACCGTCATTACGATCGACACCGACGATCTTGAGCCCGGCGAAGGCCAGGGGCGAGCACGTGTGCCCAGTACCAAAACCGAGGTCGAGAGCGGATTGACCAGCCTCAAGAAGAGGAAGAAGGTGCTGGTGCATTTCAGGATATCCTAGTTCACCGTATGGGTAACCATCAAAAACTCTGTTGTCCAAGGTGCGCTCCTTTTTTGGGGATTCGAAATATTATAACGCACAAAACCAGACGCTTGTTGTTTACTACTCCCCTCGCATGTGTCAGGATACATAAAAAATACCCTGATATTTATCAGGGTATTTTTGGGTTTATAGCCAGATGGCTTCGGGCTTGGTGGGCTTGATTCCCAGTCGTTTCCGGCGGGCATATTCGGTCTTGAACGACTCAACCAATCGTATAGCGCTTCCCTGTACCGTCAAATCCAAGGGTTGATACCTACGGTATTCATATGGAAGTTGACAGCTTTCAATCAGAACGGAAATCAGTTTGATACCACCCTCTAATCTTTCCTGCTGAGCAGAGTATGCGATCTTCAATAGTGCCGCGTATCTGCCTTCCGCTCCCTGTGAGCCATTCGAAAAGATGGCAATGACGAAGTCAGCTTCGAAAATGGCTTTTTCTTGTTCTGTCTCTCTGACCTGGCCTGGCAACATACAGTTTTGACTGTCCCAGCAAAGTATCCCGTGGCTACGAAACATCGTAATCATGTCCCAGGCGAGCTTGTCGTCCGAGGATGCATTAAGAACAAAAATCTTGCATTTGGGGAACTTCAGCCCATCAAGAGCCTCAGATATCCTATTGACTATACTCATTTTTAGCCTCCAATGTTATTGTGCTTAGATGTAGTTTACTCTGACACGAGCCCAATGTCAACACGTTATGGGTTATCCTGCAAGGCTGAAAGTGTCAGGGGATATAATGGTTAGAGATGAAAAAGTATTTGAAATATTGGCCATTCTTAGTTTTTGCAGCAGCTTGCTTTGTATATTACTGGCGGGTGTTTCTAAAAGGGGATGTCCCCTTCCCCGGAGATCTGATGGTGGGGGCCTATTTGCCTTGGCTGGAAAACAAATGGGGTTTCCCCACGGGAGTACCGGTGAAAAATCCCCTGATCTCGGATATTTTTTCGCAGTTCTACATGTGGAAAAGTTTGGTGGCCGAAAGTTGGAGAAATCTGCAGATCCCCCTTTGGAACCCGTTTTCGTATTCAGGGTACCCTTTGATGGCTAATTTTCATTCGGGCGCGTTTTACCCTTTGGGTTTTCTTTACCTACTACTGGGAGATATTAAGGGTTGGGACTTCATGGTGATCTTGCCTTCGTTTGCCACGGCAGTGACTATGTTCCTGTACCTCCGGCAAATAAAAGTAAAGACTGTGGGGGCGGTGGTGGGTGGTCTGACATACGCTTATTCCGGTTTTGCCATAAGCTGGGCTCAGTTCGTGACTGCCGCTCACGCCATGATCTGGATGCCCTTAATTTTTATTGTGTTGGAGAAGTTTTTCGACTCCAAAAAAACCTACTATCTTTACTACTTACCCCTGATCTTCTTTCTAATGATTACCTCAGGACACTTCCAGATAATGGTCTATATCTCGGTATTGACGGTCATCTATTTTGTTTGGAAATGGATGGAGACTAAAGACTATAGATTGTTCCTGGCTACTATCATTCCAGGACTGCTGACAATGGGTCTGGCTGCTTTTCAAATGCTACCGACTCTGGAATTAACCAAATATGGCCTGAGGTCTGTAGAAAATTACATTTCCGGATATAACTATGGTTTGCTACCCGTAAAATACTTAACCACCTTAATTGCGCCTGATTATTTCGGCAACCCGGCTACAGGAAACTTCTTCGGCGTCTTCAATTATCATGAAGCTATTTTCTATACCGGTATATTAGCGGTATTCTGTTTTGTCTTATCTCTTTTTCTTTTCAAAACCAATAAATATGTCAGATTCTTCGTAGTGGCGGCAGTCATCGCCTTCTTGTTTGGCTTTGATACGCCACTCGGTAAGGCCGTATACACCTTTAACGTGCCGGGGCTGTCGACCAGCGCCGCGGGGAGAGTCGCGGTAATCTTCTCCATGAGTTTGGCTGTTTTATCGGGAATTGTTCTGTCCAATTTAGATAAAATCAGCTTTAAGAAAATAATTTTCACCATCGGGGTGATTGGTGTAGCCTACACGACCATCTATTACCTAGCCCGTTTTACCGACGGAATACTGCTGTCCCCCAACAACCCCAGCATGCTCCTGGGTCAGAGAAGAGCCGTAACTTTGAGAAACCTGATTTTACCGGGTGCCTTTGTCGGTCTGTATTCAGTGATCTTTCTTATGGCAAAAAAATGGAAGGCATTAACCGGTCTATTGATCGTGGTGATTTGTTTGGAAATGTTCCGATTTGGCTGGAAATATATTCCGTTTGTGCCTGAGCGAATTGTCTACCCCGATACTCCGGTGATTACCTTTTTGAAGGAGAAAGCCAAAACAGAAATCTTCAGAATCGATCGGGAGAGAGCAGAGATTATGCCACCTGCGACTTGGATGCAGTACCGCTTCATGAGCCCATCAGGCTACGATCCGATGGCGATTAAGGACTATGCTAGCGCATACCAGGAGGAGATAAATGGTAACCTTAGTGGGTTGGTTGGAAGATATTCAGAACTGGAAAGATATGACTCGAAAGCTCTCGGTGACTTTAATGTCAAATACCTGCTGGCAGTCAAAAGGGATTCCGTAGGTAAACTAGGAGGGAACAATATTACCTACTCGATTGACCAGAAGAGATGGATAAAGGTTTATGAATCGGAAGCCACGGCCGTACTGGAAAATCTGGACTACCAGCCCAGGGCCAGATATTTGGGTGATGATGGTGGAGAAATACAGATCACCTCCTATACCCCTAATACGATAAAGATCGCATATGTTGATGGGGCGAATAAGACTCTGTTGCTAGCTGACACCTGGTACCCGGGCTGGAAAGCTTTTGTAAACAATAAAGAAGTAAACAT
Organism: Candidatus Collierbacteria bacterium; assembly: GCA_003531665.1. Classification (GTDB taxonomy): domain Bacteria; phylum Patescibacteriota; class Microgenomatia; order UBA1400; family MFAQ01; genus UBA10133. The sequence goes on from DQFC01000005.1 coordinate 25,895, forward strand.
TGAAAAATGTAACAGTATTTTTCGTTGCCTTAATTTGACAGATGAAAGTGGAGAGGTGGTTTTTGATTACCAACCGGCTAGTTTTTGGTTGGGACTCAAGATCAGTATCATCAGTGCCGCAATGACTCTAATTGGGCTGGTAATCTTACGAAGGTAGTTACGTTTTGATACAA
>DQFC01000008.1 GCA_003531665.1 Candidatus Collierbacteria bacterium
AGTTGTCCGGTCATTTTTAAATGCACGATGACCATTTCTTTTTCTTCATGAAAGAAAATTTCCAAAACTTTAGATTTCCTACTCACCTCCTTTATTTTCCTTCCTGTCAGTGAATTGGGATCACCATCGAAGCTCTTATCTCGAAGAACTATGACATTCTTTATCACCTTACCTAACAATACTTCACTTAACTGTCTTCTTATGGTCTCTACTTCCGGTAATTCAGGCATAATTACAAGACCCCCTTTGGGGTAAAAATAATCCATCCGGCGGAAAGAAAACAAAGAATGGCTATAGTAACGAATAGAAAATTAAAACCCAAACTACTGACAACAAATCCTCCCAAAATTGTACCGAGTGCCATAACCAGATTGGATACCATCGCCCAATCAGAAAACTCCATCACTTCCTCTTTTTTGTCTATATGTTTTGCAAACAATGCCCCAAAGGTCGGTGTTCCCAGCGACTCGGATAAACCAAAAAGAACTTGTATTAATATTAGTGCCAGAGCGCTTCCAATGAATATATAACTTAAAAAGCCTAGTCCACGAATAACATAACTCACCACCAGCATCATTTCCTTCTCACGAATTCTATCCCCCCACCTAGCTACAAACAAAAGAAAAATTGTTGAGGAAACATAAAAAACAGCTGTTGATACACTAACGAGAAGCACCCCTCCCCCAATTTTCTGAACATATACGGCATAGAGCGGCCCCAAAAGTAGCGCGGCGAACAAATAGATAGAGTTGCTTACGAACAGCGCTTTTAGCGCCAAATTATTTCTCATCAACCTCCATCTTATCAATTATTTTTTTGAACTTCTTTTCAAAATTTTCTCTGGAAAATTTCCTTGCCTGTTTGATTAGGTCGGCTCTTCGCCATTTTATTTTTTCAAATTTCCTAATTGCTTTTTCCAGTGTTCCCTTATCCGTTCCGTCCACAAACAGACCGGTAACGCCATCAATCACGGATTCTTTAAAGCCACCACCATTAAAGGCTATCACAGGCGTCCCGGAGGCCATTGCTTCTACTACTGTGATACCAAAATCTTCATCTCTTGCCAGCGCTATAAATCCTTTTGCCTTTGCATAAAGTTGCCTCAGCTTTGGGTCGCTTACTCTTCCAAGAAGCGCTACCCCTCCCATTCCCCTTAGTCGGCTTTCTATTTGTGAAAATCCGACGGCTTCTCCTACAATTTTCAATTTGAACCCGCTATGCTTTGCTACCTCTGCCGCTTCCACCAAACCCTTGGCTCCTACCANNTAATCAATTTTTCTATTTCCACTGGTGGATAAATCACTTCGGCGTCTTTTCTGTAAAATTTCCACACTCTTTTCTTGACATTTTTTGAGTTCACTATCCATTTATCTACCCTTTGAGCTGCCCAAAAATCGAAGATTCGCAAGAAGTGATTAACTACTACAGCATAGACTCTAACTATCCAGAATCTTTGTAGATCTATACTTGTTTCGTATCCATAAAGAAACCGGGGAGGAGTATGGCAGTAAGCAATGACTTTGGTTTTAGGTGATACTCTAAAGCCACGGGCAAAATATGAAGAACACGACGTGATCACCAGATCATATTCGGAAAGATCCAGCGACCCCCAAATAAGCGGTATCAGGAATCTAAGCGGACTGTAAAGATTCCCATACTTAATTAGTAGTGCCCACGGGCTTTCGATTATTTTTCTGTCTGCAAAAGCTCGGTCGCAGCTCGATCCGGGGATCCGGAAAGCGGTGAAGATCGGTGCTGTTGGGTACATGTCGGCCAAAGTTCGCAGAACTCTTTCCGCTCCACCAAATTCTTTAATGTAATCGTGTACCAGTGCTACTTTCATATAAATACGTCTTGAACCTCCTTTTCCCAAGAGTCCTTTGGTAATTTATTGACCAAGCTTTTAAAATTCAGTTCTTCAAACAATTTCACAACTTTTTTCTTATCGTAATTAGTCAGTAAACAGTCATCCCAATGAAATTCTAATGGCACGTTACAATCTATCTCGCCCAAGTGATAGCTCTTTTCGGCCATTTCCTTCTCCGCCCTCAACAGCCCTCTTATCCTTACAGGAATTTTTTCATCATCTAAATGAATATACAAATTTTCGAGACTTCCAAATTCTTGAATTAGTTTGGTAGCCGTCACCTTTCCGATACCTTTTACTCCAGGTATGTTATCGGAAGGGTCTCCCATCAAACTTTTCAAATCAATCATTTGTTTTGGACTTAAACCATAAACATCCTTCACTTTTTCTTCATCGAAAACTACAGATTGTGCGTGGTGATTCTGAATAGGAAGAAATACAACCACTCTTTTCTCTTTAATTAATTGAAGTGAGTCTCGGTCACCCGTTACTATAACCACTTGGATATCTTTTTCATTGGAAGCCATTTTGGCCAACGTTCCGATGATATCATCGGCTTCGTATCCTTCAATTCCATATTGTGGGATATTAAGTTTCTCCACTACCTCTTTTGTACGATCTATCTGCGTGGCCAAATCTTCATCCATAGGCCCCCTGTTGGCCTTGTATTCTTCATACTCTTTTTTTCGGAAAGTCGTCCCCTTAAGATCCCACGCCACAGCCACATGTGTCGGAGAAAGTTTCTCGATGACCGAAAGCAACATCGAAGAGAATCCATAAACAGCGTTAATCAGTTCACCCTTGGGTGTCGAAAGAGGTGGGTAAGCATGGTATGCTCTATGGAGCAAAGCGTTTCCGTCTATTAAGATCAGTTTCCTCATTTTTCGTCTACCGTAGGTTTTGCTTTACCCACAATTTCCTCAAACTCCTCCTGCTCGATGGTCTCGACTTTTATCAGCCGGTCAACCAACTTGTCCATTATTTTTCTGTTCTTTCTTATTAAGTTTTCCGCTGTCTTGTACCCATCGTCTACCAACTTCTTGATTTCCAGATCTACTTTCGTCTGAGTGGTCTCAGACAATCTGACGCTATCCCCCACCGAATATCCCCATGCGTTGGTATCTACCGTCTGGTTCATTGATACTGGGCCTAGGTCACTCATTCCAAAATCTACCACCATTCTTCTGGCTACGATCGTCGCTCTCTCAATGTCACTCGCAGCTCCTGCCGTCAATTCATTAAAGACTATTTTCTCTGCTGCTCTTCCACCAAGCATCATCGCTATTTCGTCTTTTAGTTCGGACAAAGTCTGTTGATATTTATCCGTTTTGGGCCTACTCATTGTAAAGCCCAGAGCCATCCCACGCGAAACTATGCTAATTCTGTGAATTGGATCGGTACCTATCAGCAGATGTCCCACAATGGCATGTCCTGCTTCGTGATACGCGGTCATTTTTTGTTCCAACTTTGACTGAAGCCTCTTTTTCTCTGGTCCCATCTTTACTTTCATGGCCGCTTCCTCAATATCTTTCATTTTGATCTCTTTTTGATTGTCTCTTGCGGCTAAAATGGCGGCTTCATTAAGCATGTTTTCGATGTCCGCTCCGGAAAAGCCTACTGTTCTCTCCGCCACTTTATCCCAATTGAGTTCTTTCATAAAAGGTTTACCCTTTTTGTGAATCTCCAATATTGCTTTTCGTCCCGCGATATCCGGTAGATCCAGGGTTACCCTACGATCAAATCGACCGGGACGCACTAGTGCTGAATCCAACACATCAGGTCTATTTGTTGCGGCCAAAACTATCACGTTGTCGGATTGTGTAAATCCATCCATTTCTACTAATATTTGATTCAAGGTCTGTTCTCTTTCATCATGTCCTCCAAATCCCCCACTGCCGCCTCTTGTACGTCCAATTGCATCAACTTCATCAATAAAGATTATCGAAGGCGAAGCTCTTTTTGCCGTCTCAAAAAGGTCTCGTACCCTGCTTGCCCCTACACCTACCAACATCTCCATAAATTCGGACCCTGCCATTGAAAAAAACGGCACACCTGCCTCCCCGGCGACTGCTCTGGCCAAAAGCGTCTTCCCCACTCCGGCAGGACCGGTCAGGAGTACGCCTTTGGGTGTTCTGGCGCCCAAATCGCGATATTTCTTAGGATTTTTAAGAAAGTCCACTACCTCCTCCAGCTCCTTTTTGGCTTCATCAACTCCAGCTACGTCCAAAAATTTAATATTTTGTTTTCCTTTGGCAAAGAGCTTCGCCTTACTTTTCCCAATTCCAAACATATCAGCGCCGCCTCCCTGTCGTTTCATCAAATAGAACATCAAGACTCCAAAACCGATTATGGGTAATACCAAAGACATTATGTTCCACAAGCCATTGATGAAATCCTGAGAAACCACATCCACCCTTACTTTGCTTTCGTCTACACCGGCTTTTTGAAGCTGGTCCATAAAGCTGGCTCCATCCTCCTTTCGAGACATTCCCAAGATCTGATTGCCGGAAGAGTCTTTAGGATAAAGAAGTATCAGTTCCTGCCCTCGAATTTGTACTTCTTCAACCTTACCCGCCTTTATTTCCGCAATCGCCGTTGAAAGAGGCAACTCTTTCACCGCTCCGGTCGATCCCAGAACAAATTTAATCAAGCCCGGTAAAAAGAGAAACAAAATTAAAATCCAAATCATCAATCTCCTCAAATTAAGATTAAATTTAAACTCAATCTTCTTAGTTTGTATTTTCGGATGTTGTTGCATATTCGATCTCCTATCTTATCACCGATCCAAGCTCAAGACCGTCCGGCAGGAAGATTAAAAATGGTCTTTCTTTTGTATCCACCATAATACACATACCTTGCGATTCCTCNNTCAAAATCGCTGTAGGTGATGACGGGTTTCATGTCGTTAAAATTGATAGTCGATCTTCATCGCCTGCTTAATTTTCTTTAATACCTCGGCGGATACCTCTCTGCCTTTTTCTACACCATTCCTCAAAATTTCATTTACCTTCTCCGGATCTTGCTCCAGCTCCGATCTTCGTTTTCTCATTGGTTCCAAGAGGGTATTGATCGCCACCGCCAATTTTTGCTTTACTTCCACATCTCCGACCTGTCCTGCTATATATCTGGTTTTCAACTCTTCGACTTCGGCTTTGTTTGGATTAAAGGCATCGTGATAAATAAACACCGGATTGTTTTCCACGTGTCCCGGGTCGGTTGGCTTCAGTCTGGTCGGGTCAGTAAACATAGACCTGACCTTCTTATCCACTTCTTCCACGGAGTCCGCCAGATAAATACAATTGCCGAGACTCTTGCTCATTTTAGCCTTGCCATCCAGCCCGACCAGCCTGGGGAACTCTCCCACCAACGCCTCCGGCTCCACCAGGGTTTCCCCGTACAGATTGTTAAATTTACGCACGATCTCCCTTGTCTGCTCGATCATGGGCAGTTGGTCTTCTCCCACGGGGACCAGGCTTGCCTCAAAAGCCGTGATGTCGGCGGCTTGGGACACCGGATACATGGCAAATCCGGCCGGTAGTGTATCCGCAAACCCTTTTTGTTCGATCTCCGCCTTTACCGTCGGGTTCCGCAACACCCTGTTCAGGCTCACCATATTAAGGAAAAAGACGGTCATTTCGGCTATCGCCGGTATTTGGGACTGGAGGACAATGGTGGATTTTTTGGGGTCAATCCCGGCAGCCACATAATCGAGCACAAGTTCCCGCACGGAATTGACCACCATCTCCGGGTGTTCATAGTTATCTGTCAGAGCCTGCACGTCGGCGATCAGGACAAACTGGTCATATTCGTCCTGGAGCTTCACTCTATTGGCCAGAGAGCCCACGTAGTGCCCCAGATGTAGCTTTCCGCTCGGCCTGTCTCCCGTCAGTATTCTTTTTTTCAT
>DQFC01000036.1 GCA_003531665.1 Candidatus Collierbacteria bacterium
CAAATGTGTGTGACCAGGACAACCAACTTGACTTCCAGCCTCAAGTGTGGTACACTATGGGATCTTCGAATTCAAATCTCTCACTCAGGCACAAAGCCTGGAAAGGACGTTAAAAATGCATTGGAGAACCCAATTTTTGCTCACTGTTATCGTTTCGCTCTTAATTGCTGGGCTTTTCACAGCCTACTTAGTTGATTATAGCGACACCACAGACGCAAATTGCACTCCTGGTGAAAAAACCTCGTTGTATCCACTAACGCCAGGCGAAAGCTATTCCGATCCCGGCGCTTTCTTTAACATAACCTTGAATAGCGTTGGGGAGGGATCTCCATCTGCCAGAAAAGGTCTGGACATTTTTCGCGATCGATTCATTGACACGGTCGACGAGGCATACGTCACGACATGGAGGAATTCCCATAACGTCTACTGCTTCACCGTCTACGCTACCCCAAGCGGTCAGAGAACATCCTACTTGTGGATGTCAGAACAAGTAATGTCTCTGACTGGTCTGGCCACACCAATTCCCACACCCTAACTTTTCCCTCTTCACACAAAAACCTTCCTCTTGAGGAAGGTTTTTTTTATGCAAAAAATATCCCCTCCCTCTTTCGAGTTTGGGGAACAGATTCACGGCTGTGGAGAACCTACTACATTATTCCGTCGGTTAACTTCGACTTGGCAGGATTGTTCCGGTTGGAACAGAGACCAAGTTGTCAAATCGTAGTTTCTCGAAAACGGATCAACGTATTCGGAGCCAAAATAAACCGAATAGATTCCCAAGTTTGGGTACTGAACCAATCTAAGTCGGTTCGGGATTTCCACCACCTCGCCGTAATAATACGGAAAGTGATCTTCTCCACTGGTTGTGTAACGATTTAGTTCCACCCATCGGTCAACGTTGTAAGTGCATTTGTCCTCGTGCACCGCTACATCTTTGTACTTTGTCCTTTTCTCTTTTACGGTACACGGAACTTTGATCGTATCGGTGGTGGAACGGCAATTGGTAACTCCACCAGCACCGTCGTCATCACACACAGGCTCACCGGGAACTTCTTTATCACAAGTGGTCTGGACATCTACCTCTTCGGTACCATCCTCCACCTTCTTCCATTCCTTGAAGGAATAGGTACAGGACTCGTTATAGGCGTCTGAAGGCATTTCACTTGCCCAGTCCGTCTTACTGAAAGTCTGATACTCCTCCACCCCCAGGGTCTGTTCCCAATGGAAACCCTGAACCCAGCAAGTTCTGGTGACGGTATCAAAGTTCCAGTACCAAATCAGCCAAACGATCAAGCCAAACAAGACAGTTCCGATTACTCCCCCAGCAATCGCAATCAACTTCTTACGATCCTTCATCAAGGGTGATGATATGGCTGGCATCTCATCACGGTAGCCGGATGTTTCCATTCGGCTTGATTCATTCCGTTGCACTCGAGAAATGGGTGATGGCACTTCGCGTCTTTCTTCAGGTATCCCCCAACCGGCGTCCCCATGTTCAACTTTCGTGGTTTCGTATGCAGTTGCCGTTCCGGCTGTAGATACGAAGGCACTCAACTTGACACCTTTCCGGCCAACGGTTGTTTCAACAGTACCAATCGGTGCACCGCAATATCCACAATTGGTCTCGTTGTAAACTGGATTCTCGCAACCACAATAGTTGCAGAACCAATTTGGACCACTACCCTTCATTGCCCACTGAGCAGCAGTTGCTTCTACCATGGGTTTGGGTGTATACCACCGAACCCCTTTCGTGCGAGGTTTTCCGCACGAGCATTTAAATTCATACGCCCAATTCTCGGCTTTACATTCACAAACCCATTTTNNAATAATCAACCCTCTCGATCTCCTGATACAAAAAAATGCCATACCTTCTATAGAGATATGGCAAGAGATAAATCTAATGCACTTTGTAGTCCAAAAAGGACTCGGGTGGATAATCAGCGCGACCTTTAAAAGGCGCCCAGTTGAACTTCTGGCTCTCTGTATTGTAGTCCTTGACCAGGCCGTTCCTATTGGAAACGATAGCCATCAGATCATCTCGCGCGATCTGCATTTCATGATTGTATTGGGCTTGGGTAGAGGGCATCCACTTGGTTTTGTCTTCGCCGTAAGTTGAAGTGTATTGTGTCTCAATATCAACCAAGCGCTGTTCAAAAAGTGCGATGTCGGAATCGGCCTTTGCGATCGCATTGGCTTGGTAGACGAACCACTCATACTTCTCCAAGGCAGCCTTCGGACCGAATTCTTCTTTCACGACATCACCAGCTTCATCAATCCACCACCCAAGGACGCTTCCGAGAACCCCAAGGGCCAACATAAGGACGAAAATCACGATACTCATGACAATAAAGAACTTTTGTTTTCTGCTTGTCATTGACATACTCCATTCTCGTAGGTTCTACCCTGATTTGCGCACATTATGGCTTCTTGTGCTTGCTGCCACTGATACGCGAGCAGATCCATGTTATACATACCTGAAATTAAATCTTTAGGGTTAGTTAGATCAATTGGGTAATCTGTAAGCAAGTACCCAAGACCACCAGCAGTACCCCACTGATGATACCGATGCATTGGATCAAACCAATAAATGTACGGGTCAGATGAGCCAAATGTACCGTCCGGCTGCAGCAACTCCTCCGTGTAGTACCATTGTTCCGCACCAGAGGCGTCTTTTACCACAAAGCGAGGAACATAGGAACCAGAGGCGGAAGTAACTGTAGTGGGCTCCAAGCGCTTACCGGAACTTGTTACTTTTCCCGCAACAGGAGTACGCAGAACGATCTGACCATTGAGAGAAATCAAATGGATCCACAATACCTTGGTGGGATCAGTGGTGACTTTGATGCGGTCAATGATATTCTGTTGCTCTGCAGTGTGACCCTGCGCATTCTTCGGAACCTTAAACCCTAGTTCTTGTACTTGCGTAGATCCACCGGTACTTCCCTGTCCGGCAGGAGTCCCACAAGAGAAAAGGACGAAAGACAGTGACAGTAGAATAACCAACCATTTTTGACTCTTCATTTACTACCTCCGGATGAAGTCATCCTTTCTGTACTATTCAGGAAGGATGCAAGCGAAGCACAATTTATGTCCCCCTTGCATCCTTCCTAATAAGATATATTTAGTTTGGTAATGTACTAAAAAAATCCGATAATGGAAATAATTATTACGGCTATTATAGCTGAAATTCATGATTGTCAACCTTCCAAAGGCAAAATTCAAATGATTCCCCGCTCACGAAGTATTGCAAGGCAATCGGCCAACACTTGCTCCTGGCTTCGAGAAGCGTCAATCACCTTCCAAATCTCCGGATACTGTGCCGACAACTCCAAATAGGCATCCCGTACTCGTGCGTGAAAGGATAGTTCTTTCAGATCGTATCTATCCACATCCGAGCAACCTTCTTTACGCATGATGGACAGTTCCGGCACCAAATCGAAATGAAGTACCAGATCAGGCATCAACCCGCCGGTAGCTTCCTTGCTAATCTGTAATATTACGGCCTTGCTGACTTTCTCGGAACCTTGATAAGCATAACTACTGAACCAGTACCTATCCAAAAACACTCCCTGGCCGCTCTTAATGCCCGTAAGAATCGGTAGGATCTCCAGATTGACCAAGTTAGCCCTGCTTGCACTATAGGCCATAAAAGCAGCCATAGGATCGATCTCCAGATCTTTGTGCTCCTGAACAGCGATTCTCATCAACTCCCCAAAATCGGTCCCCCCCGGTTCTCTCAAGAATCGCCAACCCTCCAGGTGTGGCTTGATACTCTTTATGGCTGTGGTCTTTCCTGACCCTGATCCTCCTTCGACTACCACGAACGGCTTATCTTGAGCGAAGCCGAAAGGTCTTCTGTCCTCCACCATAAGATTAGACCTTTCCGGCAATTCTTAACTGCATCAAAATTTCTTCGGGGAGCTCCGCCGTCGGATCTTTGACGTACTTACGGTACTCAGCCAAAATTTCTTCATAAGACAGCGCAACCAATCTAGCCTCGGAAATTACCGACGAACAAGATTGGTCCTCAATTGGTCCACTTCCCCCAACATATTCTTTATGAAATTTATCCTTAAATTTTTCAGACATCAATCCAAGTTAGAGCAAAATTCCGTCCCTGTCCACCCCCAAATAATTGTCTATTTGAATAGTAAACTACCAAGCATAAATAGTACCGACAAAGCCATAAACACAAAAGTAATCCACGCAATCAGCTTGTATCTTTTTTGAGTCTTGAAATCACCCACTACTCGATTGTCATCGGCTAGTTTGATAATAATGAAGATCAAAGGCACGGCAATTACTCCATTTACCACCGCCGCTACATAAAGTGCTTGCATCGTATTGACCCCAACCATGTTCATCCCTGCTCCGACCAAAGTTGCAAGCGCGATAACGATATAAAAACCTCTAGCTTGATGAAATTTTTTTGATAAACCTTCCGGTATTCCCAATCCGTCGGCTACTGCGTAGGCAAGCGATCCTGCCAATACCGGAATGGACTGCAAACCGATCCCAATCATACCGAAAGCAAATAATAAGTAGGCAAAATCTCCAGCCAAAGGTTTTAGAGCCAGGGCCGCTTCTTGCGGAGTCGAGATATTAAAAACACCATTCTTATGCAAAGTTGCCGCCGTCGTTAACACGATAAAAAATGTCATCAAATTTGAAAAGAGCATTCCTATCTTCGTATCCCACCTCATTCTCTTAACATCGCTTGGCCAAACCTTAGTTTTCTGTCCAAAATCTGAGATCTGGGACCTGACATCTGTAATCTTCTCTTCCACTTCTTCCGACGTCTGCCAAAAAAAGAGATAGGGCGAAATAGTTGTACCCATAAAGCCCACCATTGTCATGAGATAGCCAAGATTAAAATCAATGTGTGGCACTAAGATCATAAACGCGATCTCTCCCCAATTCTGCTTCACCATAAAAGCCGTAATCACATACACGAGAAGAGACAATCCCAGCCATTTCAGCACTCTGGCGTATTTTTTATACGTCACCGCTATCTCCATCCAAACAATCAAAACTGCCGTTACTATTAACCAAAAATGAAATGGTAATCCAAACAACATCTGTAGTGAAGCCGCAATGATCCCCAGATCGGCACCAATATTAATCACGTTAGCCACTGCCAACAGAGATACCGCAAACCACATGAGCTTTACCGAATAGAACTTTTTAATCACCGCCGCCAGACCACTCCCCGTCACTAGCCCGATTCGTCCGCACATCTCCTGAATCGAAATCATGGCCGGTAAGAGAAACAAGCTCATCCAGCTCATTTTGTACCCATATTGAGCTCCGGCAATCGAATACGTGGCTACCCCACTCGGGTCATCGTCAGCCGCCCCGGTGATAAAACCCGGTCCAACTCTTTTCAACATTTGCCGTAACTTATGACTCCACCTAGTAAAAACAACCATACTTCATCTTACCCTTCCAAATCCCAAAACCCAAGCCGATCCCAACAATCTTGTCTTGGCCTGCCATCCAAACTACCCCGCCCATTAGAGTGTTTGTATATTATTGACTTTTTGATAACAATCTGTTACTATATAGGCCATAACCGCACATTTCAAGAAACGGAGAAACCCATGCAACTTGCACAGGATAATATGCACGTTATTCGCGTTAAACCACAAGGGTCCTGTACTATCACAGGACTAAAACTCGGAAAGAACATGTCCAATCAACAGATCCTCCATGCAGTACCCTTTGACGGTCGAGAAATCCACCTTACCGTCGGAGTTGGAGGCACGCACAAATCACGATTCAGTACCAGTAGGGAGAATCAGAAATTTCCATACACATTGCGGCCATCAGGCAAAGGGGACTACCTGATGAGCAATCATGAGAATCAAAAAGAGGTCACAATCGATGAGGGGCAACAGATCGAGTTCCGCTGGACCAGCGACTGTGGCCACGCCGGTAAGGATGTAAACGTCAAAGTAAACATCTTCTGCTTCCCCAGCAAGGGCGAAGTACACCTCGTTTACACCGTCACGTCGTCAAAGAAATAGCCTCACCACCGGCCCCGTCCACACGACAGGGCCTTTTTTATGCTAAATGAACGCATTTTCATCGTCCTGCTTGACAACGGTCTGCATTTTCGATATCATATAGGATATCTTAAATCCCGGAACGTTTACAAAGGAGAATCATGTCTCAAAAATCTTTTGTCTTTGCGTCAGGCATTTCAATGCCCATCTCTTCGGCAGGTCCTGCCTACTTCAATGTCAGTGGCATCCCGATCAACGGGAAACCCCTAGCCAATACATTGAACCTTCTCGATGCACCTCAAGACGGTGTTTCGATCCAACTTCAGTTTGGAAAAGATGGACAATCCCGAACCGGTTTGTGCATCTCGCGCAGACCACAATCTACCCAAAACATCACGATTGAATGCACCCGCGGCCGTCATCATTTAAACAATGGCCTATCCTGCTCATGGCTAGTGGAGGGTGAATTTACGATCAGTTACCGCACCGACGGCGGAGATTCAAGCCGTGACGTGGATGTGGTCATCACCGTCAGACCCAACCACGCGAAGGAATCGGCCGAGATCAGCTACACCGCCACACCCATTTCCTCAAAGTCATATTCCTCAAAGTCATAGCCTCGGCGGCCCCGTCCAAACACGGGGTCGCGCAACATCCCGCTAGAAGGCGGGATGTTTTTATGCAAAAAAAGCCCCCTATCTTTGAGACAAGGGGCGGCGAGTTTACAGCGATCTAGGCTTCCTTCAAATTGATTATCATCGGACCTCCACTACGGTCCGGTTGAATCATCTCCCCATTTACCCTCAGCCGGTGACTGGACAAGGTTCGAAAAGTCGTTCCATTCAGTTTCAGATCCCCAGCCTTAAACGAACACAAAAACGCACTTCCGGCCTGTTCCAAATCTTCGTAGGCCTGTACCAGGGCCAATTCAAATGTGTCGTAGGCGGGTTCAGCCCCCATACGCACAAATGCTCCCTCGACCGGTGCAAAAACTTGCCATACCACAGTATCGGGATCGGGATAACTCATTTTAATCTCCTTTGAACAACGTCGTTATAAAAGAACACCCCATATTATACACCAAAACTCAAAACGGTATATTCAAATCACTCCTCAATCTCAACCTCATTGCCGTCTTCGCCTGACACCTCTGAACCGGTATCACTCTCAGTATTCGCAACCGTTTGTGGCTTCTTCCAGCTCGCCCAGGTACAGTTTGGATAGTCTTCACACCCGTAGAAGTCTCTTCCGGTTCTCGTCTTTTTCAGCACCACCCTTTTACCGCACTTCTCACAGACCACATCTTCTACATAGACAATATATGGCGCCTTATATGTGCATTCCGGATACCGGTTACAGCTTAAAAACTTCCCAAACTTGCCATCCCGGATGACTACTTCCCCAACTCCACACAATGGGCACCTGACTCCGGTTCCGGTTGTCGGAACGCCTACACGAGCGCTTTCCTTGTCAACTTTAAACAGTTTTCTGGAGAAGTCACCCCAAAACTTACTAAGCATCTCCATCCATGGTAGCTTCCCATTAGCAATATCGTCTAGGGAGTCTTCCATCTTCGCCGTAAACTCGTACTGCATTTCTCTGGGAAAGTTCTCCATCAAGAAATCCACCACTGCCTTGCCGATGGAAGTGGGAAAAAACTTTTTGTCTTTCTGCTCCACGTATCTACGGTCAATAATGGTGGAAATAATGGCGGCGTAAGTCGAAGGTCTACCAATCCCCTTCTTCTCAAGTTCTTTAATCAGGGAAGCATCGTTAAATCTGGCTGGTGGTTGAGTAAATTTTTGCAAACTTTCAACTTTCTTTTTGGATAATACTTCCCTCACCGAAAGTTCCGGCAAAGCTTGCAGTTCTTCGGAGTCCTTGACAAACAATTTTTTCCATCCATCAAACTTCACCACGATTCCATTAGCTGTCAGTTCACACGCCTCTGCAGTAACTACTACTTTCGTATCATCAAAAACTGCTTCGGCCATCTGGCAAGCCACTGTCCGGCGCCAGATCAGTGAATACAATTTCTTTTCGTCCATCGCCATCTCTTGACCGATATATTTCTCCGGTGTCACTTCAATATGTGTCGGCCGAACAGCCTCATGAGCTTCCTGTGCTACTACCTTCCCTGTAGTTTTGTACACTCTTGATGTTTTTGGCAAATACTCAGCACCATACTTTTCAACAATGAACCTTCTCACTTCTTCGATCGCTACCGGAGCTAGATTGAAGGAGTCTGTGCGATGATAAGTAATGTCTCCTTGTTCGTAAAGCTTCTGTGCGATGTTCATGGTCCTCTTCGCCGACCACCCAAGTACATTCGCCGCCGCTTGTTGCAAAGTAGAAGTCTTAAAAGGTGCATGTGGTTGGGTTTTCCTTTCCGCCTTTTTGATATCACTCACCACATACTCGGCAGTTTCCAATACCGCCAAAATAGTTTTGGCTTCTTCTCCGTTATGAATTTCCGCTTTATTCTTTTTGAATCGAGCCAACTCCACCCAAAATTCCTCTTGAGTTCTTGAGTCCTGCCTGCCGGCAGGCATGGTCTTGATTCCTTGAGTTCTTACGAGTGCACGAATCTGCCAATACTCCACCGGTACAAACTTTTCGATCTCTCTTTCTCTTTCAACAATCAGTCGGACTGCTACACTCTGAACTCTTCCGGCAGAGAGTCCTCGGCGCACTTTCTTCCACAATATCGGTGATAGCTTGTATCCCACAAGACGGTCCAGGAATCTTCTCGCCTGTTGTGAATTCACCATATTCATATCAATTTCGCGTGGATGTTCCATAGCATCCAAAATGGCCTCTTTGGTGATGGAGTTATACGACACCCGTTTAAAAATTGGCTGCTTCTTCCTACCCTTAAGTGAGTCTTTTAATATTTCGTTGACATGCCAGGCAATCGCCTCTCCCTCTCGGTCCGGATCGGACGCCAAAATAACTTCGTCTGCCCTGGCTGCCTCTACCTTTAGTCTTTTTACCGTATCCTCTTTCTTATCCATGATGGCGTAAGTCGGGGTAAATTCAAATTCATCCTTACCCAAATCTTTTATTTCAATCCCAAACTTGCTCTTTGGTAGATCTCGAACATGGCCCATGCTGGCCAAGATCTCAAAATCACCACCCAAATACTTAGAGAGGCTTTTCGTCTTCGTTGGTGATTCTACAATTACTAGTTTCATCGTTTCGTCATCTCGACCGCAGTGGAGAGAACTGACTGCCGGCAGGCAGGTCCCACTCCACCCGTACATCTTTAAAATATACATTAAAATCCGACCGGCAATTGTACTACACCTCTGTGAGGACCAACCAAGCAGTAATTTTGCAAAAGAAAACCGCCTTTGTTTAGAAGGCGGCAAATTTGTATCCCCTGGTGCCAGTGTTGTTCAGATTGGGCGGGTTAAAGCCCGCTTCGTTCTGCCCACTGAATACACCAGGTTCATAAATGAGTCTCAGAGTAGCAACACCCGGTCTGAGAACCATTCCGATCTGCAAGTGTCCTTCGTGTTGCCGAAGTTTATTTGCAGATGCCGGATTTAACCGGAAGAAGAAACATCACTACGCTCGGCGCAGGATGAGCCGTCTGGCTAGCCGCCAGAGTTCCAATGAGCGCAGTTAGTTTTAACAGAAACAAACCCCCATCATGTCTCCAGCTTCAAGGTCCTCACGGACTCCACCGGGACTCTCCGTATGGCTTCTTCTCGTGTGTGCCACTCATGCCAGGCGAAATAACAGCGTCAAGCCTGAGTGACACACAAAAAGTATCAAAGTTCTGCGGGTATTATACCCCATAACACCACGTTTGTCAACTATTAACCTGCAAGGATTATCCTCGCAGGTACTGTGGATAATAAATACACTCATACAAAAGCAAAAGCCCGATGCAAATTGCACCGGGCATTGATTTCCAGGACTCCGTGAGAGTCGACAATAAGAAATAAATTCTCACGGAGTCTCCATGAATTTCCCCAAAATTATGGGGGTAATATACATTGTCTCGGATGGAAGGCCTTCCATCCGAGACAAAAATGAGACTCACCCGAAATACTTGTGTCTGCGAAATCCTTGTGTCCCACACCGGACAGCTCATGGATTCGCAAAGCACCCGACGGGTGATCTTGGTCTTCAGAAATAGGAGGTGTCGGTTCCACTCTCCTTTTCCGTCGGGCTGCGCGACCCGACCCTAATCTCCGCGCGCGCGGAGGTTCGCGCATCCGGCGGATCAGCCGGTCATTAGGGGGAAGGCCGCCCGCGTGCGTCTTTGGCAGGGACAGAACCCTGCCGAGAAAGCTCGCTGGGAATGGGGCCGCCCCTTTCTCGGACGTCGGCTAAGGCCAAAGGGGCGTGTAAGCAGCACAGCTACCTACCACGTGGACCTATTTAATCTTCGGCCGCCGAGCCTGCCATCGGTTCCCCGAAGACAGGCTTAGCGGCCGAATTAATGTATATTTGTCATTCCTGGCTTGACCAGGAATCCATCAAGTAAAAGTACAACTTATTTCAAGAATACGCCATAATATATCACGACTTTCACCTCTTGTCAAGTGTTATGGGGTAGATAGCAATAGGACCTGACAAAAATGTCAGGTCCTTTAATTTTCGGATCCCGCCGGCCATGATCAGCGCAGGGCAGCGGCGGAAGGCAGGCGCCCCAGCTTATTGAAAGCAGGGCGCGGCCTCAGCTACCAGCAGGCAGCCGACGGGATCGAAGTTCACCAAACAGAGAAAACAGTTTTGATTAGGCGCACAGGGGCGGAACTGTTCTCAGGTTTGGTAGTGGCGAAGGCGTGCGAAGAAGCGCAAAAGGCTGGGCTCGGGGCGACGATTGTCGTCCCGCAGCGTAGCCGGCGCGGCGAAGGGTATATCGACAGGCCGCAGGCGCGCGCTTCAATTGCCAGTCGCCACGAGGTAGGAACCTAAGTTCCCATTTCGTGACCACCGGCCAAGTAATCAATTTTCAAATTTCTATAGCAGGTATTATAACCCATAACACACTCTTTGTCAAGGGCCTAGATAAAAAAATATAGTCCGGACAAGGGCGCCTGTCCGGACCAATAAAGAGTGGCTCAGAGAGCACCAATGTGCATCCCGACTAAAGTCTCACTGAGCCTATGCGTGTAGTATAACCCTTCCTCTACATTTTGTCAAGTATATAGGGCACAATCTCCTTGGCCACAGGTGCGGCCACCGCACTTCCCTCACCCCCTTCCTCAATCAGAATCGTCATCACGATCCAATTCCGCACATCACTGCCTTTGGGAACCACCACGCTCGTCCACGCGTTTGAAAGAGTATCTTTTGTCCCTTTTTGAGCCGTTCCCGTCTTGCAGTAGATCTTCCCCGCAAATTCAAACAAAGGAAAGGCCGTTCCTCCCGGACTACACGCTCCCTTCATCCCCTCCAAGATTATCGCAATATTCTTAGGGTTAAACTTTTGATCACTGCAGTCGATCGTTCCCACCAACATCGGATTACAGCTCAAGCCACTTACAGCCTCAGCTGTCATTCTATTTATCTGTAGTGGTGTCGTCATCAAATCCCCCTGCCCAATGGCCATGTGATAAGTGTTTCCCAGAAACCATCTTTCTCCCAACGTCTTTTCTCTCCAGTAAGGTGTCGGCACAAATCCCTCGGACTCCCCCGGCAAATCGATTCCTGTTTTTTGACCCAGTCCAAATCTCATGGTCCAAGAAATCAAAGAATCGGCACCCAGGGCTTCGCCCATTTTGTAAAAGAAAATGTCATTGCTTCTGGAAATCGCCTTTACTACGTTTATCGAGCCCTCGGTCTGTCCATATTTATCCAAATACCAATTGCCAAAACGATACTCTCCAATCTTTATCTCACCCGTATCTATTATTTCTGAGCTACGGGTAATTTTTCCTTCTTCCAGTACCCCCATCGCCGGAACTAATTTATATACAGATCCTGGGGCAAAGTTTCCGGAAATTGCTCTGTTAAACAATGGTTTGGCTGTCTGATCGCTAATAAGACCATCCACATCTTTAAAGTCTCCTCCAAAATCGCTTCGCTTTCCATTGGCAATAAATAAATTTGGATCAAAGGAAGGCACGCTGGCCAGGGCCAACACCTCCCCATTTATCCTTGCGATTACCACCACTCCACTTTTTCCAATTTCTTTGAATTTATTTCTTATTGCCAAAAAGGCAATTTTCTGTAACTCCAAATCAATATTGGTCTGAATATTTTTTCCCGGGACTGATTCGGTTCTTATTACCTCTGTTTTGTTTTTACCGTCTGCAGTTTCCTGTACGATCACCTCTCCAGGCTGACCCATTAAATTGTTTTGGTAGCTTTTTTCTATCCCTGCCTTACCCACCGTCATTTCAGGATTACATTCGGCACAATTCGTCAAATCAATATTGTTTGGTTTACCTAAATACCCCACAATCGCCGCGATAGTTTCCCCGCCAGGATAATGGCGGATGGTTCTGCCCTGGTAATCAATATTCATAGCCATTGGCTTTCCATTTCTATCGCTAATCACCCCTCTAATTGGATCCAATTTTTGTATTCGAATCATATTCCCGCGAGCCAAGTCACCAAAGTGTTCACCCATTACGACGGTAAGAAAAAACACTCGGGAAATAATCACCGCCATCACCAAAATCAAAAAGGTCTTCACCCAAAAATATATCGCATTGGTCCTCATCTAATAATTTAACTTGATAGACTCCGACCTCTCAAACCAGCGCACGGCCACAGTCCAAGCAATCAAGACAGAGATTGGATCCCAAATGCTCCAACCAAAACCAAACGCTTTATCAAAAACCAGATTTGCCACCAATGAAATTATCAGCATTACCCATCCGGACTCTTTTCCCGAACTAAAAAGAAAAGATAGCCCTCCTATTACAACTGCCAAAAACAAACTAGGCGTTCCCATTGACACGCGATAAAGTCCAGAGATCAGTATCCCGACAAAAAATGATAGCCAATAAATCCCCCGCCAATCCAAAAGCGTCAGCAGAAAAGGCCAAAAAAAACCGATACCAAAAACGCCTTCGCCCAAAATAACCGAAAGTAAGACAGCTGATACTACTTTTATGGTATTCTTGGATTGCTTCTCTAACATGATAAATTCGATAAAAATAAATTTACTTCTACTGCCGCTATTATTTGCTATTCTTCTGAGTATTGCAAGCAATCTCAAGGTAGGAAAAAGCCTAGACTCCCTTTTCTATCTCGTTTTAACACCTATCACTGCTCCTACTTCCAAACTTCGACTGTTGAGCGAGACCAAGTATAGTTGGCTCAAAAACATTTCTGGTCTGGAAAAGCAGTCACGGGAACAAAAAATTCAGATTGCCAGACTTCTTTCCGAAAACGAGTACCTCAAACAAGCCATCATTGATGGTAAAGTCTCTGACAATCTTAGGGGCTCATTTAAGGCCGTCCTTCCTGTCAGAATTTCCGGTTCAACCGGCAAGTTTATCGTCTCTTCCAGCTCTCCACTTGATCAGGTGAAACCGGGACAGCCTCTGGTTTCCGGCAATGTGCTCATGGGTACCGTTCTGGAGGTAAAGGGCTCTGCCGTCACCATCACCCCACTCGATAGTGACAGATCTCCTTCATTTCCCATTCGCACTGCCTCCGGACAAAAAGGCTTTTACAAATTTTCCGACAACCATGCCCAAATCACCGACGTTCCCAGTCAGTATCCCATCATCCTTGGTGACTTCATCTTTACTGAGCCGGGCGAGCTATTCCCGGGCAACCTAATTATCGGCAAAACAATTCGTATTACCACTATTAGTCAAGAACCGCTCCAAAAAGCCGACATCGTTCTTTATGACACACTCGGTAATAATCCACAAAACCTCGCCATCATCACCTCTCCCTAAAAACTAGCCAAAATATTCCATCAGCAGTGTTTCTCTATCTTTCATCACTTGGTGTCGCTGTTTTTCGATATTTTTTAAAGCTATTTTCAGCTCGGGTTTTAGACGGAAGTCGAGGATGTTGTTTATCTCGGCCCACTGCTGCACCAGCTGACGCTCTCTGATGTCTAACGCTTTCTTGATCAAACTCCACTGAACCGGCTTGCTCAAAGTATGCCATTCTGCAAAGGTTCCCAAATATTCAGGATCATATTCCCCCATCTCAATTACCTCTCTCAATTGAAAGGTTCTAGCGGAAGCCGAGCGAGTTGACTGAGGGGTTGTTTCCATCGAATCATCCATTTCAGACATAAAGCCATTATATATCTCATCTATATCCCAAACTGTTTGCCCACAAAAAATCCCTCCTGGAAAAACCAAGAGAGATTCATGATCGGGAGCAGATCAGACCAAATAGAAAACAGTAACGTCGCCATCCACAGTTTTGTAATGGTCCCCTACGACAACTGAATTCCATCTGTCTTCGCTTGTTTCGACGACAGAGGGACGATTTCCCTCCTTGATAACAATTCTGCACTCCCCATCTTCTGTTAAAAACTTTGCGATCACTTCGCCCTGCTTTGGACTTGTGATCACGTGCAGAACCAGAAAGATCGACGCGATTAGTCCGAATGTTGCCAATGTCGTGACAATCAAATTTACAAACATCGTTACTCCTTTGGGTTACGAATTTTCAAGATCTCAACGAATTATACCAGAATATTTCTGTTTGTCAACTGTTATAGGCTGTCCTTCCTCTACCTCAATCCGCCCACAACACGCACCTTGCTCAACAACTTATCATTTTCCAGGACCTTGGCACATCCCCGCACTACTGCCTCAAGCGGGGTATCAGTTACCCACACAGGCATGCCTATCTGCTCACTGATCAGCTTGTCAAAGCCACGAATCAAAGATCCTCCCCCGGCCATCACCATGCCTTTTTCCAGAATGTCCGCCACTAAATCCGGTGGAGTTTCTTCGATTATTAGGGCAATTTCACCTAAAATTTGGTTACAAATAGGCATCATTGACTCTCGAATTTCCACACTATCCAGCTTCAAAGACTTTGGCAGTCCATCCTCCAAGCTTCGACCACGCACGACTATCTGTAGAGGATTTCCCTCTTTTTCTCTTTTTTGAGGATAGGCCGAACCAACCGCAATTTTGACTTCTTCAGCCGTACTTTCACCGAGAAGTAGGCTATACTTCAGCCGAACAAAGTTTTGTATCGCTTCAGTAAGCTCGTCCCCCGCCACTCTCAGGCTTCGATTTAACACCAAGCCACCAAGTGAGATCACTCCGATTTCACTTGTACCCCCGCCAATATCACAAATCAGCTGACCTTCCGCTTTTTCTACAGGGAGACCGGATCCGATCGCCGCCGCCATTGGCTCCTCGATAAGAAACACTGCTCTGGCCCCAGCCTCAAGTGCCGCTTCCTGAACCGCCCGCCTTTCTACCTCCGTGACTCCGCTGGGAATTCCAATCGCTACCCTGGGACGGGGAATCTTGAAACCAAGACCCTTGTACAGCTCATGCACTTCAACGATGTAATGTTTCAGCATAGCCTCGGCGGCATCAAAATCTGCTATCACGCCATCCCGCAACGGTCTTACGACCTCGATATTAGCCGGGTTTTTCCCAAGCATCTTCTTCGCCTCGTCCCCCATAGCCAGGATCTCTTTGGTCTTCATGTGTCTGGCGACCACCGATGGCTGACGAATTACTACACCCTTACCTCGAACGTGCACCACTACATTGGCCGTACCCAAGTCTATGCCTACATCGAGGGTAGCGAGCCTCCAAAGCTTTTCAAACATTGTTAATTAAAAAGGCTATCATAATATGGCTAAATAATATCAAAGTATAGCCATTTAAGCGAGCACTTTCCGTCATTGCGCCTGCCCGCCAAGACTGCGAAGCTGTCGGTGGGAGCATTGAACCGTGGCAATCTCACTCCATCTATATCCCATAACACTTGACTTTTAGGCATAAGTGTGTTACAATCCCCTATTACTTCGAGAGTCACCTCGCTCTCTAAAATGTTTTTCCCCAAGCGCCGGTCCTCAGGCCGGTCCAAGCGGTTTTTCAAAAGCTGGCACCCGAAAGGAGCCCCAAGTGAAAAAAATCCCTACAATTCTCGCGATCTTAATTTCTCTTTCCTTGATTCTCACCGCCTGCGGCGGTGGCATCCCAGTCGTCGATTTCGACAAGCCACTTATCGAGTGGCCTGAAATCTGCGACGTGACCACCAATGAGTGTTTCAAGGTGGTAATAAGTGAAAAGGTCGTGGGTGAGGGGTCGATGCCCGGGACACAGTACGTTTATGAGTATTTTCCTGTTTCGCCATTGCTGTCTGAACAGGAAACGGTCGACAACTTGGCGGCAATTGGCTACGCCCCCGACGACCAGGTGATTATGATGGTATTGCCGTCAACCTGGTTGAAGGAAGATGGTACAGCCATCGACATAACAATGGCCGGGGGGGCTGCCATTGCCACCATGGCCAAGAGTGATCCCCGACTCTGCACCGCGATCGGCATGCACGTCATTGACAAGATCGGGCAGATTTCATGGCCAGTCATGCTGGCCGCCTTCGACGCACTTGGCAATGGAACTATCACCCCAGATGTAATTCGAACCGGGGGAGGAAAGACCGTAGTGCAGTTCGTCTATGAGGGCGTGAAGTGGTTGCTGGTTTTTGCAGACACTTCATCTCCGACTGTCATCGTGCCGGTAGTCGGAAATGTGCTCGGCAAATTCGCCGGAGCAACGAAAGCGCTGCCTGCGCTTGGAACGGGACAAGCCTTAGGTGTCATGGCTGAGGTCTCGTATTTCTTCAAATGTGTGAAGAATTCCTGGCCCAAAAACCGATCCGAAGCCGAAAAAGCCCGGAGGGATCACAACAGCGCATACGACCAGCGCAAAGTCGAAACCGTTCCGGACGATTTCCCCATGCCATTTCCGGTCTTGGGTTCCGACGGTCAGGTTTCAACCGTCATGATCCAAGTGTCGGCGGGTGACTTCTCCAACATGCTAGCTCTCGAGCTAGACATCCTGATCGGACTGGGAGTCGTCATTCTTGTGGTAACGACACCACTTCCCGAGATCGCATTTGCTGGCGGCGGCGCCGCATCACTACAGTGGGCAACACAGTTCGCCCACTAGTATTCTTAGACCAATCAGGCTGCATGTTATGCAGCCTGATTTTTTTATCTCTTCTCAACCGACAATCTCTAAGTATTCTTTTAAATCAGAGATCAAAAAACTTGTAAGTGGACAACCAACATCCAAACTTGAAAGAAATGTTCTCCTCTTATCTTTACCAGCGTCATCCTCGTCACCACCCGATATAGCGTTCATCAGTGGCTCAATTACTACAACCCACAAATCATTGGCATCAAAAACTGCCTTTCTGGCTATAGACTCTACCAACGTACCAATCTCTGTATGGACCGTTGCTTGTTGCTCCTCCGGTAAGACAGTTATCACTTTCTTAATGGCTTCCCTAGCTAACCACATATTATCTGCAGGACCGTCCGCCTCGTGTTTCAGGTGAATGTCCAAAAATGTTTTGACCTCGTCGATACTACCAGTGGCCTCCCCTAGGATATCGGGGTAAAGCGCCTGCCCAACCTTATCAATCAGCTCAAAGTTTTTCCTAGCGATAGCGTCTCTCCACAATCCGTAAACCATTCGGGCTTTAACCAACGGTCCATCCTCCTCTGAACGAATATCATCACCAATCAATTTCCCAGCTATCTCATCCCTTTGTTCATCCGTTTCAATCTTCTTCGGGAATATCTCGGCCACATCATTTTCTGGCAGTCTAAAAAATATTTGTTCCCCAGTCTTAGTATTTTGAACCACCCCGATCCTAGTCGCCTCCGTTTCATCGATTTTTAACTCTATCCTTTGTTCGTCAGATAGAATTGATACCTTAAGCTTCGCTGCCTCCATGTCATAAAAACCGTCAGTCGGATCAATTGGAATATTCAAGTGAGGAATAAACTTCACACCTGACAACACATCACCCACGGCCCCCAATTCCACCAAATCCTTGACAAACTTACTCAATTCATCACCATCGTCAACTAGTGGAATAATCTCAAAATCTTTTGGTAGATTCTCCATCATAAAAATACCTCTGTCCATGTTATCCATAAAGACAAATTCTGTCCCAGCATGTGCAAATATCTCGTCATTCATATGCGCTCATTTTAACATCTCTGCTAAACTATCTCCATGTCCTCGAAAGAAAAAGCTCTTGCCACCCTAGTCCAAAAACCAGCCACTTTTATTCATTACTGTTTCTACGCTTTATTCTTCGTTACTCCCCTTCTCCTCTGGCCATTTACATCCGAAGTTTTTGAGTTTAACAAGATGATGTTCGTTTACGCGATGGCGATTATCATCGCCGCCGCTTGGGGTGTCCGCGCGCTTCAGATCAAAAAATTTGAAATCGCCCAAACACCGCTAGACCTCCCCATTCTTTTATTTCTCTCATCCCAAATCATTTCTACCGTTATTTCTATCGACCGCCACACCAGTCTTTGGGGATATTACTCCAGATTTCATGGCGGACTCGTCTCAACTATTTGCTACATCATCTTGTTTTATGCCCTGGTCACCCATTTCTCCGGCTATCCAAAAGCGATTAAGAATCTCATCACCACTATTCTAGCCACCGCCGCAGTAACCGCTTTTTACGCCGTCCTGGAAAAAATGGGCATTGATAAAAATATCTGGGTCCAGGATGTCCAAAACCGTGTCTTCTCCACTCTTGGCCAACCCAACTGGCTTTCGGCCTATCTCATCGCTGTTCTCCCTATACCGCTATACATCTCCGTACGGGCGATTCATGAATCGCCCCTACAAAGAATTATTTATGGGGCTTTAATCATTTTATTTCTGGCCGCCATCATCTTCACCCGTTCCCAATCCGGCATCGGAGCTACAGTTATTATCCTGCTGATCTTTATCGTCACCATTATTATTCAAAAGAAACAACCAAAGCTATTGATAGGGCTAGCCGTACTCATCTTGGCTCTTTTATTTCTCAAAGGTGATACCGTACAAAAAACCCTCGGATCACTCAATAAAATAAATCCTTTTTACTCCAACGCTACAGATATCATCACCGAAGAAAACAAAACCCGCATTGGTGGCTCGGACTCCATGGCCATCCGTCGTGTGGTCTGGCAAGGAGCCGTCGAGCTGGGGAAAAAATATCCTTTCTTTGGCACCGGTGTCGAAACTTTTGGCTACTCCTACTACTGGGTTAGGCCAGCGGCACACAACCTCACTTCAGAGTCCGACTTTCTCTACAACAAAGCCCACAACGAGTATCTAAATTCCCTCGCCAACACCGGTTTTGTTGGACTTTTATGTTATTTATTCCTCATTTTTTCCATCCTCAAACTTTTCTTCCAAAAACACCCGACAACCAATAACCAAGAACTTTCAACTCCCCTATTGCTCGGCTTTCTCAGCATCCTTATCACCAACTACTTCGGCTTCTCCGTCGTCAATGTGGCGCTTTTCTTTTTCTTGTTCCCGGCAATTCTCATCGCATCTTCAGAAAATTCCCAAATATATTCACGAAGAACCAATATTAGTCAGACTCTAGGCATCACTGTGATTTCTGTTATCGCGATTTGGCTTCTCCTTGGAGTCCGCCGGATGTGGATCGCCGACCTCGCGTATACCGCCGGACGCGCCAACCTTACTGAAGATCTGAACGCCATAAAACTAAACCCACGCGAGCCTCTCTACTACGCTCAGCTGGGAAACATTCAAGCTCTAGTAGCTATCCAGATTATCGCGCCTCAAATAAACAGTCTGGCCGCCTCCTCCTCTGCCGAACAAAAACAACAAGCCAATTCCTATCTCCAACAATTCGTCTCGGATGCGGTCACCAATACCGCAAAGGCAGTCTCAATGAATAAATTCAACTTGAATCTACTAAAGACTAAGGCCCGCACCGAACTGACTTTGGGAACTATAGATCCAAAATTTAACCTAGATGCCACGCAAACACTTCTTAAGATTACCGAGCTCTCACCGACCGATGCCACTAATTTTTTTAACATCGGTATTCTTTATTCTCAGCTAAATAAGATTGATGAGGCCAAGATGGCCTTCAAAAAAGCCATCGAGCTGAAGCCGGACTACCAAGCCGCCAAAGACAAACTCTCGTCACTTTAAACTAACACCTATTTGTCCACATAAAAACCCCGACTTTTACATCGGGGATAATATCTAACTTATGCGTTCAATTTTTAACGAAAGAGCAAAATCGGCCATACTCACTTTAAACTTACCTTTACCAAGGGTTCTGTCAAGAAATTCTTGCATCAGATCAACAAGCTCGGCATCTACCCCAGGCAAATTGTAGGGCCAGGTCTTTGATGTACCCACCTTCCATTCCCTGATTTCCTTTTCCATTTCAAGCAAAAGTGCATCGGACATGTTGCCTCCTTTTTTTAATAGTCACGATTTGCGCAGATTCATGTAGTCTCGGGTCTGACTCCACCTACTCGAGATCCATACGGCCAGCAAAACCACGGCCAAAATCAGATGTTGGAAACCGACACCGTATCCATAAAACATCAACCATCCCCATGCCCAAACTTCATTAATACCCCAGACCATTTCAAATCTCTTTTTAGCGTCACACAACCCATTTCCCTTGGTCCAAATTACAGGTATGGAATCTATTACAACACAGTAAAGTAAAACCAAGAACAACAGTTGAGTAGGCAAATTAAAGCTGGTGCAAAAAGTATAGACTAAAAATAGATCTATCAGCGAATAGAACACAAATAAAAAGGTCCTGGACCGTTTTTGCCAAATAGATTCTGATTCCATGGTTCCTCCAGTCAATTTAATGTTCCTAGCTCACACGATTATACACTTAGATTACTATAAGACTAAAAGGTGTGGTAAAATACTCTAATGAAAATTCTCGTTACCCCCGACAAATTCCTCCGTGTCAAGGCTAAGCCTGTACTTAACTATGACAAAAAGCTCGAAAAACAGATATCGGAAATGATCAAAATTCTCAAATCCTCGAGGGATCCCGAAGGAGTTGGCCTGGCAGCCACTCAAGTAGGCTTGGATAGACGTCTTTTCATCGTCTCCTTAAACGGGAAGCCGGAAATCTTTATCAATCCGATTATTTCCTGGTCATCCGAGGCTTTACTTTCCGACATCCATTCTAAAAAGAAAGACCGTTGGCTCGAAGGCTGTCTCTCGCTCCCCAAAATCTGGGGTTTTGTAGATCGCCCCTATTCTATAGAGATGGACTATGTAACCCCGGAAGACGGCATTCTGGTCCCCCGCCATCGTAAGTTTGAGGATGTAGAGTCTGCCTATGTCCAGCACGAAAACGATCACTTGGACGGCATTCTCTTCACCGATCACATTCTTAAACAGGGCGGTCAGATCTTCAAAGAAACCCCCGACGGCCTCACTCCAATAGACAAGATATAAAAATAGCGCCCCCGTTTGGAGACGCTACCTTGATTTCTGAATATTACATTAAAGATAATCTATCCTTCCGGATGGGAGATTTCACAGCTCCCTTTCTGCAGGATGTACCATCCTCCATCAAAGAAGTTGCGCGGTGCGGCGGGAGAACCATCTAGCATAAAAGTTTCAATAACGGTCTCATTTCCCGATATGATACGATCGGTGCACTTTGGCCACCACTCGTCGGCTAGAGTGACAGCATCCTCGCCGTGCAAAAGGCATTCATCAGTGTTTGTATACGGATCGTGTCTACAATAGGTTCCCCAAGTTATGTCCCCGCTTCCCTCGTAAACCGGCAGGAAGTAAATTGCTAATCCTGCCAAAACTACAACGACAAAAATCAAAAACAGCACTTTTTTCATGATCCACCTCCTCAGGCGGGGGAAATTAAGGAACAATTCAGTCTGGCACGAGTATACTCCAAAAACCATCAAATGTCTAGTATATAGGCCGTTCCAGCCTCAAATAAAAGCCCCACCAAAAGGTGGGGTGAAGTTTAGAGTTATTCTCCAATCAAACACGTATCCGGCACCAACGGTGCCCGAAATCCCAAATATTTGATCTCAGTGGGACAAGTGGTCAGCGGATAAATAGTCACGACCTCAAAACACGAGGCCAGATCGATCACCCCGGGGCAATACATTCCCCTAGCCGTTGAGCGTATGACCGTATTGCTCTTAAGGATTTCAAAATACTTCTCTCCGCTTATTTCGATGCTCGAAACACCAACTACCGATCTTGGAGTCCTTAAAAGGACACAAACACCATAGGTGTTGCACATCATCCTTTCTGAATACATCCCAGACTCGAACAAATGAATCATGTAAACATTTTTTGGTTCACCCGCCCCTGAGTAACTTTGTTTTATCAAGACGGCAGATAATATTACTGCAAGTAAAAACACTAAAAAAGCACAAACCAATACAAACGAACGCGAGTTAAATCGCTTAATCACATCCGCTCTCCTTTTCAAAGTTCGGTTCTATGGTCTCTATTATTTTACCTTATAATCACTTTATGCTCAAAAACCTAGTTTACTTCGGCTCACCTGACTTTTCAGCCCAAATTCTGGAGTCCATTATTGGCATGAAGATGGTGAACGTCGTTGGAGTGGTCACCACACCAGACATGCCGCTAGGCAGAAAACAAATTCTTACCCCTTCTTCCGTTAGTCTGACCGCCCAAAAACACGATTTACCCATCTACAAGCCAGCGAAATTGGATGATACTAATCTTACCCACGTCAAGCTACTCAAGCCCGACATCTTCATGGTCGTCTCCTATGGCAAAATTATTCCTTTGACGTGGATAAACGCTCCCACCATTGGCATCTATAACGTCCATTTTTCTTTACTTCCCGGGTACCGCGGAGCCCTCTGCATCTCCGAGGCCATCAAAAACCAGGACACCAACACCGGTGTTACTTTGATGGAGATGGATGAGCAACTGGATCATGGTCCTATCATTTCTCAAATCTCCGTCGCTATAGATCTGGAGGATAATGTAGCTACATTGACCACAAAACTTACTCAGGCCGCCAAAGAAATATTAAGACAAAAATTACCCGAAATCTGTGCTCAGAATTACTCCAAAACCGTTCAAGACGAATCCCTCGCCACTTTCACTCCAAGCCATCGGACGGTTTCCCGAGAATCTGCCTTTATCCCCTGGGAAATTCTTTCTCAAGCACTATCAACCAATAACCAAGAACTAATAACCAAAACCCACGCCCTTATTCGTTCCCTTAATCCCGAGCCGGGAGCCTGGACCTGCCTGCCGGCAGGCACGGCAAAAATAGACAATCTCGAAATCAAAATAATCAAAACCTCCCTTCTGTCAGGAAAGCTAATCGTCAACACCGTCCAGATCTCCGGCAAAAACCCCATTTCTTGGAAGCAGTTCCTCTCCGGCCACCCGATCAGCGGTTTAAAATAATTTTATCTGCCAATTTCCAGTGTCTCTTGGGGTCTTCCGACTCAATCTCAGGCATATAATCTACTTCGTTACTTATCGATACAGGTACCAACGTTCGCCCATTCTCATCCCGTTCTCCTATCGATACAAACATCTCGTCTCCAAGCTTTCTGATATGGTAAGCAATTTCCGAACCCTTATATCTTATTAGGCCATCGAAACCTTTGATCAAATCTATGTTCGCTACCACATCCTCACTTACCACGCCGGCTTTATCTCTTGCTTCTACAACCAATCTCATTATGGTGGGATATACCGTCAGGTACAGCACTTGATCTCTAGCTTCCAGCTCCTTAAATAATGCCAAAATATTCACTCCCTTATTGGCCATCTCGGACAGTCTGTCTTTTTCCATGTTTCCCAAAAAACAAGCCACATCCACACAAACAAAAATTAACTTCTCTTCATCATTATAACCACACATCACTCCTACGTCAGGGAAAGTAGCCGTCATTTCTCCTTGATCTCCAATCCGGCAGGCAAATTCTCCAAACCTTGAATGCCCTACCTGCCCTCCATCATAACCTTCACCATAAGTGGAACCACCGCCACTGTGCCTAATTGCACCACACCATCGCCTCGACCATTCCTGATTATTAGGCATTAGCCGCTACTGCTTGAGATTTTCTGTCGTCTACACGTAGAGATCTTTTGCAAGTGGTACAAACTTTGATCTTGACCCTCTGACCATCTATCACCAGGTGATGTGTGTGCAAATTGGGCCTACGAACATGCTTGACTCTTCGTTTTGAGAAACTGACAAGATTGGCGTTTTGGACGCCTTTACCGCAGATAACACAACCATATCTTTCTTTTTCCATGACTGAAATTTTACCACAATTTCCCGTATAATGAACCTCACATGCTTATCTATGTCCTTCTACTTGTCATTTATCTAATTATTTCTATCAGTATCCACGAATTCGCTCACGCTCTAGCGGCCGACAGACTTGGAGACCCTACACCCAGAGCTGCTGGACGGCTGACTCTAAACCCTTTCGCCCATATAGATCCATTAGGAACCGTTATTCTTCCCCTAGGTCTCTTGCTCTTTTCTGCAGTTTCCGGAACAAACTTTGTCTTTGGCTGGGGAAAGCCCACTCCTTTTGATCCTTACAATCTCAAAAACCCCCGGCGGGACGCCGCCATCATCTCTATTGCCGGACCAATCAGTAATATTTTACTCGCCATCGCCGTCTCCATTCTCGTCCGTTTCACTCCATATGTTTTTTCCGTTTTCTTAATTCCTCTCATTACCACCAATATCGGTCTTGCTATCTTCAATTTAATCCCGGTTGGTCCACTTGACGGTCAAAAAATTCTTTTCGGTATCCTTCCGCGCGATCTCGCCTACGAGTTCCAAGCCGTCATGAACCGTTACGGAGTCCTAATCCTGATCTTCTTGATCTTCCCCATCTTTGGCAACGAAGCTCCCATTAGCTCTATCATGACCCCCGCCATCGAGTTCCTTTCCCGCCTCCTCATCCCCTAACGACACTTTACCACAAAAAAGCCCACAGGTTTCCCCATGGGCTAGTTAATACAAAACTTGTTACTTCTGATCTGCCAACCAGGCCGGATTTTGACTACGCTTGGCCGAATGCCGAACGAAGAGCAACATCAACGGCACAATGAACATCGTCGCCGGCACCCCATGGCTGGTCAACACCGCCAAAGCGAAGGACAGTGTCACGCCCAGGGCATAGCCCGCGAATGCGTGCTTGGTGGCGTCGTAGCGGCGAGCCATGAGTAACATCATGCCCCCAATGATGATATCCCCCAATCCTATCATCGACATACCAGCGGTAGAGGCTTTCAGTGCGGCCGGGATGTAGATCACCGCTGGAGGGACAAAACTCAAGCCCTTTACCAGCAAGATAATCCAATCGGTCCAATATACCCCCACGATGTCGTAAATGATGATGGCCATTCCTAGGGCTAAAGCCGACTTGAATTTCAGCGATGGGAATAGCTGAAGAAATCCAACTCCGCAAATAATCCCCACCAAGTTATAGACAAACCATGCCGGATAGATAATCCACGATACCCCAAGAGCAATCGATGACAACACTTTGAGTATTGTCCACCAAACTCCAAGGATCCCCCCCATCCGATTATCCATCCACAAACTCAGTACTACAAACGCGATATTCGCAGTACTGAAGATGTATATAACCTTCACTGCCCATGGTGCAACTTTCATCAGCCATATGATCATCCCAAGCTCAAAGAAGATAAGAACTAAAAAGCCCAAACACAACCAGAATGGGTGGATGTCCGCTAACTTGCCAGACAATTTCATCAATCGTGAAACCCACCATGAAGTGGTTTCGTGGCTCTTCATGGCTATGACATATACCACCCCTGAAATAACAATCATTAGAATGAGCTTAATCACAAAATCCATCGCCTACCTCCGTTTTTCAGTAGATTTTAAGCGTCCTTGAATACGCTATTCTACCTCAATCAGCCACAAAGTCAACCTTTATAGGCTTCTCTTTCTGGATAGGAAACTAAACACTCCCACTACTAGAAGCAAAATACCAAACCCTAGCAAGGCAATCTTAAAAATGGTCCCTAGTGCACTTCCCAAACCTGATTGACCTGTAGGTTGATCTTTCAAAACGGTCGGAGAAATAACCCCAACCGTCTTTGAGGGAGTCGGGGTCGGAGTTACAATCGGCGGAGATGCTATTCCTGCTCCAAAGTTAATTGGTTCAACAAAGCCTGTTAGCAGAACATCTTCCGAAGGCGTATTTCCATAGCCGTCGGACTCCACCGTTACGAAGATTCGAACAAACTTAATGTCAGTGATAGAAGACAATTTACCGTTAGCAATTTCCCCAAGTCGCTTCTGTTTTCCTACGGTATCCTCTACCCATGCTACATAGCGATTTTTCTCCGGAGATAGAGCTATCTTCAATTCTCTACAAGTCATAAGGATCTTGTAGGTGCCATCAATAAACACTGAAGAAGCGTAACAGGCTCCACCGGTACCTGTCCCCCTGAGGTTGATGACTCCTTCGTTGGCCACAACCCTTTTGGGAACAAACAGCGCAAATCCAAATACCAACATCAGCACCAAACCACCCAACCATGTCATTCCCGACCTGATCGGGAATCTATATAGATTTTCCTTCATAGTTTCATTTTACCCGCCTGCAGAAGCTAGTGCAACTACCCGTACTTCAGCACTTGCGGGCAGGCAACAAAAAAGCCGAGGACGATAAATGGGACAAATGTCAGATCTCAGCCTCACATTACCTGCAAGGACCTGTCTGCCGGCAGGCAGGTTATCCTTGCAGGTTGAGAATCCGGTGGTAAACCGCCTCGGTTGCAGGTACGGACAGGCCATGCTTCTTGGATAGCCGGATCAAAACCCCATGCAGGGCATCTACTTCTGTCCGGCGATGGTTCTGGATGTCCACTAACATAGAAGACACCGCCAACGGATCAAAGTCCAGAGCGCCCTTGAGTGTAGCTTCAAAAATATTAGGTTCAAACTCCACGCCCTCGCTCTTTCCTACCAATATCGCCTCCCTCAAAACGTCCTTATAAATTTTCAGATTTTGAGAGTTCCCCAATGCTTCCCCGATCGGACCCATCTGCGCCACGGTGGCCGAGGCAAAAGAAAGAACAAAAAGAAATTTATTCCACAACTCTTGATCTATCGACTCAGAAACATGCGCATCGATCCCAGCACTCTTCAAGACTGACTCTATTTCCAACATTCTCGAGGTGATTTTCCCATCTCGCGATCCAAAAACCAACTTTCTCTGACTCCCCCGCTGCGTTATTTCGTTTGGAGCGGTTTTTGCTGCGGCAACCAGAACAAGACCCGGAAATACCAAACATTCAAGATGCCCCACAACCACCTTGTCATTATCTAGTCCGTTTTGAATAGTAATTACCATCGTGTTGCTGTTCACAACGTCTTCAAGTTCGCTTGCCACATTTTCTAAATCGTAAGACTTAACTGCCAATATAATCAAATCAGGGTCTGTTATTTCAGAAATATGCTCGATCAACCTCACCTGAAAGATACGATGAATTCCGTCAGGACTATTCAAAACTAACCCATCTTTTTTAATCGCCCCAAAGCTATTTCCTCTGCAAACAAGGGTAATGTCCAAGTTCTTTTCGGCCATTAAACCACCATAAAATCCCCCTACCCCACCAACCCCAATCAAATATATTTTCATATCAATCAGCCTCAATTATATCAATCGTTTTTAGACCACAAAATTGCCCCGCTAAATGGCGGGGCAACGAAACAAAAAAGTTCTAGTAATTATTTTCGAGGTCTTTCTTTGCTTGATGAAAAATCACCCACGCAGCGGCTACTGTCCCCACAATCCAAAGCATGCCGGCAGATGGTACGGCAACGGGGATCAACGCCGGGGGAAAAGAATAGATCATCGAAGACCCTATGACCCAAGCGAACGAGGTCACGACGGCACTCATGAAAAGTGCCTCGATGGTTTTTGTCCATCCTAGCCGACTGACAATCATCAGCCAAAAAAACCCATTCACCCCCGCCAACGCCACAAACATACTTGCGGCAAACGCGAAGCCGACCACCACCAAAACCGGCAGGTCCTCTAAGCCAAACAGGCTCGCTCCCAGTGTAATCACCCCACTGATAATTATCATGTAAATCAAAACTTGAGCATACCGAGGAATTCTGGACATTGGATCTCCTTGTGTGAATATCTTATTAAGGATCAATACCCCATATTATACTACATCCGCCCACACCACCCACTTCAATTACCTAGATTTTCATATTGATTTGTTCGTTTTACTCCACAAAAATGCCCCCAAGATTGGGGGCTAAGTTTCAGACAAATTTAAGGTTGGACCTCTGTTCCTGACCACAGGTAGACAGGCACGTTGGACAATCCATCCGGGACGCAGACCTGAACGTATCCTCCACCCTGGGCTGGTGTCTGAATATCAATCAAAATCGCCACGGCCTTGTCCACTGGAGTGGCCGCGAACACCTCAGTATCCTCGCTCAGATAGAGATTCATGCAACCGGTTACTTGGTATTCTTGGGGGTAGCTCTCGAGAGTCACAAGCGGTCCAAGAAAATAGTTCGCTACTCTGATACCTGGATCCACGGGCTGCGGGTGGCCGGACTCACCCAAAGTGATCTTGGTTCCGCTAATCTGAACAGTTCCGGCATCTATGGCTTCCACAAACCTTGTACGAGGCGACATAACCAACATCAAAACCGCAATGACGACGATAGCTACCAAAACCAGGATCAATGCATATTCCACTAACCCCTGACCGCTTTCTTTCGCAGTTTTCTTCATCCTTACCTCCATTTATTAGGGTACATTCTATTTACTAAGGGCTATTATACTACAGGACAATTTGTCATTCAATAAACCGTTTTATCATATACTCCCCTTCAAGCTCATACCCCAGCTTCTTGTAGTACTCTCTCGTGCCTATCGCCGATATCACCGCCATCTTTGAGTATCCCCTTTCTCTCGCAATCTCTTCCGCCTTAACCATTAGTCTCTTACCCAAACCTTGGTGCTGACTTTTATCTTGTTCTTTCTCTGTCTCGAGTTCTTGATTCCTTGAGTTCTTGAGTTCTTTGTCTATCTCCCTCACCTGTCCATACGTATGCACCTCACGAATTATGGCCGCATCTTCCAGCTCTTTAAACAACAACCTTTCTCCATCACCCGGCAGCCGTAACCTCAACATCGAGAACAGCTTATCCTGACTTTCAAAAGACAAAAACAGTTCCTGACCTCCCAAGGTTGTTCTTTCATCTATCACCAGCTGAACTTTCGCATCATATACACCGGCTCTTACTTCCCGGCAACGCATACAATGGCACTTCTTTCCCTCTTTTTTGAGTTCTTCTTGGAGCATCTGTCTCAAATTCGTCCTTAAAGTCCCGGAGCTAACCCACTGCTTACTAATATCTCTTACCAATCTATCAATGCGGCACCAGCGAGGCGTTAAATTTTTTACTTCCTTCAAAACTCGTATCAAATCCATGTCATTGTAACTTTTGTACTCTCCCCGCTTCCACATATTGAACAGCTCGGTCCCAGGTATCACCATGGCCGGATAAACTTTCAGATAGTCCGGTTGGAAACGTGGATCTGTAAACATGATTTTGGCCATCTCGATATCGTTCTCCGGCGTACTACCGGGCAGATTGGGCATAAAGTGGTAGCAAATCTTGATTCCGGCATTCCGACACATCCTGGTCGCTTCGGCAACTTCCCGGAGTGAATGTCCTCTGTTTATTTTTTGCAGTATCTGTTCATCAAACGCCTGCACTCCCAATTGAATTTTTGTTACTCCCATTTTTCTCCAAAGAATAATTTCTTCTTCTGTCACCCAATCGGGCCGGGTTTCTACCGAGATACCTACTATCCGTCTTTCACCCATCTCGTTAAATTTTTGTGCTTCTTCAAGACTGTCTGACACAAAGCCATTTACCCCATCGTACATACCCTTAAAAAACTCCAATTTATATTCCTCGGGATACGCCGAAAAAGTTCCCCCAATCACAATCAAATCAATTTTATTGGTAATGTGTCCGGTCTCTTCCAGCTGCTTCAGTCTCATTTCTACTTGCAGATATGGATCAAACTTGAGTTTTTTGGCTCTTTGGGCAGCCGGCTCGTCCGAAAGATATGACTTTGGCATGCCAGCTTCAAGTGGGCAATAAACACAGTTACCCGGGCAATAGTGCGGCTTCATCATCACAGCAAATGGCGCCACCCCTGACTCCGTCCGTACACTTCTGGTCTTATACAGCTCTTTGATTTCCTCGTCCTCTACAAAAGGCCATATTTCCGAATTCTTAGGCATCCTCCCAAGCACCTTGGCCCAAACACGACGATAATCCTCCAGATTTTCAGAAGTTAGTTTTTCCGCATCCCTTCGCACCAAATCTTCAATTTTCACTCGCTAATTTTACCCCATCATTAAACACTCCGCCTGCACAAAAAAGACGGGGTATTAAACCCGTCTTGGTAGCTACTTGTCCTGCTTTGGTCTCGGCCCCACTCTCTCCAGCCAATTCCAAATATTCCACAAACCGTCTGGGTATGGCAATACTCCACACGCGGACAAAGGAATTGCTTTTCTAAGCCGGAATGGACCGGTGAGAACATAAAAAGCTATCCACCCGTCTTCTCGAATCTCGTCTAGCTCTATGAGGACTTCAGGCTTCTCGTTGACAAACCAAAAATACGTCTGACCAACCACCAACTGATTGGGGGAGGATACCATTTGTTTGTTGTGAAGCACTTGTGATCTGCCTGCTGTTTGGAGCTCATCTTGTGTCACGTCCAGAAACGAACAACGGCTCTTATGAGCAATTACTTCCAGCTTGGACTCATCGATCACAGAAGATCCATCGAAATAGATCGCGGATACCACAAATCGGATGGCTTGCATGTGTTCGTTATCAGCCTCACAATCACGTCCTTCGAAATTCATCTCTCTTTCCATTGCCCGGGCAGCCGACGCGATATAATCAATAGATTCCAGATCGATATCCATATCGAGTGTCTTGCACATCTGTCCGAGCGTTTCCCTGATTACGAGTACAATTCCGTGAACATCAGTACACCGTACTAGGCTCATTATTGCCTCCGAAAATTAAATTTAAGCTATATTATCAAATTGCTTTATCCAGATTATACAGCAATTAGACTATACAATCACGCTATAGGTTTAGTGATATGATAATTCTATGGAATCAATTAGAGACACCTACAACCAAATAGGGGCCAATTTTTCCGCTTCTCGCGGCTACATCTGGCCGGATCTCAGACCATTTCTGGCCGAGGTAAAAGAAAACGCCTCGGTTCTTGATGTAGGCTGTGGCAATGGCCGCCTTCTCCTCGGACTTCCCAAAAAAGTAACATACACCGGTATTGATTTCTCCACAGTATTACTGGAGAAGGCAGTCGAGATCCACCCCAACGCTCATTTTATCGAAACAGACATTACCAAACCGGATGTGTGGAAAGATCTTCCCCTTTTCGACTATATCTTCTGCATTGCCGTCATTCACCATCTGAACAACCGCCATGACCAGCTCTTCGTGCTCAAAGAAATAAAAAAACACCTCAATCCCGGTGGAAAATGCCTTATTACTGCCTGGAACCTCTGGCAGCCAAAACTTCTCAAACATCACCTGAACCTCAAAGTAAAGCTCAAAAATCTACGCCATCTTTATATCCCCTTTCAGGGCAAACCCCGCTTCCACTTCGCCCACACCAAGCCGTACCTAGAAGGTCTCCTGCGAGAAGCCGGCCTCAATCTCATCGTCTCCAAAACCTCCCGTAACTATCTCATCCACAGTTGACAATAGCCTACCGCTATAAGACAATACTAAAATAAGCACGTTTATTTCTTGGAGGCAACATGAGCTTAAGTAACTGGCAAGAAATGGTCAAGAAAGGAATTGCTGGGGAAGAGACGGTCACTTGCTTTGTTGCGGCTCTAGACTGTCTCCTTGACCACATCGATATTCCCTTTAAGGTCTATGCCGAATACACCAATGCATTTCTTTGTGAATCATTTTTCGGAGAAGATCGTCGACTAGAAAGAACTATCTATCGTTATGTCCTAAATTATTCTTTGGGCAGTTGTAG
Organism: Candidatus Collierbacteria bacterium; assembly: GCA_003531665.1. GTDB lineage: Bacteria > Patescibacteriota > Microgenomatia > UBA1400 > MFAQ01 > UBA10133. The sequence goes on from DQFC01000036.1 coordinate 32,074, forward strand.
TCTCAAAAACATTTCGGTAAAGAGAGCATCTAATCCAGAAGCATTGAGAGATGTAATCAAAAGAGCCTATCAAGGAAGAAGACACATCATCATCTACACAGGCATCAACCACGTTGTTGGTTTAAAGCCCATCAATCCTAATATTTGGGCAATGGTGGGAAACAGCATACCCACAGATGAACAGCTCTATATTGAAGAAATTTTTCCGTTTCTGTATGTTCCCCCATGTACTCAAAAAATAAGAGACAGGACCAATATTTTTATCATAGGTTAATTCCCTCATCCTCGCTCAAGCGGGGATTTTTGTGCTCTTTTTTCTTTTACGAATTCCCTGCAAGTTGACACACCAAAACATTTTTGACATACTTTATTCACCATGCCAAACGACGACCTCGGCCAATTCCCCACCCCAGCCTCATCTTCACCTCTACCTCCCAATCTGCCCACCACACCCCCCACCACTTCGATTCTGGAGGATATCAATGCCCCCGTCACCAATCAAATCTCTACTGAACCATTCTCTACTCCACCCACCGAAACATCTTTGCCTAGCCAAGAACCAATAACTAATAACCCCGAACCGGTAAACTCCGCTCCCGCCTTCGAAGAAACACCTGACGAGATTCCCTCTTTTACCACTCCCAACAATGAACCGATAACCATTAACACGGAACCATCTCAGACACCACCATCCCCACCCATTACCACGGAATATCCGAACCAAGAACCAATAACTAATAACCCCGAACTCCCACCGGTGCCGGCCACCATCGTTCCCAAAGGCGGCTCCTCTTTTGGCTCTCTTATCACCATCATAGTTCTTCTCATCGCAGGTGTCGCTATCGCCGCCGCTGTATTTTTGTTTTCTCAATCCAAACAACTTAAAATGCAAATTCAGGAAATTACCCAAACTCTTGAAAAACAAAAAACCACCGTCACCCCCACCCCAACTCCAACGATCATCGAATTCGCGACCCCTACTCCTACGCCAGAATCCTCAATCAGTGCAACTCCAACCGTATTTCCCACTCCCACCTCAACAATTTCCGCAGAGACAGCTCTACCATTATCCAATGCTCCTAAAGCTCTTAGAGTAGCCCTCAATCATCAGCCAAATGCTCAGTTAATTCTCATAAAGACAGAAAACGCTACCTCTCCACAAATCGCTTCTACCAAATATTTTTTCCGTCAGGACTTGACTACAAAAAAATATTTTTACATCATGATCACCGGCATTAACGATCCGGAAATTGTAGATAAATCAATATACGTCACCCCGGACAGCAACATTCCATCTCTGAACGACATGGTCTTGGCTAACACTCTAGGAATTGACTTAAATGAAGCCGTAAAAATTGCTTACGGTCTCTGCACCAGCGGTCTTTGCAATAACGCAACGGTCAAAGCTCAGTACATCAAGTCCGAAGAAAATGTTATTTGGCAATTGAGTTTCGTACCTTCAGACACCTCCAAGGGAACTTTGGTTTTACAGCTAAATGCTCGGACGAAAGACGTTCTCTTCAAATCCCCCGGCTTCTAAACTACCCGAAATCTGAGACTATTGCACCGTGTCAACAAACAAAGTCGTTCCGCTGAATTCACCCTTGACGGTAATATTTTTTCCATTAAACTGTTTAAGATCAATTTTCCGACTAGTTATTTCTATTACTTTCCCACTCGATGTGATAGTTACTGTATCACCTGCTACCAGTACTTTCCCGGTGATTATCTGAACAGGACTTTCGGTTTGCACGTCCGCAGGCTGAGCTACCAAGCTACAACCTCCAAGAAATAGTCCAAGGACCAATGTCCAAACGATAGCTTCTTTCTTTTTGTTCATACTTTCATAATATCAAAAAAAATTCCTCCGCAAAGGAGGAATCTTTTTATGGTGCCGAGACCTGCCTGCCCTCCTACCGGCGGTTAAACCGGCAGGCAAGGCAGGGTTCCCCTCAGTAAAACTCTGCTGTTGTTTTCTTCGGGACCCGACTCGCCAAGATCGTTACGTGCTTGGCTCCGTCACTCGAACCCTTCCAGATCATAAAAAAATTTCCCCACGAGGGGGAAATTCTTTTATGGTGCCGAGAGCAGGGTTCGAACCTGCGTAGGCTTGCGCCGCGGGTTTTACAGACCCGAGTATTTGACCACTCTACCATCTCGGCAACTAATGATAATTGTATCAAGGAGCCGTCATTGGGGGTCGAACCCAACACCTCGTTCTTACCAAGAACGCGCTCTGCCAGCTGAGCTATGACGGCACAAACAACACCCCATTTTACCTCATTTTTCCCCTTTCCCCAAGCACAGATGGTAAAATCTTTACATCTCACCATGCAACTTAACATTGGAGGCTAAATGAATCTCAACAGTTCTCTGATAATAATTGTAAATATCCTTATTCTTTCTGCGCTGATCATCATCAGCCTAATCGATCTTTTCTATTTCAAAAAAACGGGCACTCACCTCACACGCTCTTTTAATTCCAGAATTTCTGTCCTTTTTCTGATTATGGGGATGGTTACCCTGGTTCTGATGTCCGTCTTCTCCAGCTCGGCTCTTTCCTACTTCCTCATAGCCGTGTTTTTCTTTCTCGGAGCCAGTTTTTCCGCAGAACGCTACCGAAAAGGATCATAACCATGAACAATCCCGCCATAGACCGCAACGACATTTGGATCGGCTGGCCTGAACTGAATGAGGAAACCGATTATTTCTCAGCCAAACTAGTTTAGAAGTACACTTAATCGGGGTAATTTGTAGGTGTTACGAGATATAATTTCACCAAAGATCTTTGATTTACAGGAGTTATAACTTATGAAAATCTTTGCACGAGGGTTTTCGGAAAAACTAAACATTCTTGCTACTGCGCATCGCCCCCACGTGACCATTCTTTCCTTCGCACAGATTGAAATATTGTGTAACTTAGCCGGTTACCGTATATCCAAGCTCAACGAACAAATGTTTACTATCTTCCACGCAGATGGTAAGCATGGATTGGACAACGGTTTCTATGTCATCTGGCACGTCTTGCCTGATTATCAGGGATTGGTTTATTACCCCACACTGCAATCTTATTATGCGCGTGGTCGGAACCAGCAGATACTTGACGAGATGTTAAAACATCTGGCTTCATTTTTACCCAACATTGGTTTCTCACTTGAAACCATCTTTCCTATCCAAGAAGAAATCGTCACCCTTCCTGAAGAACTCAAAGGTAACTCGGGTATTGAAGTCATGCTCCTCTCCGAATTTCAAAAGAAGTTCCGCCCTCTTTACCGATTCATGCAAGAAAAGATGGTCGCTCCCCGCTAACATCTACCGATTCCGCCAATGGCGGGTTAAGAAAGTATCCGTTCTAAATGCCCCGCCAAGGCGGGGCATTTTTTGTACCTAAATTTCCAAAAAATGGTAAAATTAGCTTCGTACGCCACCTTAGCTCAGTTGGCTAGAGCACCTCTTTTGTAAAGAGGGGGTCCTGGGTCCGAATCCCAGAGGTGGCTCTAATTAAACATCACTCCCTCGCGGAGGGATATTTAATTTGTGTTAGTCTGGGATGAGGAATGGCGGAGCCGAACAGGTAACGGTTTCGGCGAGCCCGGTCCTGAGAAGAACTCAGAAGAGTTCTATCGAAGGGAATCCCAGAGGTGGCTCTAAAGTCTATGCCCAAAGAAATTGATCCAAGACAGGCCATTTACCCCGCTCAAACCATCTTCCAGAGGTTGTGTGCCCTGAGAAACTACCAATACATTATCCGTAATTTTCCCACTGCCGATGCTTACGAAGAGATGCTCCAATTAGAAAATGATCTACGAACTCAAATAGAAATATGGGGAGACATAGAGGCAATTGACTTCTGGCTGTCCAGCAACGACCCCCATCACGGCAGGATAGCCAATATAAAAGAGTTGGACCTCAGCTGGCTCACTTAAAATCCGCTCCGACGATGATCATCAAATCGGCTTTCGGAAAAGCCTCCGCCGACTGCGTGGCCACTTGCCCACCAACCAATAGCGCCACTTCCGCCGCCTGTCTGCTCATCTTTCCCGTAATGTCGAGTACCAAAGTCTTTTCATAGCTATCCGACTTCGCCGTTGCTTTGGACACTACCAAGACGCCGGGGATGTTTTTCTCCATAATTCTTTTTTCCAGTTCGTTAGAAATTCCCGTGTTCTTCGAGCCATTGACTAGGGCAATTTTCAAAGGATTCTTTTCATCCACTCCACTTATAGTTATCTGTTGATTCCCAATATTCACCGGGACCACATCCACCAAGAGGTTTGTCGACGGCCGGTAAATGTAGGCCTTTTGGGCTTTGGAATATATCAATATCTTGTCACCATTTTCGGCCCTGGCAAACACCGGCTGATCTTTTAGCTTTTCCTTGTCAGTCACCGTCGCCACTACCGGCTCCTCGTCAGCAGGCAAAACCACCAACTTAGAAAGTTTTCCAACTAATTCTTTAATTTCTTCCTTGGCTACACTTTGCGGATCCTTCTTCAACGTTTCTATCTCAATCCCTAATTTCTTATTTTGCCTCGACAGTCTCCAAGAATTTATAGCTAACCCTCCAATCACAACTGCAACTCCGATAATCAATAGCTGAGCCTTAGATAATTTAATCATTTGTACTAAATTTAACAAACTAGTAACAATTTTGCAACATTTCACATATTGATTTATATTTCGGCATCAGATAAACTAACAAATATGAGTGTAAGATATGTTACAGTGATATCTACAGCCAAAGTGAGATCATTTGTCCTTTATCTTGTATTTAGCCTCTTATTTTTCTTCTCAGCATCCACTCCAACGCACGCCGCACCTAACATCCTAAACATCATCACTACAGTAGTAAACGATAGCGGAAATACTTGGAACCCATCAGACTTTAGTGTTTCCGTCAAGAAGGATGGCCAGAACGTATCCGGCAGTCCATCACCGGGCACCGCATCACCAGGAAAACGGTACACCCTTGAAGCGGGATCATATGTTGTCATTGCCGGTCCTTACGAAAAATATAGTTCTTCCTATGGCGGTGACTGTAGTTCGGACGGTCAAATTTCCCTTTCGTCGAACGAAAATAAGACCTGTCTCATCACCACAAACGACATACCGCCTAGGCTAAATGTAATAGTTAGTGTCATAAACGACAATGGCGGAACACTATCCGCTTCCAACTTTACCATTCATGTCAAAGTTGGAGGGGCCGATCTTGCGGGTAGTCCCACTTCCGGAAAAGACTCTCCCGGAACTTTGTTTGAATTAAATAGAGGTACTTTTATTGTCAGTGAGGATGTAAACCGCTTATATACCCAAAGTTTTAGCGGAGATTGCGACACAAATGGCAATGTTACTCTCTCTATTGGGGATATTAAGACCTGCATCATTGTCAACGACGACAACGCCTCCACCATTCCCCTATTTCCGAATACGGGTGGCACTTCAAATACTGAGCCCATTTTTTGTTTTAACAGAAACAACCTCACATGGATCTTTGCCACAATAATTTTGGGTTTTATGGGATACCTCAACTTTAGGCCACATACGAAGTCCACAAAGAAAGTTCCATGATATATTGATGTTGTGGTCTCAGACAAAAGCACCCCAAATGTTTCAGGTATTGGTACGACATCAGGCCTAGCCATAGATACTGCCATCGCCAAGTTTCTCCCCTACCTCCAAGAAATTCAGAAAAAACTCACTATTCTTCTGATCGTCATCCTCGTCTCCGGCATCTCCGGCTTTCTCTACTACCAGAAAATACTCACTTTCGTCATGCACATCTTCAATCTCAAAGGCATTACAGTGGTCCTTTCCTCACCTTATCAATTCATCGACCTGGCTGTGAATACGGGCATTGCCACCGGCGTCATCATCGCCTTTCCCCTTTTTATCTATTATTTGCTTAGCTTTCTCAAACCAGCACTTGCCTCCAAAGAGTATGGTCTAATTACTCGCCTGGTCCCCTTTACCTTACTTCTATTTATCATAGGCTTCGGCTTTGGTGGCTGGGTAATGCAGTTTGTTATCAACCTCTTTACTCAAACAGCTATCAACTTCGATGTCACCAATATCTGGGATATCAGCCACTTCTTCTCCCAGACTATTATCATGGGTGTCTGCCTTGGCCTCCTTTTTGAAATGCCGGTCGTCGTTACTCTTCTTATCAGACTTAAAATACTCAAGAAAAAGACAATCGCCAAAAACCGTCGTTATATTTACACCGCCATTCTAATTTTGGCGGCACTATTACCACCAAGTGATGTAATTTCCCTGTCCATTCTCACCATAGTTCCTCTTTCGCTTTTTGAACTTGCGCTATTATTCAATAAATCTATATAATTAGATTATGTTCAGCAATATCGGCTCTGGGGAAGTAGTCGTCGTAGTATTAGTAATACTTTTCCTCTTTGGTGGTAAAAAACTCCCCGAACTTGCTCGGGGTCTGGGAGAATCAAGCAAGGAACTAAAAAAGGTCAAGACAGAAATCCATCACGCTCTTTCCGACATCAAAAACGACGATGATCAGGAAGACAAAGCCTCTCCGGAGGAAAAAACGAAGGGGGGTGAAACCGGTAATGCCTAATATAGGATTAAATGAAATAATCATTGTTGCCATTGTCATCGTTGTCCTCTTTGGCAGTAGAGCTCTTCCCAACTTTATCAGAGGAATTGCAAAGGCCATCAGAGAGTTTCGTCACGCAAAAAAAGGAGATGAGTGATATCATAGTTATTAATTACTATCTTTAAAAAATATGTTTAAAAATATCGGATGGCCGGAAATTTTGGTCATCGTAGTTGTCTTAGTTGTTCTCTTTGGCGGCAAAATCCTTCCCAAAATCGGGAAAACCATCGGTGAATCGGGAAAAGATCTCAAAGATGCTACTCAGGACCTAAAAGAAGCCCTTAAAGACAAATAATGTTTGGCAATATAGGACCATCGGAACTACTTCTAATAGGCATGGTCCTCTTTTTGCTTTTCGGCGGCAAGAAACTTCCCGAACTTACCCGCGGACTGATTGATTCAATTCGACAATTTCGGACGGCCTTCAAAGAAGGCGCCTCAGACTCGGAAACCAAAAAATAATCACCCTCCCCTTGTTCTTTCTCTTGTAAATTTTGGTAAGATAAACTTATCTCATGCCCAACAGAATATATAACGTCAAACAGGCAGCCAAGATTCTAGGGTTGTCTACCAACACGACCTACAAATATCTTAACGAAGGCAGAATTAAAGCTGCCAGGGGACATATCAGAGGTACCTTCATCATTCCGGCCAGGTCTCTTGAGGTTTTTCTTGGCAGCAAACTGCCGGATGTCACTCCCTCAAGCGATGGGAATGATAGTGAAAAAACAATAGCCGATCACGAGGTGAACATCGAAATTGGCTCACCCACTCTTGCCACCAAAGTTACCCGTCTACTAATTACTCTTGCCTTGTTGATCATCATCGCCGATATTGTTCTCACCAAAAATTTTTCTCCCATTGCTCAAACTGCCAGAGTCACACTGATTGCAATTCTAATTCTGATTTCCTATCAATACGGGGGCTTTGTCAAAAAATGATCTATCCATGAGAAAATCCAGTCTGGAAATAATTGACAATAGTCTGTTTCTGTACGGTGCTCTTGTAACTTTCATTCTTACTTTCGCAGGATTTTTTAATCTCAATGATACTCAAGGTCTTATTGCATTGGGACTATTCTTGCCGGTGTCTTTCTATTTCATTATCAAGGTCTATTCTGCGGCCAAAAGACTTTTTCACACAGAGAACTTCTCGTTAACAAATTTCATTCATCAATCGGAAACCACTTTTCTGATTAATCTTGTCCTTCTTTGCTTCGCCATTGTCATGATCCTATTTCGCATCAGCGTCCAAATCATAAAATGAATTCAGATAAAATCCTCATCGTCTATAGCTTCCTTGCCTGTTTCTTCCTGATGATTGTGGGTATTTTCTCGGCACGGACTACGAACCAACTTCTAAATGCTTTCATTTATCTACCTCTGGTATTTTTCTTCGGCACCAAAATCTTCCACCCATTAATCAGACCCTTACCTAAACCGGCGTTAAAAAAATCACGCAAGGGTACAGAAGCGGAGTCATCGACCGACGATTCATCTTGGGATCCGGCAACTGCTCAGGGTGTCGCCGACAACAACAAACGTCTTTTTTTACAGCTCATTGGGACTACCGGCATCTCTCTTCTGATTATGTCTCTGTTTAGTCGGAGAGCCAGGGATACTTTCTTTAGTGGCAGTCCGGTGACACCGGAAGTCGTTTCTCTCAAAGACATTGCCGGCAATACCGTCAATCCCGCCGAAAAGCAGGCAACAGACGGTTACAGCATCTCCGACATCGACGATGGCTCCTTCCCCGCCTACTATTCCTTCGTCAACAACAATGGTGCCTGGTATATTATGCAAAACATATCTGGCACTTTTCGATATGCCAAAGGAGACTCCAATTACTCAGCTAGCTGGGATATCAGGAACAAACTACATTACGACTACTACAATAAAATCTTCGGCTAAAGAAGACTTCGTGATATAAAATATGGCCATGTTAACCATTGCCATACCTTCAAAAAATGAAGTCTTTCTTCGAAAGACCATCTTGGACGTTTTGGAAAAAGCCACCGGTGATATCGAAGTTCTACCCATTCTAGACGGCTATGATCTGCCTGCCGAAGAAATTGTCGTCGACCCCAGAGTAAGATACATCAGATTGCCGGCGGCAAGCTTCTCACAAAAACGTCATGGCGTCAATTTGGCAATTTCCCAAGCAAAGGGGAAATACGTTATGTCTCTTGACGCACATTGTATGATGGCCAAAGGTTTTGATGTCCAGCTTGCCAAAGATCATCACCCAAATTGGGTCCAAATCCCCCGCCGAAATCGCTTGGACGCCGTCAAATGGAGTTTACAACCCCAAAGCGACAATCGTCCGCCCATTGACTACGAATATATTATGTTTCCACCACTTATGAATGATCACTCCATTCATGGCTTCAAATGGGACACAAGGACTCTAGCAAACTCGGACAAACAAATCGACGACACTATTCAGTTTCAAGGCTCCTGCTGGTTCATGACCAAAAAGTGGTTCGACAAAATGGGTTTTATGCAGGTGGAGGGCTATACCGGCTGGGGTCAGGAGGCCGAGGAAATCTCCATGACCACCTGGAAAAATGGAGGTAGAGTGGTGACAAACAAAAATACTTGGTATGCTCACCTCCATAAAGGACCGGTCCACGGAAGGATGTATCACCTCAGTAGAGAAGAAAATCGACGCAGTTATGACTATTCATACCACAAGTGGCTTATCGAAAACAAAGATTTTTTTATCGGCCTAATCGAAAAATTTGCCCCCCTCCCCGGCTGGCCCCCCAATTGGAAGGAAAAGCTATGGCCCTCCGATACCACTATAATCAGTAATAATAGTACTAACAAAAAGAAAATGGAAAAAACTATGGCCACCAAAAATAACACTACCATTATTTACATCACCTCGAACATCGAAAATCTCAAGTTCGAACATAAAATTCGTAAAGAGCTGGAAAATAATTCTCATGGTCTTCCCATAATTTCCGTTTCCAGGAAACCAACCAAGTTCGGAAAAAACATTTGCGTTGGTGATGTCCCGCTATGTAGTTCGTCAACCTTGAAACAAATATTGGTCGGTCTAGAGGCAGCCAAGACCAAATATGCCATACTGGCCAAAGACGATTACGTTTACCCACCGGAATATTTTACCCAAACTCCTCCAAGCGACGATCGACTGTATCAGAATGCCAACGTTTGGGTATTGGGAGACAAATATTGGCAAACAAACCATTTTGAATTTGCTCAGATAGGTAATCGAAAGCATTGGATTGATATGATTAAAGCAGCACTTAAAGATCAAAAGGATTGGGAGCCTGTTGGAGTTTCGCTTACTCTTCATAACACCAATCAGACAGATTGGGTCACAGAAAACGCCATCATCAACATTAAGTCCACTAGCGGCCTACGCAGATTTCCCTCGGTCAGAAGAGACGCTTATCCCAAAAGAGGTCTGCCCTATTGGGGCCTTGCAACAGAATTAAAAACCAAGCTGGGTGTTTAAATAGGATGGATGCTTTAGCCTATCTCACCGAAAAATATAAGATCGATCTCTCCCTGCCTTCTCCCTTTAGTGTTCCCATGAGTAGGGAAACCGATATCCCGCAGATGTTTAAAGGGTTGGGTTTCAAGATCGGAGCCGAGATCGGAGTTTATCGCGGAGAATATTCGGAAACCTTACTCAAAGCCATCCCCGGTCTGAAACTTTCCGGGATTGATCTATGGGGTCTCTATCCTGGCTACCGGGACTATCGTCGGCACGACATAATAGACGCCGAACAAGAAGCCAGAGAAAAAACCCGCGGATTTGACTGTCAATTATACAAAGGCTGGAGTCATGAAATAGTTAAACAATTTGCCGATGAGTCATTGGATTTTGTTTACATCGATGGAAATCATGCTTACGAATACACGGTTCAAGACATTGCCCTGTGGTCAAAAAAAGTGAGAAAGGGTGGTGTGATTTATGGTCACGATTTCGAAGATTGGTCCAAAAATTGGCGCCGCTTTGATATGGGTGTCATTAACGCCGTNNGTTTCAAAAAAGGTGTCGAGATCGGTGTTTATCGGGGAAAATTTACGACTGCCCTAGCCAATAACGCCCCCGGTATGGAACTGACCGGAGTCGATGCCTGGGCTGTTTATCCGGGTTACAAAGATGATGTGGAAAATGATCTGGAAGGCGGCGAAGCTTATGCCGATGCAGTCAGACGAACCAAGCACTATCCCAATATTCATCTTGTCAAAGCCTGGTCCACCGAAGCGGCCAAAATGTTCGAAGATCAGTCTCTCGATTTCATTTACATCGATGCCAATCACGACTTTGAACACTGTGTAGAAGATCTGGCGGCTTGGAGCAAGAAGGTTAAAAGTGGTGGCATCATTTCGGGTCATGATTATGCCGTCAATCATCGGAAAAAAGTGGGAGTCGTAGAAGCTGTTACCGGTTGGATAACTGCCTACGAGATCAAGCCATTATTTATCTGGGAGGACAGGACCCCCAGCTGGATGTTTGTCAAGCCATGAATCCCATCTTATGAACGATGTCACCGTCCTCTATTATTCGGCCAGCTCTCAAAGACCGGAGTTTGAATCAAGGATCAGGGCAGATCTTTTAAAAAAGATCGGCGGTCTACCCTTGATCTCCGTCACCCAAGAAGCGCTATCGGATTTCGGAGAAAATATTTGTGTTGGTAAACACTTAAATTGCTATCACAATGAGTTCAGGCAGATCCTGATTGGATTAGAGAGAGTTAAGACTACTTACATCATCGTTGCAGAAGCGGACTGTCTCTATCCGCCAGAGTATTTTAGATTTAAGCCTAAGGAACCCGGCCACTGCTATCGTCACGGGAACGTCTGGGTTCTTAAAGATAAAAGATTTTTGTTTAAAGGTAAGTCTCACTGTGCTCAGCTAGTAGATACAAAAATGTGGCTTAACAAAATATCAAAAAGTTTTGAGGGCATGTCCGAATGGTCTGTCGATGGTCAAAGGATCGCAAACATCTTCCAGCCAGACGAAGAAAGAGCTTGTGTTTGGACCACTGACAGTCCCATTGTCACCATCAAGACTTATGGTGGGGTATCCCGACATACACAGATCAAACCACACATCCCACCGACAAAAATGTTACCATATTGGGGTTCAGCCGAATTACTAACAAAAGAAATGTCCGCATGAAAAGAATTGCCCGCATGGCCACTCATGTTCCGGTATTAACCAGAGCGTTCGACCTTTCGGAAGGTGATGTGTTGGAAATCGGCACCGGTTATTTTTCCACTACCCTTCTAGATTGGTTGTGTGCCATCTCCGGCCGCAAGCTGGTTTCTTACGAAACTGACCCCAGATGGTATGAAAAAACCAAGAGGATGCAGTCCGATTATCACGATATTATTTTTGTTGAAAACTGGGACGCTATCCCCCTCGACCAAAAACATTGGGGTTTGGCTTTTATCGACCATGCTCCTCACGCCAGAAGATCGGTGGAGATCAAAAGGCTAAAAGACAAAGCGGAATATATCGTCGCCCACGACACCGAACCCAGATCCGAAAAACTTTATGGATATCCCAATATCTACTCCCTTTTCAAATACAGATTTGACGACAAACGAGTCGAGCCCTGGACTAGCGTACTCAGTAACTTCCACACCCTCGCAAAGTTTAAGCCATGAAGATCTTGTTTTGTACCTTCCACTTCCCAGATTACGGCTTAGACACTCTGTATTCGGCTTTATATGAACACTTGGGTGCCGAAAACATTTTTGAGTATCCCGAAAAAGGGATCCTGCATGGTGAAAAACATAACCGCTACGTCAATTATCCCAATTTCTTTCAACTGGAAAAAACAAGAACCGATGCCGAAAAATTTGAAATGTTAAAAAGGGACGAATTTGATTACCTCCTTGTTGGTTGCCGCGCTTTCGCTCATTATACCTATCACCGTAACCGCAACCGGCATTATGATGACGATTTTTATGCCTTACTAAAGGAGAAAAGCCTCATCGTCCCCACTATTCTGGTTGATCAAGGCGACGATCCGGGTATAAATCACGATCTGATCAAAGAGCTTCATGCCAAGCTCTACTTTAAAAGGGAGTTCAAAAAGGAAAACGCTTTGGATCGAATGATCATTCCTTTCAACTTTTCGTATCCCGAAGTCCCCCACGATATTCACTCCAATTATATTCTTGATGTATTTTGGGCCGGTAAAGTCAACCCCAGCCGGGAGCCATATGTTCTGGCGGCGGAAGAGTTATTGAATACCAAGTTCTATAACCGCTACCGGCAAAGCGCATACAGAAAAACTCTCGCCGAATACAAAATAGGCTTGAATCTTAAAGGCCTTGGAGACGATACCGTTAGGTATTATGAAATTCCCGCCTACGGTGCCTTACTCTTCTCCCAAAAGTTGAGCATCGTTATCGAAAATGATTTCAAAGACGGAGAAACAGCTATTTTTTTTGACGGTATTGACGAAATGAAAGAAAAACTCCTCTTTTGTCTCCATCACGAAAGGTACGTTGATAAAATAAGGCTGGCTGGCTACCGCTGGTTCACCAAATATCATTCAAATAAAGTTCGAGCCACCCAATTTATGGAGAAGATCCAGCAAGTAACTCAATAGCATGGGAAACACAATCAATATTCGAGGTATCACCATCAATCTACATCGTAGTGAATCATTGTCTAACCATCTCCGCCGGGAGCGGGAATTTTTTGAACCGGATATCTTAGATTATCTTCGGGATATTCACGGGCAACAGAAGGTCATTGTCGACGTTGGTGCGAACTTCGGAAACCATGCAGTCTACTTTGCCAACTTCCTGAAATATCAGAAGCTTATTTGTTTTGAGCCTATCCCTGACAATTTTGATCTATTGAAAAGAAACCTCACCTACCCACACACCAAACTATTACCTTTTGCCCTTAGCGATAAGAAGACAACTCTCAAGATGACTCCCAATCGGCGCAACATGGGAGCATCCAAAGTAGACGAAAATGGTTCTCTGTCCGTATGCGCCATTACCTTGGATAGTCTGGATTTGGAAGATGTTACCCTGCTCAAGATCGATGTAGAAGGTTATGAACCCAATGTCCTGGCCGGAGCCAAAAAGACGATCAAAAAATGCCACCCCTTGATCTTGATCGAGGACAAAGACCTGATATATCAAAAGCTATTACCGGGTTATGTTCTGGAAAAAGGCTGGCCTCAACACAAAACCTATTTATACCGCTGGTCAGACGACGAAACAAGGGCAAAACCCTATCTAATATCCATCTGTTCCTACTCCCCCAGCATAGAAGCCCACAATAAATCCCTAACCAAGCTAGAAGATAGCGTAGAGAGGATAAATGTCGATCTGGAAAAATATCCCGGTCATCTATTTCGGTGGGATTATATTCCCAAGGATCTGGACAGAAAAAGAGTTTTCCTTTTCACTGATACCTTTGATGTCTATTTCCAAAAACCGATCCCTCCGCTTTCACCCGACAAGATATATGTGGCCAACGAAGGGGAAATCTTTGTCAACAACTCCTGGTGGCGGCACATGTTCCGGCACAATCCACAGTTCAACAGTCTCAAAAACGAGACAATCTACAATGTCGGTACTTTCGCTTGTTCCGGTAAGATAATGGATAGTTGGGTCAAGTATATCCAAGAGGCCCGCCGGGCGATGGATGGCTCCTCTACCGAACAATTGCTCTTTAATGTTTGGCTCAGGCTACCGGAGAACATCGCGCGCATAACAGAGTTACCGGACCTCTTCTGTTCTATTTACGCCAATCTCGAAAAAGGCATTGCTGTCTTGAACGAAAAAACCGAATTTATTAATCAGCAAGGTGATCTTTTTTCGGTCGTTCACTTTAACGGAAGTACCAAAAAAATATTTAATAAACTTCAAAAAGGGATCGTCCCCTTGCGGCCAGTTGCCAAAAAACTTTCGATCATTATCGCTTTTTACAACAGTCACGGTGCTGTCGCGCGACAAGTCAAACACTTCCACGATATGGATCTACCGGATGATATTGAATTTATATTCGTCGACGACGGCAGCAACCCTCCACATCGGATAGAAGACTACCATCTAAAAAATTTGACCCTGCACCACACTAATGACAAACGACCTTGGACTCAGGGACTGGCACGCAATGCCGGTGCCAAACTAGCTCAAGGAGAATATCTCTTTATGACCGATATCGATCACATCCTCTCCAGGGAGGCCATTATGGATGCTTACAACTTCACCGGAGATAAAATGACTTTCCGTCGGTATTTCGGTGTACTTCTGGAAGACGGCACCCTGACTCAAGACCCGGACGTCTTGGAAGAGTACGGCCTGGACATCGGAAGACTTCGGACCAAACGGGGTCTCTATGCCAGTGTCCACGGTAATACTTTTGTAATGAAAAAAGCCACCTTTGAACTGTTGGGCTGTTATGACGAAAGACTTTGTCTCTATGGTCACCATGCCCCCAACAGAGGCGGTGAAGATGGTGATATTAATCACAAATGGAATCATTGGGCGGCCAAACTCGGTGTGTTACCCGTAGAAGGCTCAAATATTTACATGTTCCCCATTGGCCGTTATCATATAACCGGAAACTCAAACCCGTTTGGCTTATTTCATGACCTAAGCCAAGCTCAGATTCAACAGCCAAACAAACCATGATTTACGATCTATCCATTCTTATTCCCTCCAGAAACGAAATGTTTTTATCGAGAACTATCGAAGATATATTAGTGAACATTGAGGGCAATACAGAAATTATCGTCGGTCTGGACGGTCTCTGGGCCGAACCACCCATCAAGGACAATCCTAGAGTTAGAATCTTTCATGTTTCGGAATCCATCGGCCAAAGAGCGATGACCAATCAGCTCTGCCGGCTCTCTAATGCCAAATATATTATGAAAGTGGACGCTCACTGCGCTTTTGACAAAGGCTTTGATGTCAAGATGATGAACGAAATGCACGATGATTGGACCATGGTCCCCGTCATGAGAAATCTTCATGCTTTTAATTGGGTCTGTCCAGACAGCCACATACGCTATCAGGGACCTAGCGGAGTTTGTACAGAATGCGGAAAAGAAACCGTCAGAGACATTGTTTGGATTGCAAAAAACAATCCCCAAAGCACTTCTTACTGCTTTGACCCGGAACCACATTTCCAATATTTTAACGAATTCAAAAAAAGGCCGGAAGGACAAGGAGACCTTACCGAAACCATGTCACTCCAAGGTTCCTGCTTCATGCTCACGAAAGACAAATACTGGGAATTGAATATTTGTGATGAAAATTTTGGCAGTTGGGGATCACAAGGAATCGAAGTGGCAGTAAAAACTTGGCTCTCCGGAGGCCGAGTAATCGTCAACCACAATACCTGGTACGCTCACATGTTCCGCACTCAGGGGGGGGACTTCGGATTTCCTTATGAACTTACCGGTAGTGCTGTCGGCCATGCAAAAAAAACCGCCAAAGAACTTTTTTTCAAAGGCACCTGGGAAAAACAAGTCAAACCCCTCTCTTGGTTAGTCGAAAAGTTTATGCCGGTTCCCGGCTGGAAAGAAGAAGACTTGGCCAAACTCAAAGAAACACTCACCCCGGCTCCATCTACTTCCACTGTCATCCCACTAACGACTTCTATCCCCGCCCCTCAAAGTTCTCAAGTGGCACCCACTCAAAGCCCCAATCAGATACCAATTCCCCTTATCATCCCCATCTCCTCTCCCACCATCGGCTGTATCTATTACACCGATAATTTGCCGGACGAAAAAATTTTGAGAGTTTGCCAAAAACAACTTAAAAAAGCGGTAGCCGGAAAGAAAATAGTTAGCGTTTCCCTAAAACCAATCGACTTTGGGGAGAACATTGTACTTCCGTTGGAACGCGGCTATCTCACCATGTTCAAACAAATTCTAGCCGGTCTTGAAGCACTCGACACGGATATCGTATTCTTTTGTGAACATGACGTTTTGTATCACCCCACCCACTTTGACTTTAGACCAAGCGATAGAAATGTCTGGTATTATGACGGAAATTATTGGTTTTTGAGAGCCTCGGATGGATTTGCCATTCACTATAATGTCAGCCCTCTGTCGGGACTCTGTGTTTATCGAGATATCGCCATCAAACATTACAAGGAACGTATCGCCATGGTCGAAAAAGAAGGATTCTCATACCGCATCGGTTTCGAACCGATGACTCATGGACGCATCCAATGGAAAAATCAATATAAATTCGAAGTGTATCAGGCTTCCTCCCCAAGTATCGATATCAGCCATGGAAAAAATGTAACCTCCAAGAGGTGGACTCAAGATAAATTCAGAAGAAAACCTACAATATGGAAAGAAGCAAACATTGATACCATCCCCGGCTGGGACAATGTCCGAAGACTACTAAAATAGATAAGGATTTATTCCGTTTATTTCATTGCTGACATCCTAGTTTAATGGGTCCTTCCCTAGTAAAATTGAAATATTCAAAGCGAACGTTTGTCGTATCGTAAAAAAATAACGCCTTCATGTCCACAACTACATATACATCATCTACCACCTGGACAGCGCCGGCTGGAACGACTTCCGTCCGAGTTGAATGTTGGGGTGGTGGTGGTGGAGGAGGAGGCTCGAGTGGTACCAATGGTGGTGGTGGTGGAGGAGGTGCTGGTGGTGCCTATGCTCTAGATACATCTGTTACAGTTACGCCAGGCAATACCTATACTGTAACCGTTGGGACCGGTGGTTCGGCTGGAACTACGACAGGAAACGGCGGCACAGGAAACCCGTCGTGGTTCGCTTCGGCCGCTACAGTTTATGCTCAAGGAGGTGCTGGAGGCAGTGTGGGCCCCAACGGAGCTCGCGGTACAGCTTCTTCTGCATCCTCAATTGGAAATACCGTTTACCGAGGAGGTCATGGTGTGGCCGGTGTTTCGGCTAACTATTCAGGTGCAGGAGGCGGAGGTGCAGGATCAGGAGGTCTAGGTGGTACAGGTACAACAACAACGGGAGGGACGGGAACGGCTACGGGGGGAGGAGATGGTGCAGACGGATTAGTTCTTACCGCTGAAGGGTCTGGACTTGCAGGAAGTGTTTGTGGTGGTGGTGGAAGTGGAGGAAAAAAACTCCTAGGTAGTGCTTATACTGGTGGTGCGGGTGCAAGAGGGCAAGTGGTACTTACATATGCAGAAAACAGTCCCTCACTTTCTCCTTCATCATCAAAGTCCCCTTCACGTAGCCCCTCTGTTTCACCATCACGGAGCCCTTCGGAATCACCCTCGCTGTCTCCATCTGCATCGGTATCACCATCGAGAAGTCCTTCCGTTTCTCCAAGTCATTCTCCATCTGCATCTGTTTCGCCATCACGGAGTCCCTCTGTATCACCCTCACTCTCGCCTTCGGCATCTGTTTCACCATCACGGAGTCCATCCGTTTCTCCATCCCTTTCTCCAAGTGCATCTGTTTCGCCATCACGGAGTCCATCTGTATCACCCTCACTCTCGCCTTCGGCGTCAATATCACCCTCTTTGTCTCCCTCGAAATCTCCAAGTCTTTCACCATCGGCATCTGTTTCACCATCAATATCTCCTTCTGTATCGCCTTCTCTCTCGCCATCGGCGAGTATTTCTCCATCACTTAGTCCCTCAGAATCACCGAGTCTTTCACCATCGGCAAGTATTTCTCCGAGTTTAAGTCCTTCTGTATCGCCTTCTCTCTCACCATCGGCGTCAATATCACCATCGATATCTCCTTCTGTTTCTCCATCACTGTCACCGAGTGCTAGTATTTCACCCTCTCTCAGTCCATCTGTTTCTCCGAGTCTTTCACCAAGTGCATCAATATCACCCTCTTTGTCTCCCTCGGAATCTCCAAGTCTTTCACCATCGGCATCTGTTTCACCAAGTATTAGTCCCAGCGTCTCACCATCATTAAGTCCTTCGGCATCGGTAAGCCCTTCTCTGAGTCCAAGTGAGTCACCTTCACTGTCTCCATCAGCATCTGTTTCACCAAGTATTTCTCCCTCGGAATCTCCATCATTAAGTCCAAGTGCGAGTGTTAGTCCGAGTTTAAGTCCGAGTGAATCACCATCACTCTCACCTTCGGCGTCAATATCACCATCGATATCTCCTTCTGTATCACCATCACTCTCACCATCGGCATCGATAAGCCCTTCTCTGAGTCCAAGTGAATCTCCGAGTCTTTCACCATCGGCATCTGTTTCACCATCGATATCTCCTTCTGTATCACCTTCTCTCTCACCATCTGCAAGTATTTCTCCAAGTTTAAGTCCGAGTGAATCTCCATCATTAAGCCCTTCGGCATCTGTCTCACCTTCCGTTAGTCCTTCCGTTTCTCCCTCACTTTCTCCAAGTGCATCGGTATCTCCAAGTTTGAGTCCGAGTGAATCACCCTCACTCTCGCCTTCTGCAAGTGTTAGTCCGAGTTTGAGTCCAAGTGAGTCACCTTCACTGTCTCCATCAGCATCTGTTTCGCCATCACGGAGTCCCTCTGTATCACCCTCACTCTCGCCTTCTGCAAGTGTTAGTCCGAGTTTAAGTCCAAGTGAATCTCCATCACTCTCGCCATCGGCATCAATATCACCCTCTTTGTCTCCCTCGGAATCTCCAAGTCTTTCACCATCGGCATCTGTTTCACCAAGTATTAGTCCCAGCGTCTCACCATCATTAAGTCCTTCGGCATCGGTAAGCCCTTCTCTGAGTCCGAGTGAATCACCATCACTCTCGCCTTCTGCAAGTGTTAGTCCGAGTTTAAGTCCTTCTGTATCGCCTTCTCTCTCGCCAAGTGCATCGGTATCTCCAAGTTTGAGTCCGAGTGAATCACCCTCACTCTCGCCATCAGCGAGTATTTCACCTTCCGTTAGTCCTTCCGTTTCTCCCTCACTTTCTCCAAGTGCATCAATATCACCGTCTCTCAGTCCATCTGAGTCTCCATCTCTCTCGCCATCTGCGAGTATTAGTCCGAGCTTAAGTCCGAGTGAATCACCATCACTCTCGCCTTCGGCAAGTATTTCTCCGAGTTTAAGTCCTTCTGTATCGCCTTCTCTCTCACCATCGGCGAGTATTTCACCTTCCGTTAGTCCATCCGTTTCTCCAAGTCTGAGTCCTTCGGCATCGATAAGCCCTTCTCTGAGTCCGAGTGAATCTCCTTCACTTTCACCATCGGCATCAGTATCACCAAGTATTAGTCCCAGTGTCTCACCATCATTAAGTCCTTCGGCATCGATAAGCCCTTCTCTGAGTCCGAGCGTATCTCCGTCATTAAGTCCGAGTGCGAGTATTTCACCTTCTGTTAGTCCATCCGTTTCTCCAAGTCTGAGTCCATCTGCATCAATATCACCATCAATATCTCCTTCTGTTTCACCAAGTCTTTCACCATCGGCATCAATCAGTCCCTCCGTTAGTCCATCCGTATCACCTTCTCTCTCGCCTTCTGCAAGTATTTCTCCAAGTTTAAGTCCGAGTGAATCTCCATCATTAAGCCCTTCGGCATCTGTCTCACCTTCCGTTAGTCCATCCGTTTCTCCAAGTCTGAGTCCTTCGGCATCTGTTTCACCATCGATATCTCCTTCTGTTTCTCCATCGAGAAGTCCGTCTGTATCCCCAAGTATCTCTCCGAGTTTAAGTCCTTCTGTATCGCCTTCTCTCTCACCATCGGCGAGTATTTCGCCTTCCGTTAGTCCATCCGTATCACCAAGTCTTTCACCAAGTGCATCGGTATCTCCAAGTTTAAGTCCGAGTGAATCTCCATCATTAAGCCCTTCGGCATCTGTCTCACCTTCCGTTAGTCCATCCGTTTCTCCAAGTCTGAGTCCTTCGGCATCGATAAGTCCTTCTCTGAGTCCGAGTGAGTCACCATCGTTAAGTCCAAGTGCGAGTGTTAGTCCGAGTTTAAGTCCGAGTGAATCTCCATCTCTTTCGCCGTCTGCAAGTATTTCTCCCTCACTCAGTCCGTCTGTATCCCCAAGTCTTTCGCCATCAGCATCGGTATCACCCAGCATTTCACCGTCTGTTTCACCTTCACTTTCACCGAGTGCAAGTATTTCACCGAGTTTAAGTCCGAGTGAATCACCCTCACTCTCGCCTTCTGCAAGTATTTCTCCCTCACTCAGTCCGTCTGTATCCCCAAGTCTTTCGCCATCTGCAAGTGTTTCACCCTCCGTATCACCAAGTGTATCTCCATCACTTTCACCATCGGCAAGTATTTCTCCCTCCATATCACCGAGTGTTTCACCGTCTCTTTCACCTTCGGCGTCAATCAGTCCGAGTATATCTCCTTCCGTTTCTCCATCGTTAAGTCCATCTGCGTCAATATCGCCGAGTATTAGTCCCAGTGTCTCACCATCATTAAGTCCTTCGGCATCGGTAAGTCCGAGCATATCTCCTTCCGTTTCTCCATCGTTAAGTCCATCTGCGTCAATATCACCATCACTTAGTCCCTCGGAATCCCCAAGTCTCTCGCCATCTGCGAGTATTAGTCCGAGCTTAAGTCCGAGTGAATCACCATCACTCTCGCCTTCGGCGTCAATATCACCATCGATATCTCCTTCTGTTTCTCCAAGCCTTTCACCTTCGGCGTCAATCAGTCCGAGTATATCTCCTTCCGTTTCTCCATCGTTAAGTCCATCTGCGTCAATATCGCCATCTCTGTCTCCCTCGGAATCACCGAGTTTGAGTCCATCTGCATCAGTATCGCCGAGTATTAGTCCCAGTGTCTCACCATCATTAAGTCCTTCGGCATCGATAAGTCCTTCTCTGAGTCCAAGTGAGTCACCATCGTTAAGTCCAAGTGCGAGTGTTAGTCCGAGTTTAAGTCCGAGTGAATCACCTTCTCTCTCACCATCGGCGAGTGTTAGTCCAAGTTTGAGTCCTTCCGTTTCTCCAAGTCTTTCACCGTCTGCATCAGTATCGCCGAGTATTAGTCCCAGTGTCTCACCATCATTAAGTCCGAGTGCGAGTATTTCACCTTCTGTTAGTCCATCCGTTTCTCCAAGTCTGAGTCCTTCGGCGTCAATATCACCATCGATATCTCCTTCTGTATCACCATCACTCTCACCATCTGCAAGTATTAGTCCGAGTATAAGTCCGAGTGTATCTCCAAGTCTTTCTCCTTCGGCGTCAATATCACCATCGATATCTCCTTCTGTCTCACCATCATTAAGTCCTTCGGAGTCGCCTTCGCTTTCACCCTCTCTCAGTCCATCTGAGTCTCCATCTCTCTCGCCTTCTGCATCTGTTTCGCCAAGCATTAGTCCTTCTGTATCACCTTCTCTCTCGCCAAGTGCATCGGTATCTCCAAGTTTGAGTCCGAGTGAATCCCCAAGCCTTTCACCGAGTGCGAGTATTTCTCCAAGTTTGAGTCCAAGTGAGTCACCTTCTCTCTCGCCTTCTGCAAGTGTTAGTCCGAGTATAAGTCCTTCTGTATCACCTTCTCTCTCACCATCTGCAAGTATTTCTCCAAGTTTAAGTCCGAGTGAATCACCTTCTCTCTCACCATCAGCGAGTGTTAGTCCAAGTTTGAGTCCTTCCGTTTCTCCAAGCCTTTCTCCGTCTGCATCAGTAAGTCCTTCTCTGAGTCCAAGTGAGTCACCATCGTTAAGTCCTTCGGCATCGATCAGTCCTTCCATTAGTCCGAGTGAGTCACCATCTCTTTCGCCTTCTGCATCAATAAGTCCGAGTATATCTCCTTCCGTTTCTCCATCGATAAGTCCATCTGTATCTCCCAGCGTTAGTCCGAGTTTAAGTCCTAGTGAATCTCCATCACTTTCACCCTCGGCAAGTATTTCTCCCTCAGTATCACCGAGTGTCTCTCCATCGATAAGTCCCTCAGCGTCTGTTAGTCCATCGATATCTCCTTCCGTTTCTCCATCGATAAGTCCATCTGCGTCAATATCGCCATCTCTGTCTCCCTCGGAATCTCCAAGCCTTTCTCCATCTGCATCAATATCGCCCAGCATTTCTCCTTCTGTCTCACCATCTTTAAGCCCTTCGGCAAGTATTTCTCCCTCCGTATCACCAAGTGAGTCACCATCTCTTTCGCCTTCTGCATCAATAAGTCCGAGTATATCTCCTTCCGTTTCTCCATCGTTAAGTCCATCTGCGTCAATATCGCCCTCTCTGTCTCCCTCGGAATCACCGAGTCTTTCACCGAGTGCTTCTGTATCGCCATCACTTAGTCCTTCTGTATCACCATCGTTAAGTCCAAGTGCGAGTATTTCGCCTTCCGTTAGTCCATCCGTTTCTCCAAGTCTGAGTCCTTCGGCATCGATAAGTCCTTCTCTGAGTCCGAGTGAATCACCCTCACTCTCGCCTTCAGCATCAATATCACCATCACTTAGTCCCTCGGAATCCCCAAGTCTCTCGCCAAGCGCATCGGTAAGTCCATCCATTAGTCCAAGTGAGTCACCATCGTTAAGTCCTTCGGCATCAATAAGTCCTTCCATTAGTCCAAGTGAATCTCCATCACTCTCACCATCGGCGTCAATATCACCATCAATATCTCCTTCTGTATCGCCATCACTGTCACCGAGTGCTAGTATTTCACCCTCTCTCAGTCCATCTGAGTCTCCCTCTCTTTCTCCTTCAGCATCAATATCACCATCACTTAGTCCCTCGGAATCCCCAAGTCTCTCACCATCTGCAAGTGTTAGTCCAAGTTTGAGTCCTTCCGTTTCTCCATCGATAAGTCCATCTGTATCACCTTCCCTTTCACCAAGCGCTTCTGTTTCTCCATCTTTGTCTCCCTCGGAATCTCCAAGTCTTTCTCCATCGGCAAGTATTTCACCGAGTTTAAGTCCGAGTGAATCACCATCACTCTCGCCATCAGCGAGTATTTCTCCTTCCGCTAGTCCATCCGTTTCTCCAAGTCTTTCACCCTCGGCGAGTATTTCTCCGAGTTTAAGTCCGAGTGAGTCACCGAGTCTTTCACCATCGGCAAGTATTTCTCCGTCTTTCTCTCCCTCAGCCAGCACTTCACCTTCCACACCACCACTCGGTTCCTCCTCTATTTCTCCATCAGTCTCACCTAGTCTTTCGCCATCGACTTCAGTTAGTTCCAGTGAAAGCGCCAGTATTTCCCCATCTAGTAGTAAATCCCCATCTTTAAGTCCTTCTGCAAGTGAAAGCCCTAGTATTTCACCCTCCCTTTCACCCTCATCATCAGAAAGTCCAAGTAATTCTCCATCACTCTCACCCTCATCATCAGAAAGTCCAAGTAGTTCCCCATCTAGTAGTAAATCCCCATCTTTAAGTCCTTCTGCAAGTGAAAGCCCTAGCATTTCACCTTCCCTTTCACCCTCATCATCAGAAAGTCCAAGTAGTTCCCCATCCAGTAGTATCTCTCCATCAATCAGCCCTTCGGCTTCCTTTTCTCCATCCGCCAGTGTTAGTCCTTCTGGATCTTCCAGTAAATCACCCTCAGCCTCCGCCAGCGCATCACCCTCTTTAAGTCCTTCTGCTTCATTTTCGCCCTCTACAAGTCTTAGCCCAAGCGCCTCTCCCAGTAACTCACCAAGTACTAGCAGTAGTCAGAGCGCAAGTGTGTCCCCCTCTGAATCACCCAGCCTCAGCCCTTCAGGTTCGGCTAGCCCCTCTTCTAGTTTCAGTCCATCTTCTAGTGTCAGCCCGTCCGAGTCACCTAGTCAATCTCCCAGCGAATCCCCCTCTGAGTCGCCTAGTGTTTCCCCCTCAGCTTCCCCCAGCACGAGTCCAAGCGAATCTCCTTCGGTATCACCGAGTATCAGTCCATCCGAATCACCCAGCCTCAGCCCGTCCGCAAGCACCTCTCCGGTACAATCTTCCAGCGAATCCCCCTCAACCTCACCAAGTGTCAGCCCGTCCGAATCACCAAGTCAATCTCCCAGCGAATCCTCCTCTGAGTCGCCTAGTGTTTCCCCCTCAGCTTCCCTCAGCGCGAGTCCAAGTGTGTCTCCTTCGGCGTCACCGAGTGTCAGCCCTTCTGAGTCGCCAAGTTTAAGTCCCTCCGCAAGCACCTCTCCGGTACAATCTTCCAGCGAATCCCCTTCTGAGTCGCCAAGTTTAAGTCCCTCCGCCAGCACCTCTCCCGTACAGTCTCCCAGTCAGTCCCCCTCAGCCTCACCAAGTTCCACGCCATCCTCAAGCCCCTCCCCATCAGAAACCGCCGCAGTTGTTCCCGTCTCTACATCATCCGCATCACCATCAAGATCACCTTCAGAATCCGCGAGCATCAGCCCGTCAGCCAGCCCTTCTCCAAGCCCTTCGCTTCCGGATATGATTATTCTAATCAACAGAAGCAAAATAGCTCGTCGCATCAATGGTAGAAATTATCTCCAACTTAAGCCCAAACACTCGACCTCTCAAAACACAACAGCGGTTTAGCGACTTCGAGTTATATACTTAAAATTAAGAACATAAAATAAAGTTCTGAACTACTTACCATGTCCTCCCCAAACCAATCACCATCTCAATTTGCTACCATCTCTTTTGGCGGCACCCAAGCTACACAAACACCAGCAAACGAATCATCACCACCCTCAACGAGCGTGAGTCCGTCTCCCAGTCCTGCAGTAGACGACACCGTATTTATAGTAAACACAGGAAAAAGAGCCAAGCGCCTAACAGGAAACCTCTACATCGAAATGTAACCAAGTATCACTAGCATTCTTAGGCAGAAAATTGTATTCTTAAATCAAGAAATGCTGCGTCTAATCGTAAAAATTTTCGTATTTTTTGGCATATTTTTCTGGGTAGTCAGACCATCTTTTGCTGTCGAACCCGGAATATCTATTGCAAATATTTTAAATGGAGTTTGGAAATACAATACCCAATCAATCTTCGATTTTGGAAACTCAGTTTCTAATATCTGGCCCAAGGACAATAAAGTCCTGACACTAAATTCTAATTCCGGCCAAAGACCCATCGATCTTTCCAATATCGAAGAAATAAATGTTATCCTCGCCCAAAATAAGCAATTCCTCGAGAAATTAAGTCCAAAGCCTGTAGTCAAAGACTTAAACCTGGATCCAAAAGCGCTTAAACTCACCGAAAAACTCGAACAAACCAAGACCGCCGCAGCCAACATCTACAGCGGAATTCAAAATCTCAAAAGTCGCTATCTCTTGTTGTCTCAAAAATGGAATAACTTGACCGAGAGCGAAGTCAGGTCCGAGCTCACCACCCTTTCTTCAATTTTTACTCAAAATACGACTCAAAAAGATCTGGGCATTCTCGCCACCGCCGAGTGGCTAAAAGCTTCCTGGGATCATTCCATCATGGTAAACCTAGTGGACGAAACACAGGTCATCCAAAGCCAAATAGAGAATCTTTTGAACGACGTCATCACTTCCGGAAAAACAAGTGACTCTTCGGCTCTCGATCCAACCTTCACTCACATAAACAAACTAGACCAGATCATAGGAACTTCCCTTGCCCAAGCCACGGACTTAAGCCTCTTTGGCTTTATCAGAAAAACCTTCGACCAAATCGCTACATTCGACAAACAATCTTTGGAGGCAACTCGCCTTTTAACCGAAATCAACGATGACCCTACCAAAGATCTGACTATCGCAATAGACCGACTGAAAGGTGAAATACTAGGAACCAATCTGCTTCCAAACGCAAATTTGTTTCTTTCCGCTACTGTCTACTCTCACTCGGCCACCAACAAAGTCCTGGGTCTCTTGGCCTTAGTAAACAGCAACAAGATTCGTCTTGCGGGTGGAACAGGCCAAATCATCAATAATATCTGGATTGAGGAAGGCAACGTTATCTTTAAAATCATGGCTTCCAATCCCAGCCGTACCCAAATTCAAACAGCAAATATCAAATATCTTCTCCCGACAGAGCTAAAACAAGAGCAAATCCTCAGCCATTCTCCTGAGCTCGCCATCGGCACAGACGCAAACGAAAACGCCCAAGTGGCTTCGGGCGAGATCCTGCTGTCTCCCTTGGAAACACGTGTTTTTTCGGTAGAAGTGGAGGATATCTGGACCTTCAATCCTGGTGANNCTATACCAAAGGAGACGCTCTCAAAAACGATATTTTGTCCACGCTAAATAAGATTCTTCAAAAACACCAGCAATCGATTACCCCAGAATCTCGAATAGTCTCCTTTAGAGAAACCTCTTTGGCCTTAAATGAAATTGAACAAAAAGTTAGTTCGTTAAAATCTTTGGCTCTTGAATCACACAACACCGGTAGTGTATTAGGCATGTTTACCAAAACTCAAGCGGTATCTTTACGGGGATTCATTATTCTCATTTTTGCCAGCCTCGTATTTATGACGATTTACCTCAAGGCCATAAAATCCGACTTTGTTGTTCGAAAAGCTCCTCTCAAGATTACACCCGCACCCCAAACCAATATCCAATACCACTTTCAAGAAAAATCCAGACCCAAATTAAACCAAATTACCAAAATAATGATTATCACCTTAATCTCCGGTGGAATTGGCTCGGTAGGCGCTTCTCTGGCAATCAAATCGACCTCCATCCCGCCCAAAGGACCATCCCCCATCAACACAAGTACTAAAGTTCTTGGCTCTTCTACAGAGGCCTCTGTAAAGGAATTCCCCTATCAGGTAAATTTAATACCTCCCAAAGTGGGCACCATACCTGTTCGAAATTCACCATCCATCACTTCTCCCCAAATAAGATCTCTCAACGAGTCAAAGAGCGTCTCCGTATTTAAAAAGGTTGACCAATGGGTAATGATAATGAGCCAGGAGGATTCATCCCAAAACAGTGGCTGGTGGATAAACGACTTCTACATCGAAAAGAACTAATTTACTTTTTTCATTCACCAAATTACACTCTCTTCTACAAGCGTTTTCACGGTTAAAACCTCACAGAATAGGTCTAAAACGTTCGCACTAAAGAGTATGTGTGTGGAATACCCATCTCCCGAGACTGCTATAGGTTTACATACACAAAACAGTGTTTATACCACAGGGGGGATATGCTCTGAGTGCTTCTCCGGGAAAATTACAAACCCCCGAGGGGTAATCAAGATATGCCTCATTTAAGTTCAACAAAAATAATGTACGCCCATAGAAAGCATTCGACTTGGTAAAGATTGGTAAACGTCGATACTAAAACAAATCACGCATACAAATATATCTATAAGGTTACAATATTCTCTAAACAAGACTTATTCAGACCACTAACCGTAAAACCTATGAGGATAGCTTGTAAGATAGTAATAAATGGTAAACATTGGTAATAGGCGAGATTAAATATTATATGTGAAGTTAGACCNNACCAGCCATACAAAATTCGTGAAAATAAGCCCTCAACTCCCGTTTTAAAATATTTTCTGACAGTGTAATAATATGACCCGTATGCGCAGTCAAGGCTACATATAAGATACATAATTCCGACAACAATAGCGCCACCCAGAACAGAAGGCCTAACTTATTTTGCACAAATTTCGAAATAATAAATATCTAAGTTTAATTTACACACAAATTCTTTGAAGGCTCCCTTTAGCCATGAAAACAACGATTTCAATCGAACAATTTTTCTGTGCTAAAAGCAAATAAGGAAAAACCAAAAAGGAATCATGCCCTCTCACCCTCCCCAATCCACTACAAAGTCAACTACGCCATAGGGTTGGTTTATAGGATCGAAACGTCCTTCTTTTACTATCATTTCTCATTTTCTGCCTAATTGCAGATACTTCATCAAATCGATTCCTTTGCCTGTAGGAACTCATTTGTTTTCCCTGAAGCCGTCCTGGGGCACTACATTGGTTCGTGATCTGGAATTCCACTACCACTTGCCTCAATTGATGGTGTCACCACATCCTCTACGGGCAGATCCGCTTCCGGCGAAGGTGAAGGTGAAGGCTCTATTATTGTCGGGGTTGGCGTCCCGGCCTCCGGCTGAGGCGTTGGCGTTATAGTTGTTTCTGGTGTTGGTGAAGGAGAGACTGTAGGAGCTGCTACCGCGGAAATCGAAGGTGTTGGCTGAGGTGCCACAGTGACACTGCTTCCCACAGACTCCGCAGATTTGGCATCACTGACCGCTATGGCGACCCAGGAGAACCTCAGATCCATTCCCGCTACTCGACTCTGTCGAATCTTAAAGCCTTTGGTATTTACATCGACAACTGCGTAGGTTGGCAACCCATTCAAGTCTACCGCTCCAGCAATTTGCAGACTGACATTCACCACCGGCTCAGTCGCATATTCTTTTTCAAACTTCACTTCGACTTCATTACTGTCCCCTTTGATGATGGCAAACCCGGCCGTGTCTTTATTGAAGGTCGGTCGGCCCAGGAACGCAACGTCGTTATGGAAGATCACCTTGCCAAAGAACTCAGCGATGTTTCTAAAGATATTATTTATCACGTCTGACATTGAAAGTGATTTACTCTCAGCGCTTGGTGTCGCAGTAGCTGAGGAAGTGGCGATACCGGCGACTTTGTCGGACAAGGTCGTAATACTGTCTGCCATCAGCTTGAAGCCCTTTATTTCGTTCGCCTCGATCTTGTCTGCCTTGATCGTTCCCATAAAGATCGCGTTTCCGTCAGAAGTGATCTTTACATTCTCATTCCCCTCTTTATCCTGCATTACAAACATTCCGGTGGCGAGAATATCCTGAGTAATCACTTTCGGAGTAATCATTTCCACTCCTGCGACTACCCTATCAGTCATTATTTCGGAAATATTGACCGAAGCGGTTGAAACTTGATTTTCATTTTGTTGAATCAGATTTGCAAGTACATCTCCCTTATTCGAAATATCAATTCCACTCATCACATCAGCTAGTTTTGCACCGTTACTCTCTCCGTTTTTCACAAAGACCACAACTTTTCCAATTCCTTGCCCACCAAATCCCGTCATTGCAGTACCAATGACTGATCCCGCCTTTGTTGCTTTCATCGCCACTCCGAGAATTGATGATGAAGTCAGATAGTCTCCAGCCTGAATTGCTCCATTTTCTGCACTCACCTTAACAGGCACTCTTCCAGATAAGGCCACGGGGATAGCTTTTGCTCCCTCATCAGTCACTCCACCAATTGTAATTCCTGGTCTAGTGGCTACAATTCCGAAGACATTTGAGTCATAAGCCCGACCGCTTTTCTTAACTCCGGTGGAAAGGGTAGTGTCAAGAGAAACCACATCCCCTGCTGCAATAGTCTCATCGTTCGTTGTATAAATTTCGGCCAAATCGGCACCGGTGTCTACTACAGTCGCAATTAACGATTGAAGCACAAGTGTGTCAGATTGGGTCGATGTTGCACAAAGGCGATAGGTCTGAGCCGATGCGCCTGGATCTACATCTACACTTGCCATCTCAAAACTTCCCACTGTAGTGTTGTTACTAGATACAATTGAGATTGTATTTGTTTCTAACAGAGTTGAGTTTGCACAAGTTGTTCCCCCTCTCTCAAGGGTAACTGTCAGTGAGTGATCTGTATTGTTTCCACTCACAATATTTATTTCACCCCTGATTATTACGTCACCATTCGCTGTAGACGGAGTGATTGACACAGAGGTTATCTGTGTATCAGTCGTAACAGCTACCCCCGTTTCAGATGTCCCATACGAAGCCGCATGTTGAAGATCCGACGTCGCACTCGCCCCAGTCGTATCACAGTTCTTCCATGCGCTTGCTTCAAAACATCTAAATTTCCCTGTAGAAGTGTTGTAATAAGTACCCCCATTTACTCCGGTCGGATCAGCTGTTCCATTATCAAGAACAAGTAAATCAGGAGTTGCAGAAGCACTGTTCCCGATTCTCACCTGACTACTCGACCCACTCACTCCTGCAGTCATCAATATTCCACCTGTTCCTGATTGAATGCTCGTCGACCCCGTTGAGGCGGTTGAGCCAATTGTGAGGGTCTTTGCACCTGTCCCACCAGTACCAAAGTTAAGAGCTTGAATTCCGGTACCGGTACCGATATTTATTGTTCCGGTAGAAGTTCCGCCGGCAATCGAGACATTAAAGTTCGAAGAATCATTTAAGGAAATGGCTGCCCCGATTACTGTTAGTCCGGCGTTGCCATTGATGAGGCCGGAGAAGGTTTTGTCTCCTGCGAATGTTTGGGTACCGGTAGTGACTACACCTCCGAAAGATCCACTGGCCGGTTCTAGATTTAAGGCTTGTCCGGTTAGTGTTGCTCCGTTGGCATTGGGAGTTGCTCCTATCGCTGAGAGAGTCACGTTTCCGGTGTTGGTTCCCGACGTTGATCCCGATACGTTTGATGCGGACACGGCTCCGGTACAAGTAATGTTGCCCGTAGCATTCGCAATAGTACACCCGGTCGCTCCTGATCCGCCACCAATCAAGATGTCACCTGTCGACGTACCGTTTAAATTAAGTGCTCCTGTTGATCCACCATCGATGTTCATGGCATTCGCACCCGTGGAAGTTACCGTACCGGCACCCGCAAAAGTAATTCCTGTAGATGTAATTCCAACTGTGTTAATACTTGTTGTACCGGAGACTGTCAGTGACCCTAATGTTCCGACGCTTGTCAGCGATGAGTTCACTACGTTAGATGCGAGTGTTGTTCCGGAAATATCAGCCCCAGCATTAACTGTAATTGAAGCATTCGGGAAAGTTATTACCCTGGCTCCGGTTGGATCCGTAAAGGTGAATGTCGTTTTGTTTGCGTCAGGGGTGCCTCCATCGAAGACAAAGGGCGAAGCTCCAAGTATATTGGCACTGCTTAGTGTTACGTTTCCGGTTGTGACAGCGAATCCATTACTTGCTGTGAGAAGTCCGGCAGATGTGATAACTCCAGTACTAGAAGTAGTAATATCCCCCGGCGTAGTTATGTTTCCNNGCAATTTGAATCGCATTTGTCATCGTCCCTGCTCCTGTTTGCTCAACCAGAAGTCCATTAGTTAGTGCTCCAGAGGCAATCGAATTAAATATTCTCTGAGCCGAGACTCCCGCTGTATCTTGGTTTTCTAAAGTAAAGGAAGTTGGAGTGGCGACGTCGCCCAAAACAAATTCTATGTTTTTTGCCGTCGTAGTTGTAATAGTGCTGCCTGTATCGTATGTAGTTTGAAGAGTTCCTCCACCGCCACCGGTATTGTCAGTAGCGCAATACCAAACATCGGTAGTATTATTCCATTTCAATATTTGCCCATCACCACACCCATGAAGTAATGTTAGTGCTCCTGAATCAAATTCCATACCGGAATTACTGGAAGTCGCACCGGTCGTACCTGAAGAAGTGAGATTTATTTGTAAAGAATTGGAATTATTTGTAATTCCATTACCTGTGAGATCTGTGATTAAATCGCTTCCCAATTTAAATGTCGAAGACACTGTTGCATCTCTTGCTATTAATCCTTGGAATCCACCTACACGAGTGACTATCGAAGATTGTTGATCAAGAATGTCACCCGAACCTGCAATTGAAAAAGCAGGATATGCGAGGAGAACATCTGGATCATACCAACCTGGTACTACTTGAATCGCAATTCTCTCAACTCCTGAGGTAGACTTTGCTGCCAAAGCTTTTCCAATTGTGGGACCTGGTTTGGTTTGCTTCATACCGACACCGGCCACCGAACTAGCTGTAATCGGATCACCTACGGCAATATTTCCATTGGTCGTGTCTACTTTTGTATTTACCCGACCAAGCATACCGACAATCGCTTTTCCGGCATTACCGTCGGTCCCAAACGTGTCATTACCCACAAAAGCCGCCGTATCCGAAACTACTCCCAAAATTAAGTCTCCCGTCACCGCTTTCTGATTTCCACTGGTTTTGGAGGCAATAATGTCTCCGTCTGCCGGACTATCAATCACCTCGGTCCATTCAGCTAAGTCAGCACCTCCGGAAGTAAACTGTACTCCGGCATTATTTAGAACGATTCTACCCACACCCTGACCAATAGTAGATGCCGTGGCCGATCTATAAAACTGCATAAATCTAGTTAAGTTCCCTGTCGTCGTCCCCGTACTTAACGTCATTACCGAATTATTAACAGAGCTTGTCTGATTTAGGTTTGTCACACTTGCACTCGCCGTAGCAGCGTTGTTATCTACTACAGATAATTTCAAAAGTGGGGTTACTGTTCCGATTCCTACTTTGTTATTTGTCGCATCTACAAACATCGTATTAGAATCAAAATTAATTCCACCTGTCCCCGCGTTTATATTCACAGTTCCTGTCGATGCGGTTGAGCCAATCGTAAGGGTCTTTGCACCTGTTCCACCGGTGCCGAAGTTTAGAGCTTGAACCCCTGTTCCGGTACCGATATTGATGGTTCCGGTAGAAGTTCCACCGGCAATCGAAACATCAAAGTTTGATGAATCGTTTAATGAAACAGTGGCTCCTGTGATGGTCAGACCCGCAGTACCCGTTAGTAAACTCGAGAATGTTTTTGCTCCTGCTAAAGTTTGTGTTCCATTGGTGACTACACCTCCAAAAGAAGCACTGGCCGGTTCTAGATTTAAGGCCTGTCCGGTGAGTGTGGCTCCATTGGCATTAGGGGTAGATCCAATTGCTGCCAAAGTGACATCTCCGGTGTTAGTTCCCGAGCTGGATCCATTAAAATTCGATCCGGATAATCCTCCGGCACAACTTAGAGCCCCTGTAGCATTTACAATGGTGCATCCCGTCGAAACCGAACCTCCACCAATTAATATGTCTCCCGTTGATGTTCCGTTAAGGTTCAACACTCCTGACGCACCTCCATCAATACTCATGGTGTTCGCCCCGGTCGAGGTCACTGCTCCGGTACCGGCGAAAGATAAGGCAGTAGCGGTCACTCCGATGGTATCAATCGAAGCAACTCCTGTTAAGGCTCCGGAGTTAATGATCAAACCATTAATTGTATTGGTTGTAGTCGGACCCACAAAAGCTCCTGCTGAAGTAATTGTTCCTATTCCTGACGTAGAAATATTTCCTGAGGTAGTCACAGCATCTCCAGCAGTACTTGGTGACAAAGTAGTTCCCGTTCTACTCCAGTAGCCAATTGTTCCCGATGTTGGAGCAGTGGATGTCAATTGTTTCGATCCGTCTGTATAAACCGCCGATGAGGCAGTCAGTCCGTTATCAATAATGTTTGCGAAAGTTCCCAATCCGGCTGATGAAACCGACCAAGTAGTTCCACCTGTCAAGGCCAATGTCGTACCAACCGTGCTGCTACCGATTGTAATTGCTTTGGCATTCGCATCATTACCAATTAATATATTCCCCGTCCCGGATTGCAAAGTGATTGGTGTATTGAGAGTTGTATTTCCAAAGGTCAAACCACCAGTATTAGTTGTATTTATTATGGTATTGCCTTCAGCTATCACTCTAAGGGGGGCCGCCGTAGAACCTACTTCTGTAGAAGCTTCTAAAATATACTGTAAACCGGCTCCGTTTGTAGATGGAGAGCTTTCACCAAAACTAAAGGCTGTGTTATTCACAGTTGTCAGAGACCAGTTCCAGATTTGCGCATGATCACCATTACTAATAGTGTTTCCTCCTGTCGCCGCGGTTACAGCAGAAAGAGCGGCCCCAGAACCGGCACCACAAGCAGCATCGGTTTTATTACATAACACTTTCCACGCTCCACCTTCATAAATATTAAATTTTCCAGTCGAGTCTAGTAGTATTGCCCCATCTGTTCCAGCCGCAAGCGATGTTGTATCTTGGTCAACCACTAAAATATCTGGGGTTGACGATCCACCTCCTCCACCACCTATTTGAATAAAGCCCGAAGATGCGCCGTTGGTATTAATTGAAAGTGTAGAAGCCGTGGACGTAATATCACCACCATTAACGGCTAGGTCACCCGAAAGTGTTAACCCGGTAAATGATGGTGAGGCGGCCGTGGAAATTCCTTGAATTGTATTGACGACACCACTCGCTACACTGAAGTTGGTTGGGTTAAATGAAGCAACTCCTTTAACAGATGTTGATGCGTCAATTCCGGCAATTGTCAGAACTCCCCCAAGCGAAACTGGTGATCCAGATACCGAAATACCTGTTCCTGTTGTCGGTGTGACCGTAACTGAGGAGTTTGCCAAAGCAGCATTGCCGATAGATCCGGCCGGCAGACTAACTGTCCCTCCGGACACCGTCAATCCTCCGCTTAAAGTTATTAAATTACTTGTTGAAGCACCTCTTGCTGTGACATCTGCTAAAGTATCGGTACTTGTACCCGATCCGTCTGCACCGTCTGTTCCAGTCGCTCCCGCAGGACCCTGTGCCCCGGCTATTCCCTGGTCCCCCTTATCTCCCTTGTCTCCCTTATCCCCCTTTGGTCCTCCTGCTGGTCCGGGAGGTCCTGGTGGCCCAGCCACAGATGTTAGTCCAGTTGCCGGGAATCCAGGACTTGGTTGAGAAACAATGGTAAAAGACCCGTCCTCTAAGTCCTGCTTCACTTGGAAGAAAGAGGCTATTCGTCCCAAACTCAGAGGGATACCAACCGCTTCCTGTACCGGTGTGCCGGTAGTGGCCGCCAGTACCCGGCTGTCGGACTTTCCCTCCATACTTATCGAAAGTTTCAAAATCTCTTTTCCGATCAAAGTAGTCATTGCATCAGGCTCCTTAAGGATGTTTTCGACCCTCACACTCGACAACTTTCCTCGAGTATCAAATGTACCCAAAATCTTTATATTGGTCGTCAAAGTTTGCAGTTCAAAGTCTCCGGCNNTTGTCCGGAAGAGTAACCGAGGTGACTCCCCTTTCGACCAACTTGGCCGTCTCTTTTGCGCCCTTTTTGGAGATAAAGATGTCCACGTTTCCGTTGACTTCAGCGATCAGCCCTGAGTCGCCGTTCTGATATGTCAGCTCGACTTCGTCTTGAAATTTTTCATTGGCGATATTTGCGTTCTCCAACCCGGCAAAGGAAAATGTCCCGTCTGTCCGCAACACAGCCATCAAAAATGGCCGTTCAAAAACACTTTCCATCAACACGGCTGGGGTTACGTCCGTCACTTCAGTCGGAACCACCGGCTGTTTTGATACCGGAATAGCAAGATTAAATCTTCCAACTACGACTATAAAAGAAACGGCGGTAAAAACCAGAAAAGTCACCAAGATCCCCTTGATAGCGCGGTTGTATTTATCTCCAGTGACCGGTAAATATAATTCCATTTAAATTCTCATAGCTAATTACTCCATCCTATTTTTAGAAAATACAAATGAAAATGACACGGTAAGGACCGCTACCGACAAGAGGAAAAGGACGATCATCAGCCCTGACCGGCTGACATCGAGAATTGAGAAAACCGGCTCGAAAATAACCACCGTCCAGCTCAGATCCTTCGCCTTGCTCGATCTGAATAAAGTGTACTTGCCTTCCGAGTCGTAACCTATTTCCGCCCCTGCTGGCCTGGACCACATCAAATTTGTCGTGTCGGACTCGGTAATCTTTTCCCCGGTAATACCCACTTGGGGGGCAGAGAGCCACCTGCCACCACCGTCTACCAGCACCACCCTCTGTTCGAGAGACGTAGTCGCTATCTCATCCATCCTGTCTCCCAGTGCGTCGAGATTGATAGTGGCTACCATGGCACCGATCACGACGCCTTTTTCCGTAATCGGAGTTCCTATAATGACTGCCGATTTCGACACTCCTTCCAAAGGTTCGAGAGTTCGGGAAAAATACTTGTTCTCACCAATAATGTTTCGGAAAAAAGAGTCACCCGCATAACTCCTGCCAACAATGAAGGAAGAAAATGGATAAGTGGAGATAGTTTTCCCGGAACTATCGAGGACCAACACCATTCCGAGGTCGGCATTGTTCTTAAATATGGCTTTGGTAAAGCTATCCATTCCTTCCCGGTCACCTGCTTTAAACGCCTTTTGAAATAACGGATTTTGAGCAATACCATCCAGAGCGGAGAAGCCACCCAAGACTGTATTTTCCGCCGTCAGCCGGCCAAAATCGGCTTTCTCGGCGAGATTAATATTGGCATCTTTCATCAAAATGGACTGGACAATGGAAATAAGAACGATAACTAAAGAGAAAAACATCAGCACCGTTCCAAACATCCGAAAAACCATTGGTCTGTCTGTCTTAAACTTACTTTTGAATGTTTCCCAGAAAGGCATGATCATGCCGATCATTCCGGCAATCAAAACGAAAAAGGCTCTGTCCCAATAATTGTTATTGGCAAAGTACAAAGCCAAAAAGATCAGCAGTATCCCGCAAAATGCGGAAAACGTCTTGAGTACTTTTTTATCCCAAAAGAAGCCATAAAGAGTCACCATTACAAGCGACACCACCACGAAAAACCAGACCCACTTAAACCCATCCAACATCGCAAGGAGTCCACCGGCTATCGGGGACAACGAGGGGTCGGCCGGATAGAAGAAGAAGATAAGGGCTGTAGCGATGAGCAGACCTTGAATATATAGCATGTAGGCGGTGGAAGATCTGACGGCAAAGACCGCTTCGATCAAGATCGCCATCGCAAAAAGGCCGTAGATGGCCAGTCCATCCGCATCATTTCCCATTAGAAGTATCCAGGACAGTCCCGCGTAGGTAGCAAACAGGACTACTCTGAAGTAATTACTGAGGTTCCGGTAACGGATAAACTCCTCTTGGATCATGTCAGAAACAATCAAACCGATCCCCGATAGGATCAAAGACACCCTGATAGGAGTAAACCACATCGAAAACCGGCCTACTTGCAGGGCGTCTACTTGCTTGGTGTGTAAGAACATGGAAATTCCCAAGATGATCGAGCTCAAACCGATAAACCAATCAAACAATCTCGGGATGGTGACCCGCTCTTCAAACCACAGTCTTAAGGTGTTTATAAACGGCTCTCCGCTGATTTCTTCCAGACTTTTTCCGGGACGCGGTGTGGGCAGGACCAAAGGACCCATTTCTTTTGGTTGGACTTGTTCCTTGACCTCGGCCACCATCTCCTCCACCATTTTCTTGTTCTCGATCCTCTCACTCCCTCCCCCAAATCTATCTATTTCCGACTGCGGGATCCGGAATTTACCCTTTCCGATACGAACAGATTTGATATCACCATCCTTCAAAAATGAATAAATACTGTTCATCGAATAACCAAGCAGCTTCGAGGCTTCTTTGACCGAGTAAGTTTTTTCCATTTTTTACAATATGTAACAATAATTACAAGTATCTACAATCCACTGTATAGGAAAAAACACTCTCTGTCAAACCTCAATTTGTGCGTAATATTACACCTGGTTTAATTAAACGATTTCTGGTTTAAATAGTCGTGCCTATTTTTCCCTTTCGTGATAAAATATCCTCTGTTAACGACAAAATAATCAACCAACATGGCAAAAAAAGGTCCCCGACAATCAATGGGTTTGAAGTGCAGTAAATGCGGTCACTTCAACTANNTTAATCATCGAAGTCGTGCTGATGAATTCCAACGACCTGTTCCCCATTGTCACAGCCACCGGCTGGCTCTGGTTTATTCTGCCCGTAGCCATCACCACCACCCTGGCTTGGCTCATCCTCAGCCGTTTCGTTTCCAAAAGGAGATAACATGACCGACCATCAAACCGTTTTATCCTTGTCCAATGTTCGTATGACAGTCGCCAATCTGATTGGCGCAACTCTCAGTTCCTACCAATCCAAAATAGACTGCGGAAACAACCTGCTCCGCGTCATCACCGACACGGCGGACTTCTCAATCGAGTTTCTGGAGAAACTCGCTGAGCTTCCCGGTTCCCTCCTCTATTTCCAAGCCTACGGTTTGGACGGACAAGGCAATGGGGGTTCGATCTTCATTGTCGGCGGTGACGCTACCTTCATGAAGGTAGCCGTCCGTCAGCTTCAATCCGATGGAGTTCATCTCGCAATTTACTAGACTCATCACATCCCCACCCTCTTTGGTGGGGATTTTTTGTGATTCCAAAACTTACACTCTCATCATCCCCAAACTCTTCGGAAACTCATCACCTTTTTTAGTTACTAGGAACATTAGCTTAGACTCCAAAACATAGGTCTTCTTCCCCTTTTCATCCTTACCTATCCGATCATCCCACCACCGTTCCTCAAACTCCCACAAAGCCACAAAACGGTCTTTGCCGGCGTAATGACCATATGGGTCGGCAAACCTCAAATACCCTTTCTTTTTGTTCACTTCCAGCGCTACACAGTAATGCCCTTGTTCACCTTTGACTTCTGGAGCACCAATAATCTTATTCCAAAAATCACCCCATTTATTCACTTCATCATCTCCATATTCGTCCCCGGAAAATATCCCCTGCCAGTCGACCCCCACAAAATAGCCATTATCCAGAAGATTCTGGATATCTTCAATCGTAGCTTCACTTTTCCACCACACATCCAATTCTGGATACATTTCTTGTAGCCCTTTAGACAAATCATTCAATGGAATTCCTTCCCTCATTACCGTTTTGCGGGCCTTACAGGCATCGATCAGAGTCTCCTGATCCATGCTCAACCCGAGGCTGGATACCAACATTTGCATCACAGCCGGGCCACAATAAGACCCCGTCTCCTGTCTGGCTCGAGATAATGTAATATTCGACTTCATCCACCCATTTTACCACCCAGGCTCACCCCAGTTGCCTAGCATACTTGCTCAGCAGAGCCGCCAATACTTCGTCAAAGCTCACCCCGTGCATAGCCAAAACTTCAGTCATCGGCAAGCCCATGTCCGGACCAAAGGCGGTATTCGGATTTGAGTCGGTAAAATAAGGAATGTTCGTGTCATCATCTACCCGGATATCAAACTTGGCGTAGTCTTTGTGCTGGAGCCCAGTAAAAGCTCTTACGGCCAATTGAGTTATTTTTGTCGCCAACGGCTCCTCGACATGCTTGTAGGTATATGCCCTCTCATCATCGTAAGACTCAAAGCTGGTAAAGAAATGTTTGCCGTCCGGCTTCTTTCTAAATACTTTTTGACCCATGTATACCCTCTTCTTGGTCCCATCGTCAAAAACGACGACCGTAATCTCCGGCCCATCGATAAACTGTTCTACTATCACCGGCAATTTGTAAGTCGTGATCATGTTGTTCACCTTTCTCTGGGCATCTTTGATGGTTTCTTTGACCGCTTTGTTATCAATGCCTACACTTCCCCCGCTTTCATTAAGTTTCACAATCAAGGGTAATCCTAGATCCTCATTTACCGCTGTTCCTGCGCGACGAATAAATTGGAATGCCGGTGTTGGAATACCATATGCCATCAAAAGTCTTTTGGTCAGATTCCTATTGTTCCCAATTACCAAACCCTCCATGCCCGCTCCTGTATACAAAACGTTGGAAAGNNATCACCACGTCCGGTTTGTCTACCAAAAGATTAGTCAAGAAATACTGGTCTCCGGTCAGGGCTTTGACAGGAATCCCTAGAGACTTCACTCTTTCCACTACCTCAGCGGCCCTCTCCTCGACTTCTACCTCCGCCTCATATGAATCTTTTGTCGGAAAAAACTCTCTTTCGACATGAGAAAAAGCTACAATCACCAGATTTAAGTTCTTCAGAGCCGCCTTATCGATCCTCACTTTTATATTTTTTCGAATCTTTGGAACCCGGACGGCGGGAACGGCAGTCTCCGTCTTTATGTCTTTTCCCGTCACTGAAGCCTCTCCGGCCACGGATTTTATTTCCGGCTGTTCTGTCTCAGGCTGGTCGGTCTTTACTTCCCTGTCGTCTTTCTTCTTTTTTAATCCAAACAAATCCTTTATGCTCATACATTCAGGATAGCACTCTCTTACCCTCTTGGACAATAGCTAATTTACTCCAGTCCAAAGTCCAAACGCCATTACCATACCTATCAAAGTCTCGGGTCTTTACAAATCCGGCTTTTTCGATGGCGACAATCGAGGCCACATTCCCTCTTTCAATCTCCGCCACTATCGTCACCACCAAACCCATTTTTTCATGCACAATCCTACATGTCTCTTGCAAAGCCGGTGTGATTAGACCACTCGGCGCACCGGGTCTTTTGGCATAGCTGACTTCCAATGCTCCACGCACCATCTCCGATGGATAGACATAAATGAAGCCATGTACCCGCTGAATCTCGGGTCTTTCTGTGTCAGCACCGGCAATCGCCAGCAAGAAATTATTCTCTTCCCCTTTCTCATTCATCCACTTGCCATAATGTTTATGGCTCATGTTCCGCACACTGGTCATCCACGACTGCACACCCGGACTCTGAACTATCTCCCGCAGATCTCTGAGATCAAAGAAAGAACTCGAGTCAAAAAATCTTACCTCATAAGTCTGTCCATCTTTTTCGAATGTTTTTCCCGTACCACCCATGCTTTAAATATATAACAATTACCTCAACTGCTGTATTATGAATTATGACCCAAAATGATTTGATGCAGATCCGTGGAGTTGTCGAAGATGTTCTCGAAGAGAAACTTGAACAAAAACTCGAAGAGAAACTTGAACAAAAGCTTGAAGAGAAGCTCGACCGGAAACTAAAACCCATCAAAACCCAGCTCAAATCGATGGACAAAAAAATCAACAAGCTCCAAAGTGGCCAAAATATAATTCTAAAATATGTCGATGACCAAGACACTCGTATAGAAAAACGCGTCAGCCGCATCGAAAACCATCTTCACCTCCCGTCATTGCGAGCCTTGTAATCAAGACGTGGCAATCTCCCTCCACCGATATTTCTGCTAAAATTACCTTGCTTTGGTCCCTGCCTAAGCGAAGCTAGGGGTGTGATGAAATGGTTATCATAGAAGTCTCCAAAACTTTTTTTCCAGGTTCGAGTCCTGGCACCCCTGCAAGTAGCTGTATTCCCCTCGCGGGAAGACAGCTAGTTTGTTATCTCGTCAGGACTCGAAAGTCGGAGCTGTTCTCGTAACGAGCACGGCGAGACGGGTCCCGAGGCTTGACCGAGGGGAGTCCTGGCACCGCTATGGTAAAATAACCCATCATCCCAGGCACCTTAAGGAGAATTCATGGCTGAAAAAACATGTAAACGTTGTGGTCAACCCAATACTACCGGTGGCGATTACTGCTGTGATCAATGCGCCACTCTTGCCGCGAGAGCGCAAAAAGCGCTTGCTCGGCGCATGGACGAGTTTTATAACCCGGACAGGGCAAGAAGGGAACGTCTGCAGCGGCAGAGACTGGCCGACGCTTTAAGCCAAGTCCTTGTTCAAGGCACTTCCTACATCGACGACTAGGTGGGAGAAACTAATGGCCAAAAAAAGAAAAAGCTTACCTTTACCAAGATTTTTCACTACTCGGTAGAAGACCCCGGTTGCAACGGCGACCATTGGGACATTGAGCTGTTGGACTCAAAAAAAAAGTTATCGCCACCTTCGGCAGTTATTACGATGACAAAGGCGAAGACAAAGTAGCCGGCTTTATCCAAGGCGTAGAATACGCGCTGAAGGTTACCGTTAAGGTTGTCACCAAAAATGTCCCCGACCGTGACTACTCATAATCCCTCTCTCGCAGGGGGATTTTTACTACATCATTTAGGAATCGACGCCGAAAGTATTCGGCACTAGCTCCTCGAAGCAGACTCACTTCCATTGACTTACAATCTTGGATAATAAATAATCAAAATATGAAACGAAACAACTCTGTCAAGATATTTATTGCGGCCGTTTTGTTTGTTATTGTTATAAGCGGCGCTTACTATTTCGGAGGCAAACAACAAGCTGAGGCACCCGCTATCACCCAAACTCCAACATCTGATACAAGAAAAATAACAGTGGACAACTTCCGTGAATGTCAAGTGTATCAAAGAAGTAACACCAATATCCCTCCGAACAACACTACTCTTTCGGATAGATCCGAAGTTCGTTGCGAAGTCAATGGTCAGGTAATTGTGGTATTTTCGATCACAGATAAGCCCGGCTTTGAGGATGCTAGTAACAGTATTTATCGATTCTGGAAAGACAGTGAGGGGTACAAAACACTCATAGTCGATCAAAACGGAGCCGGCAGCGGAGAAGGAAACGGCAAGATACTTTTAGTCAAACCAGATGGCTACGAAGTCCTAAAGTGTTTTTACTTTACTGCAGAAGCTTTTTCCGGCAGCTTTCTTGAGCCCCCATCCGATTCAGAGTTGGATATCGCCAGGAAGTCATCCGTGAATCTAGCCAATCCAGTATGCAACAACTTTGTTTTAATAAGCAACTTATGACGGCTTCATCCCAATCACCCTCCGCCTCTCTGTTGTGACAGCTTCTCGTATCCGGACGGCGCACAGTTAGCACACGTCAAGGCCACAAAGTTCTGGCCCATGTGATCTCTGGTGTGTTGAATAAACTTCGCCCCCTTCCCACAAAAATCACATCTTAAAGAACTTTCCCCACTACACGTTATTTCGTAAACGATTTCACTGTGGCCCATCTCGGTCACCGCATCAATATAGCGCAGCTTTTCCTGAGACAAAATTTTACTCGTATCGTATGAATTTAGTATTTCTCTTGGCATATATCTCACCCCCTTTCGACAATAAAAAAGCCTTTCGCAAAGAAAGGCTTTTTTGTTTATCTACTACTGATGTCTATGTTTACGTTTTTCCTTTCTTTGCTAATGGTTTTTTCTTCCATAGAATTGAGCTATACCGAACGGCAGTGGTGTGTCCCAAAAATGCCTCACTAAAAGATAACGCTTTCATGGCCAGATCCACGTCAAAGTTTTCGTTGGCACCGTGCATATTACAATCCTCATTACAAAGAGGAATCATCAGAGTATCGACCCCCAAAGTCTTCTTAACCTCGCCCACAAAGGGAACAGCTCCACCTACATTCTTCCGGTTCACTTTACTCCCGTATACTTTTCTCAAAAGCTTTTCAACTGCGTCAAAGTATTTATTTTCTATATCAATCTTCACCGGATCATGCAGTCCGCTAAACCTCAATTCGTAATCGACAAATTTTGGCGTCACCTTCTTCACAAACCTTTCAAAGCTTTTGGCGATGGCTTCTGCTTTTTGGGACGCCACGATTCTAAAGTTCAGCCTTACCTCGGCGTCGGCCGGCACAATATTGGCATACCCCTGATCCACATAGCCAACCTTCAAGCCCGTTATCTGGATCGTGGGTCTCAAGCCGGTTTGGGTATAAAAATCGACTCCCTTTTCGCCCAATAATATTTTGACACCAGCCAACTCGGCCAGGTCATTCGCTTCCCGCACCAACCTCTTGTTATTCAAAAGTTGTGGCCTAGAAATAACATCTGCTCTCTTATAAAACTCCGCGTATTTGATGGAGTTGTCCGCGTTGAAAACTTTTGACAGGAATTTGATCATCTCAGCTCCGGCGTTTGGCACACCT
This sequence comes from Candidatus Collierbacteria bacterium, assembly GCA_003531665.1. Taxonomy (GTDB): domain Bacteria; phylum Patescibacteriota; class Microgenomatia; order UBA1400; family MFAQ01; genus UBA10133. The sequence continues at coordinate 75,849 of DQFC01000036.1, forward strand.
CCACCGAAGATACCCGAGTGCAGATTGTTCCTCCCCGTTTTATACACCAAAGTACAGTTGAAACCTCCTCTAAGCGACACCTCAATGGTTGGTTTGTTGTTGGTCAGTTCACCATCGGAAACCACCAAAACGTTGCAGGCTAACTTAGCCTTATTTTGTTTCATCAGGTCTGCCAGATCGTCGTTTCCGGTTTCCTCGTTGCCCTCAATCAGAAACTTCAGATTGTGACCCAGCTTCCCCTCTTTGATCAGTTCACTAGCTGTAAAAACGTGGGCCAAGATCTGGCCTTTGTTATCCACCACTCCCCGGCCAAACAACTTTCCCTTGCTCTCACCCAAATCAAACGGTTCACCTTTCCAACCATTCTTTTTGGTGGCTGGCTGGACATCGTAATGACCATAGATGAGCACTGTGTCAAAGTCGTCTGACACATGATAGCTAGCAAACACCAATGGATTGGTGCTCTTACCTTGCCAAATTTCCACACTAAACTCCGCCCTTGTCAATACTTTTTTAAGCCAGTTCACTGTTTTTTTGATTTCTGGCAGATAATTAGGGTCCGTGGACACACTCTGGAACTTCACGAACTCAGCTAGCTGTTTTTTATATACTTCAAATTTGTTGGTCATATGTTTTATAAACAAAAAACTCTCCTTTTTAGGTGAGAGTTTTAACTTCTAACTGCTAAATATCTCTCACCACATCAATCCATTCCCCAAAAGGAGCGGTGTTTAATGGTAGTAAGACGATACTTGCTCATACTCCAAATTCTACCATACTTGATTTACAATATTACTCAGTGCCCCAATTAAAACCCAACCACCGCCCGCTTGAACTTGTCTTTGTTCGCCATGGAGAGTCCGAGGGAAATGTGGCCGTTAAAGCCGCCGAAGACGGAGACCCCAGCCTCTTTACCGACGAATTTAGAAAAAGGCATAGCTCCACCTGGGACCTCACTCCCAAAGGTGTCGAACAGGCCAAAGCCGCCGGTAAATGGATCAGAGAAAACATCAATGGTGGAGTCTTTGATGGCTATTATGCCTCTACCTACCGCCGTGCCAAACGTACCGCCGGCTTTCTCAACCTACCCGGTGCCAAGTGGAACCTCCGTGACTACATCCGCGAACACGACTGGGGTAACCTAGATGTCATGACCGACGAAGAAAGACACACCAAGTATCCGGATGCCATGGACAAACGCGAGGTCAATCCTTTCTACTTTGCAGCTCCCGGTGGTGAATCTCTGGCTGAGGTGCTCATTCGAGCCAGAGTCGGCATCTTGGCAACCTTATATCGAAAACTACCCAACAAACGAGGGGTCGTGGTCACCCACGGCAATATGATGTGGCCTATTCGCATTATCATGGAAGGCTTACTCCCCGACGAATATTTGGCCTTGAAAAAGAAAAAGGATCCTAAAGATAAAATAAATAACTGTCAAATCTTCCAATACTCCAGAATCAATCCAGAAACAGGTGAGATCTCCGAAAAATTTTCCTGGATGAGATCCGTTTGCCCCTGGAATCTAAACCCCAAGAATGACGCCTGGCGCCCCATCACCCACAAAAAATACTCCAACGAAGAACTAATTAAGTAATAAGCTACCCGATATTTCCCTATTGGTATAAAATATAGGTTGTTACATGTAAATTGAAAACTCAACGGAGGTATCTCAATGGATAGTAGTTATCAGTATGATTCGTACGAAGCAATCTATGAATCTCTTAAATCCCTTGCCACTTTCAATGCACTTTTGGAAGCCAGGCATAGAGCCGGTTATGAAAGACATGAAAGGTTAAAGGAATGGGTCATTCTGGGAAGGTTCAGCCTCGATACTTGTGGTAACACCTTGAAATTCACTGGCGAAAACATCCCAGCAGAAATGCTTAATCACCTACATGCAGTCATGACTCAGGATGACTTCAATTCATACATCAAGCTCAGATCCGAAGGTCAGGACATCTGGTTCTCTTCTTCCATTGGAAGCGGCATTCCACCAGCTCATATTGTCTGTCCTGAATGTAAAGAGCCATGGGCGGTCTCCAACTGCCACGATGTAGTCGTGGAACATGAAAGCCGAGTCGTTAAGCTGGATGGGTACTGTAGTGTGGCAGCAACGCTTGGAATGATAAAGGAATTGTGGCTGAAGAATGGGGAAGCCATCTGGCGTGTTCAACCCGACTGCTCCATCAGAAACGATCGCTATATTGACCACTCCATCCGCAAGGATGAACTTGGACAAAAGTACCAGATGCAAAAGAATGAAAATGGTTGGATTGCACCAGATGATAATTATCGAATCCAGTCTGGCGATGAAGCCATGGTCAATATCTGGACCTACCGACACCACAGATGTCACCGCATTAACCAACTTACTCGCGAGCAAGAATATTTCGAAAAAATCTTTGCTGAAGCCGGGTATAAAAAAGTTAAATTGGCTTACACTCCAAACCAATACTGCCCCTGTGATAGTTGCGCCCCTTGGTTTAAGGTTGTTGCCGACGGCATTTCCTTCACCATCGGCTGGCGAAAAAGAGTCATCAACATCGAATCAACCAACTCACGCATTGACTTCACCAAGCTATTTCAAAGTGAAGATGTCACCAAAAGCACTCACGGGATTCACGCTTGGGGACGCGAAAAATGCATCGAGTACCTCACTACTATCAGGAAAATCGTTAAATAAACTTCTGAACAGCCCTCCCATCGGAGGGCTTTTTATTTACTGTTATAATTTCTGCCAGCACGAACTCTTACATTCTCTGGAGGAACAATGTCCGAAAATTCTTATAACGTCGTTTTTGAATTCAATGAATCGACAGGTGGGGCTTATGGAGTTCGTACTTGGACGTCATATTCTAATCAAGAGGAGGCCGAAGCTCTGACCAAAGATCGCCCCCATCAAACCGTCATCGCGCAAGGAGTCACCGAAGCCGAAGCCCTTAATTTGACCAGCCTGACTCCGGAAATCTGTCGCCTGATGTGTGCCATTGAAGGCGCCTTTGAAGGCGATCCGCATGCCTCTCAGGAACGCGTCAAATATTCGCTGATTAACGCCCAGTACGCTATCGCCCACGACCGTTTGCACATTGCCCAACATTCACTCACACGCATCGACGCCCGCAAATATCTCGCTTTATTCCTCCAGCTTGTCCAGAATCCGAAGACGCCCAAAACAGCTTCGATGTCCGGTATCATGATGGTTTGTTACAATAATTTTGGCCAAGTGATCTAACTTTCACTCCAACAATGGACCCCCCCCGCCATCCGGCGGGGATTTTTTTTCACCAAAGATGTAAAATATAAGACTGAAACCCACCATCCTTGGAGGCCACTTTGAAAAAATCAACCGTTCTTTTTATCTCACTTATTGCACTAGCTCTTCTTGCTTGTAGGATAGTCACAACTGTGCCAATTCACCCTCGAATCCGAGTGAATACGCTTTAGTTAGATACGCCTATAAGCCTACCATCACCGGTTATGACCTCGCTTTTTTTGCGGAGAATACGGACCGCAACGTTTCATTAACTTACCCAAATGGCGACACTCCTGGTTTTGATGATATCCAAAAGATGTCCAGCCAAGTACCCGTCTCAGGAATGATCATTTCCGTCGTCTCGAGTGAACCAAAAGATTCTCCGATAACCGCGCTCACAGAGGCAAACGGCCACATTAATATCCATATTCCCTACCGACAGTCCACACTCTACGTCATTGGATGGACCTGTGAATATGTCTTCCGAGGCTACTCAACAAATGACGGCGTCAATTTGATTGAAGGAAACTATACTTTGCTTTGTTACCGCTGAAACCACACCCCGCCACTAGGCGGGGCTTTTCATACACTTGATATCAATCTATACAGCAACACATCAATTTTAAGTAAATAGACATTCGGTTATATCTATCAAACTACAAAACAGTAGTACCTAAAACAACAATTTTCATAAAACCTCCAAGATATTGCATTTCCAACTCACATATGCTACATTATGGGTTCAAAGGCAAACTTCGTTACACAGAAACGTCGCTTCAAAACACATTTACATTAAGAGGAGGTGCCCCATGCATCTAACGGTCGTCCAAAACAAGAGACGGCCAAATCAAAAGATATTTACGATTTGGCCCGGTCAATCAGAATTCTTTTTCGGCAACAGATTCGAAATCCGCCTTTCACCAGATGACCCGGGGCCATGTAAACCAATGGTCAGGTTTGTACCTAACTGCGAAAAGCTCCCGGACAGGCTCACACTAGGCGAACTAATGCCACACGCGCGAACTTCCATCGAATACCAATCATGGACCGCTCTCACCGAACCAATCACCTTCTTCGCCATTTCCGATGATCCGGAAACAGATGAAACCATAGAGATCATTTTCGACGATTCTCCTTTTGAGTAAACCCAAACACTCCCCCTCGGGAGTGTTTTATTATGTACGGAAACGCTTAAGGCCCCCTGCACGCAGGGGGCCTTTTAAATATATTGTCTATTTCTTCTTGGACTTGCCTTTGCCCTTGCCCATCTTGCGATCGCGCGGGCGCAAGCCGAAGTCCTTCTTCTTGCCCTGACCGCGCTTGGCCGCGCTGTGGGGCTTCTTGTGATGCACCGTCTTCACGGCATGCTTCACGAAATCCAATTTGGTGATGAGCTTGTTGAGCCCCTCAACCTCTTTGGCCGCAGCCAGATCAAAGCCATAACCGATACGGCGAATACCTTTGATCTGCTCATAATGAGCGACGAATTCGGCACGGTAGCGTTGGTCAAAGAGATCCTGACCATCATTTCCAGCCTCATTCTCACGCTCGACGAAGTCGCTCGCACTCTTGAGGGCCAAAGCCCAAGTGCGATTGAGATCGTTTTTCGCCCACTCCCGCGCGAATTTGCGGTAGGTGGCGATCCATTGGGCTTTGAAGGTGTTGAACCCTTCGGTAGAAACGAGCACCTCTTCCATCGCGGACTCGAAAGAATACACGACATCAGCGGGCATCGTTACGATGACTTCTGGTTTGAAGCCATCACTGCTTAGAAAAGCTCTCGCGAGCTCGACCAAGTCAGCCTTGATTTTGGCTCTCGCCAACTCTCAATCCTCCTCTGGTAGCTAAAAAGAAAGGAACGACGTCTCTCGGTCGGCACGGCGTGCCGACCAAATGAACACGTATCACAAACGGGTATTTTACTCATATAACTTTCTCTTGTCAAGTATATAGGTTCTATCTTTACAAAGATACATGAAAATGGTAATATAGGTCAATAATTTCGCCCTCTGACACATATTTTCGAACAGGAGAATCACACTATGAGTAGTAGTCGTTCAAGTTCAAGCACCTCAATTTCACCCCTCATTCTGCTCTTCATCCTTTTGTATTTCTTCCCCTTGGCCCATATGATTCGGGAATTTCATGGACGCGACGTGGTCGTCGAATACAAACATTATTTCTTCCAGGAAGACACCCTTGACTTCGCCTTCTATGCCGAAGGCACCTGCAACGTCAAATTCAATATCACCAATGGACACAGACCCAACGAAGAGGCTCCTCTCCCGCGGGACTTCTCCGTAACCGTCGACGGTGATTCCATAATTCCCGTCGAAAAGCATTTGACCCAACACAACCTTCCTTCGTATTTCGACGTCACGATTGCCTGCGGCGAAGACGCGCCGGAAACCCAGCACTTCCGCTAAAACAAGTCCCGAAAGGGACTTTTTTTGTACACAGTACTCTATCGACAATTTGACATTAGAGCCTAAATATGATATGCTATAAGCTGTTACTTTTGTTGCACCCTGAGATCGCGCCCCGCGCCCTCTCTAATCCATTCCACCCTACATGAGGAGACGAATAATGGCATATCAGATCGCAAAACTGCTCACAGCCGAAGAAGAGACAAAGGCCGCCAAGGCCTTCCTTCCGAAGTACATCCTGCTCCACCGCGGCCTCGGTCACGCACTGCGGGGCGGCCAAAACCGCTACTACACAGAAAGAAATGAGCACGTCCATCTCGAATATGCGGATGACGTCGCGGAACGCGATCAGGCAGACGCCGACTTCGCTCTCAAGGCCTATCGTCAGGCCGAAGCCGAAACCGCCCGTCAGGCCGAAGAAACGGCCAGACTCGCAGCCGAACAGTTCGCGCACAATGAGCAACTCCGCCAGCAAACTGCAACAGCCACGACGGAACAACTTTTGGCCGCGCTCTACCGCCAAAGTCCTCAATTGGCCGAAGAACTTAAGGCAAAGATGGATGCGATTGCCGCCAAGCGTGAGGACGCTGCCGCAGTTATCGCGGCAAAAATGGGTGAGATTGAAGGCTACGACAAGGCCCTCGACGACCTGAAGAAACTCGTCCCGGCAAAGAAGAACTCCCGCCGCAAAGCATAACCGCGTTTCCACATACGCCGATAGTCAAATGCCCTGCTCAAACGAGCAGGGCATTTTTATGGCAAAAACCTTTCAGAACCCCTTAATGTCATTCCTGGCTTGACCAGGAATCCATCCAACAAGTTCCGAATCATATTATCAACTCCTCCCAATCCGGATTTACCGTCTCAATCAAGTTTATTTTCCAAAATCTTTTCCATCTCTTCAATTGTTTTTCCCTCAGAATAGCCTCCTCTGGACTATTAAACTCTTCGTAATACACCAGCTTATTTACCTTGTATTTCTTTGTAAAACCCTCGACCACACCTGATTGGTGAATTTCCATTCTATTCTGCAGGTTCCCCGTCACTCCAACATACAAGGTTCCGTATTTGTAGCTAGCAAGAATATATACGAAAAATTTCCTCATTTCTACATTATATGGAGTTATTTAATGGATTCCTGCCTTCGCAGGAATGACTGACAAAAATTAATCCACTCATCACCCACGATGAATACTAGTCCCCAACGGCTTTTTTTAACACCTCTTCTTCCAGCTTCGAAAGGTCTATGGGTGATTTCTTGACCCTCTCCTTTTGGGTTTGTGTCACCACCATGATCGTTATCCAATTTCTCAAATGCACTTGTAGAGCTTTTTTAATTTTATCCAAAACGTCATCAACATTACCTTCAGCTCGTCGGTCATCCTGAGATTTCGCAGTAATTCCGGTTATTAGATGAGTCCCTCTACGTGCGTTATTGCTTGTATCCTTACCTCCACCTCCCGCACCCAAAGTGGCTGTCATTTTCTCCATCTCACCCACCTCACTCTTGTCAACCATAAGCTCATCAATCGAATTTATGTTAGCTTTTAGCCACTCGATATATCTCAACAGATGTTTCATCTCCGTTGATCCCTGATCCGCTTTGTTTACATAATCTATTACATCCTGTACCTCTGCAATCGGTGATTTTTCACCACCCTCACTAGTATTAATCTTATTTTCTAGTTGATTCAATACAGCCGTCCTGGCGATTTCGCTTACAGTTTTGTCTCCCTGACGTTTTTTCTTTCCTCCCCTGCCCCCGCCACCGCCACCACCTCGAGCTCCGCCGGGCTCAAAGTCATCAAAATCATCAGGATTCAACATTGCAAATTTTTCCATAAATATATTTTAGCTTATCTCACCGCCTTCAAAGATAGTCCTTGTAGGCCCTCGCAAGCATCAAGCCAAAATGAATAGCCACCCTTTCGGAGTGGCTATCATGCGGCGAGCGGGTGTTACCCGCTGTTTGTCTTCAAGGTGGGCGAAGATTCGCCCGCAGGAAAAGCAGTATATCCTTGCGGTCCATACAGGGTTTCTCCTTTTATGGTTCAGATTGGGGAGGAATTGCCTCACCAACCGCCGTTTTCTGCTTTCTGGTGCACCTCAGACTTTTGAGGATGCAAGTAATATATCACTCTGCTATAGGCTTGTCAAGAACCTACCTTTAGGCACAAAAAAATCCCCAACTACTTCTAGATGGGGATCATCGATCGGAGATCAGGAAGGCTACGAAAGAGTGCCGTCTACGACCTCAATCGGGTGCCCGCCTTTTTTGCGGGGATTCCTGGGTTTGTCGGTGGTCTTCGGCATCGCGGGCGTCTTGGCCTTTCTGGAACCACCGCGCTTCTTGCTAACCGGCACCACTTTCCCAACCTCAGCCTCGTCAGCTTGTTCGTCGCGAGTGGGTTTCACCCGAGTGGTCTTCCTGGTGGGTACAGTTTCCACTTCCTGATCGTCAGGCTGATCGTGCTTTACAGCGGCCGATCCACCAACGACGCTAGCCCGCCGAGACAATTGAACCGTCACTCCTTCGAAAGTCTTATCGCCTTGGAGCGCCGCAATCGTATCCTCGGTGAGGGAGTTGGCTTGTCGGAGTTCTCCTTGACCCTTACCCGGCCCACTTTTTGAACCAGAATTAGGCTGTCGGCAATCCCGACATTTGTCATTGATCTTCCAAACACCTGCCTTCTCGTCGTACCATGGCAGGAGCTTGTTCTTCCCGCACTCGCACTTCTTCCAAGGATTCTCCAGCTGATCATACAGCTGGCGGCCCCGATCGATCCATGCCCTGACTGCCTTGTAGTCCGTCGCCGAGGGACGCTCGCTCAGCCAGACCTCGTAGGCTTGACAAACAGGCGTGTTGAGGAAGGCCTCGGCGAACCGAGCGGGATTACCCTCTCGGTCAAACTGCCAGCCCCTGTATGGGCGTGTCGCCTTGCTTTCTGCCGCATTCATCTTGGCAAAGTTCACCGCAACGAAGACGTCATCGAGCAGGTCATGGGCCAGATCTAGCTTGCGCCAGGTCATCGAGCGGGAGCTCTCTGCCAATGCCTTCATTTTCGGGAAGAAATGGCAGGGGTCATCCTCGGGGTCAAGCCACTGTGCCATCAGGCCCGCGGCAGTCCCATAGCGATCCTCGAGGGCCGTCTTGGCCTGGGCAAGCTCGGTGGCCTCAGCCGCATCCTTGAAGGCTTTCGCTTCCTTCATTACCTTCGCGCACAGCGTGAAGATGGGATCCAGATCCGTGGCGGACACATCGATCTGCGGGTTCTTCAGGGTCACATCCGCCTCAGATAAGGCCGCGATCAGTTTCTCGCCCTCAGGCATGAGGGCTAGGGTTTGCAGGCGCTTCATCGCGCCTTCCAGACGTTCCACACACAACTTAAAAGCTGCTTGAGATGCCATTGCGCGCCGCCTCCTTGGCGGTGTTGAGGCCGGATAGCCTCAAAAAATAAGGGTTAGAATTTTGAAACGTACTCGCGAATAATACTACCTTATGGGATAACTGTCAAGCCTGCGCTGAAATCGCGCAATACTTCGGGCAAAAAACTTCGTACTACCCACTAACAACTCCCCTATATATTCTTCACCCTCTCCACGAACTTCAGTTTGTACCTGATTCCGGAATACGCTGCCTTGACCAAGAGGTTCACAACGAAAGTCACAAGCATCAAAAGCCCAAAGTAGATCATTCCCTGGCTAGTCACCTTCGGCAGGCTGTCGCGGGAAAGGTAGCCGATAATTCCCCCAACCACACCATAAGTCGTGATCAGCTGGAGACTCTGAATACTCTTGTTGGTCGCCTGCCCCTTGATCTCAGCGATCACCGCAATTGCTGAAGAAAGATAGTTGCCTGTCATTGTCCAAATTTCCTTAATATAGCCATGTGTGTTGGTCAGCACGTCAAACTTATATTGAAAAATATTCGAAAGGTGCTCGGCTAGCTTCATTTCCTTGGCAATATCGGCTCTGGTGTGCACGTAGGCACCCATCTGGTTTATCCGGCTACTGATAAGGTTGATCGTTTTTTGATAAGCGTCCAACTGCAACCTCACCTTCTCAACTTCTTTGCCTCTAATCTGCTTTCTCTCTTTAATTTCGGATATTTCCTCCCACAGCTTCCGGTGTATATCCAAGTATTTCTGCAGTTGATCCTTGAACTCCCGGAAAAAGATCTGCATTTCTACTAGTCCCTCCACGAAATCCTTGTACTCAGGCTTGGCAATCAAAAAAATGAAGCCGGGTGTCTTCTTCACTGTTAGCTCAGGTGAAGCTATATTGCCATATACCTCCCCATACTTCTCGTCCAAAGAAAAATCTTCCGGGTCTTTGTCTATCACCCCCACCGCAATCGGATGAACAGTTTTTATGTTCGCGAGTTCCTTCGGAGTCGGGGCACCCAAAGAAAAAATATACGCGACCGCGGGAGCAAATTTTTCGTCATAGTATTTATTAAGTTTCTCCTTGGCTTCATCAATATCACTCGAGGATAACTTCAAGATATATAGTCCGTCCTCGTAATAATGAATCTCAATCCCCTCTTTCGTTTCGGCTCTCACATACTCCAGATAACCGGCTTCACGACTCACATTCGCCAAATCCAAACCCTCATGAAGTTTTTTTAGCTTTTCCCTGGATAGAGGCAAGTCACTCTTCCCTTCAGTAAAGAAATCCGCTATTTCCGTCAGGTGCAAAGTAGTTCGCTGATACCAACCACCAAAATAAACACTTAACTTCGTTTTTTCGGGCATGCTTTCATATTATCAGTTTCCATCTTCGAAATCACTCTTTTTACCACAAAAAAAAGAACCCTTATTAGGGGTTCTAAGCAGTCACGAGCCACTCCAAGAAAGTTTTGCCTTGTTCTTCAGCGCTCATTGCACTGTCAAACTTGGCGAGCCATTCTTGAAAGGTCCAACCTTTCTTCAGAGCCTCAATGGCTCCTTTGAGAGCAGACTCCTCATCGGGGAATCCAAACGGAACCGGGCAGGTCGCGCCATCTGTCGTTCTGATATGAGTCATCCACGGGTAGACCTCATCGCCTGGACCGTAGAACCCAACATTCTCACCGTCACGCAATATTTCATTTGCACCTTTTTCACCCCACGGTTGAGTGGTGTAGGTCGGGTTGGCGGGATCATACTGAATCGCCAGCACGGCATTCATGAGTTTGGCTATTTTGTCCACCGGCAATGCTTTGAAGAGATGGGGTACTTCGACAAGGCCACTTGGTTGAGGTGGAAGTGATTCCAGCCATCCACCCGAAGCCACGATCGCTCTGCCATCAGGCAAGATCATCGTTCCGAGATCATAAGCCTGGGGCGGCACGTAAAAGTGCTTGCCTTCAAACGAAAAATAAATTACGTAGTCTCTCATTGGTCCTCCAAGGTTTGAAATTGTTATAGTACGAAGATTTGCGATAGTTTAGCATATCCATGAATTCAAAGACCTACTTCCCACATTATACAATACTATGGGCTAAAGTCAAAAAAACCACCTTTTTTATGGATGTAAAACGAGGCTATGTTTGAACTATGCTATATTTACGGCAAGTACCGAACGTTAAAATCCGCTGATAAAGGAGGGCCTCATGACCCCCAAGCCAAACCGAAAGCGAAAGCAAAAGGATCCCCCATTTGAAGATTGTGTCAGTATCGACACACCTATTGAGCTCTTCCAAATCCAGCAGCTCTTACGCACCGCGGGTGCAGTCCTCATCGACCTGCAAACCGGAATGGTTATCAAAGGCTTCGTCGATCTTTCGGAAATTGGCCTCATCGACACCACCAAACAACATCCATCCAAAAAAGGTCTTGGGTTCATCCCCCCTGCCGCACCACCACCGCCAAACTACAACTTCGTTGATGTCGATGCTATTCTTCTGGTCAACCAAGATTACCTCGAAAAGAATCAACCGCCCTACTCCATTCTTGTTGTAGAAGATGACGATATTGATAAATGGGCCGAGCTTGCCTACGCCATCTGCCTTCAATTTGTCGTCAAGGTCAAAGGTCAGCCAAGACCTTCTGTTACTATCAAAGTGGGCTCTATGGCTGTTTCCGACGAAAATGACCCCAAATCGGCCATAAATGCTGTCCTCCGTCGCAGACAAGGATATGGTTTCGAAGATGCAGATGCTGTTTCCAACCATTTCTTATTCGAAGAAAGTGACTACTTCGACGACGAGGAAGACTAGATTGCAATCCTGCTTCGGAGACAAAAATGTTAATTCCTAAACGTTGGCTAGTTTATGCGGCATACATCTCAAATACGGTCTGGGTCACTACCTATATCATCGTTGCTTTGACCCTCGTGGGAGCGATTAATTTGATCGTAGTATCCATCGCCGTCGCGATCTACATCGGAATTGCTACCTGGAATTTTTTTACCCCCCACTCGGTAGAGAAATAACCGCCTGAATTTCATCCACCCCGCCGCTCGGCGGGGCTTTTTATCTTGACAACCCATAGAATCCCTTCGTGATATACTTCTATCTAGTCGGAAAAGAACTTTTACTTATAAATTTTTAGGAGGCATCATGAACAGAAAAAGAATGCTTGTCGGACTTATTGGCCTGATCACCATCATCTGGATTTCAGTCGAGTTACTTAGCCCCCCCATAGATATGAGCTCACTCGTTCTAATTCTCCTGGCTACACTGGGTCAAATTATTCTATGGAGAACCACCAAATTCTGGAATACCGATTACAGGAACACCATCGACAGGTGCATTAACCAATTTATCGTTAGAGGCTGGAGCCGAAGAGCCGCCACCGATAAAATCGATATGTTGGTTGGTGCCGGAGTTTCAATTGAAGATCTTCCGGCTGTTGTAGATAAAATCCTCATCAGTGAACGTAGTCGCTGAGAGTAGGATATAATACTGTGGTACGACCATTCTTTTACATGCCACGGAGGCAAAAACATGCTTAATCTGATCGGAAACCTCTTCTCTTTCGCGATCTTCCTGATCATTGTGTTCGTCGGTTACAACCTCTATTACGACAACGTCTTCCCCTCCGCCAGCAACTCAGTTCGTGATCTCTGGGCCAAGGCCAAACAGTCCGACGCCTGGAAGAAAGCCCAAGATCTCCTCGCCAAATACTTTCCCCACTAACAAGCTTCACGCACTTTATCCGCCTCTCCATGAGGCGGTTTTTTTATCTTTTTCCATCTCTTACAATGACAAATTCAAAACATTCTGTGTACAATCTCTGTACATGATCAAAGTAGTCACCATCGGTGGCGGCACCGGTGCACCGGTCATTATTCAGGCACTTCTTCAAGCCGGCTTTACCGATCTTTCCTGTATCTGTGCCAGCATGGACTCCGGTGGCAAGACCGGTATTATCCGCTCGGACGAACGCGACCATGTTATCGCCATCTCCGATCTTCTCCGCAATCTAATCGCCTTAATCACCTCCACCAACCACAAAAAAAATATTCGAGCCTTTACCGACATGGTTTCTTTTATCGACGGCCGACAGAGGAATCTTGGCTACACAATTTACTATGCCATGTTAGAAAAATATCAAAACAATTTTCTGAAGGTCCAAGAGCATTTGGAAGATCTATTGGGCATCAAATTCGGTGGTACTGCCATCCCTATCACCACCGACTCCAGCAATCTCTACTTCAAGACTAAAGCCGGTCAAACTTTTCGCGGCGAACATGAGCTGGACAAACAATCCATGTCCAAAAACACCATCACTAAACTCTGGCTCGACCCCAAAGTTCAAGCCTCCCCGGAGGCTATCAGGGCTATCAAGACCGCCAAATACATTATCTACTGCCCCGGAAGTCTTTATGGTTCGATTCTCTCCAACTTCCTCCCAAGGGGCGTCAAAAAAGCCCTCAAAGCCTCAAGAGCCAAAAAAATTCTCATCACCAATTTGGTCAGCAACCGCAACCAAACCCACCACTTTACCCCCAAGAAATACCTACGCGTTTTCCAACGATACACCGGCCTCAAAAAACCCTTTAATATTTTTCTGGCTCCCAAACAGTCCAAGTTACGTTTTAATCGCCTGCACCCCAAGATCGCCGCTTCTTACGCACACGAACATTCCCATTTTCTCGGCTGGACCAAGAAAAAGCTCAAGGGGCTTAGTCAATACCACATCAAAGTAGTAACTTCTGATACTATTTCCATCACGACCCGGCTAAATCGTCTTCGTCACGACCCTGAAAAACTCGCCCGAGTCTTCAGAAAGATTATCAAGTAACTTGATTGTGCTACAATATTAGCCGTAAGTTATCCCGCACGTTTATTCACAAGGAGTGAAAAATGGCATTACATTTTCCAAGTATTTCAGATCTTCTTTGGTTTTGTATAGTAACCGCTCTCTTCATCTTCTACCTGACCATAAATATGCGCCTGAAGGGTACCAGCTTCAGAAAGTCATTCAAAAACCATTTCTACGTAGTTTGGGTGCTTGCTTGGGCATTTTTTCAAAGTATCGGCATTGGTATCGTTGAAGTTATTCTCGTCCTGGGATTAACACTCATTTTGAAATCTGTGGAATCACAGCTCGTAAGGGATTCCACCGATACTCCATCCAAGTAATGTTGCACTTTTGCCCCCTCCCTTGGGGGCTTTTTTTACCACAAAAACACAACCATTTTCCCGGCTAGATAAAATAATACTAACCGTACAACAGCTTCCAAAAAAACAAATCCGTTCCACTTTATGCTTTCCAAGAACATAGCCTGCCAAAATCCACATTTTTGACGAAAGGTCCTTCAAAAGCACTTTGTGCACAGTTTTCCCCTACTCAAATCTGCCCTGCTCTACTTTGACATCCTTCGAAAGTAGGCATTCGTTAGAGATATTTAGTCCGTTTTGATGAGAAGGTCACGTGGAACGGACATATGGTCTACACCTGACAGCAATCATCGGTACATCAGCCAAGCATAGCTTGGCTCTAGGGCTGGCAGGGTTGGGGTCTTTCCCCGTTTAATTCAAAATTGGGCAGACTGTCTCAAAAGACGAATCTCTCAAGAACTACGTCCCCCATAAGCGGAGCTTGTGGAGGAAAAACCTCCCAAGTCCCGGCACAGCTTCTAGGGCCACATTCATTTAATACTTTTTTCACGACCAAGTCAAATTACAAAAAGCCCCGGCGCAAGCCGGGGCAAATCACTACTCCATTCCCAGCACTCCGGGAGGCGGGATCTTAAAGCTCTCAAAAACTCCCTTGCCAAATCCCAACCTAACCATACCGGCCACATTTTCAGTGGTGGCCTGAACGAATCGAATTGGCATGCCTCTGAACTTTCCTCCATCGTCTTTGTAAAAATGGTCGGCATACAGCAGAATGGTTACGTTGTTATGATCTTCTGGCAACATATGCACCAAAGTTTCGATTAGCTGCCCAAAGTCCCCATCCAATTTCAAAGCAGACGTCACATAGAAAGCCATCAGTCTTCTCCTTTACACTGAATTTCACACTGAATTATCGATCAAAGTACCCCCTAATTATACCCCACATCTCTCGATGTCAAATCAACCCCAAAAAATATTACAAGCGTGATAAAATAACTCGATGTCTCGACCACTTGAATTTTTACGCTCGGTCAAGCTAGAGCTTGCCCAAGTAAAATGGCCTTCACACAAAGAGGCCATGAAGATGACTGTACTGGTAATTGTCACTACCATCATAGTCGCTCTCTATTCCGGCGGACTAGACTATATTTTTACCGCTGCCCTTCAGACAGCACTAAACCGCTAAATAACAAAAATGAAGCTAAAAGAAGAAAAAGTACCAGCCATTGATTCTAACGCCGCCCTCAAGGTGGCCGACCCGAATCACATCGTTATCACCCCGGAAGTCCCAGACTCCGCCAAATGGTACGTCGTGCACACACAGTCCGGTCACGAGAACCGCGTCGCCATTACTCTCAAGACCAGAGTCGAGTCCATGGGACTGACCAACAACATCTACGAGATTCTTATCCCCACTCAAGAAAAAATCAAAATCAGCAAAGGTAAGAAGATCACCATCAAAGAAAAACTCTTTCCCGGCTATATCTTGGTTCGCATGATCGTTACCGACGATGCCTGGTTGGCCGTCCGCACCACTCAGGGAGTCACCGGTTTTGTCGGCACCGCCGATCAACCCACTCCACTTCCGGAAAACGAAGTCAAAGCCATCACTGCTTTTGGTGAGCAAGCGGCTCCCAAATTCCAATCCGCCTACACCATTTCCGAAGCCGTCAGAATCATCGAAGGCCCCTTCACCGACCTTCTGGGGACCATTTCAGCCATCGACGAGGCCAAAGGCAAGGTCATCGTCCTTGTCTCCATCTTCGGCCGCGAAACCCCCGTCGAATTAGACTTTCTTCAAGTTTCAAAAATCTAATTTCTTTTCCCTAGTTGCCCCATAATGGTGTAAAATACTCCAGATTCAAAAACTTTGAAAATCTCCAGGAGGACCAATGTTTATTCTAACTTCTCTGTATGTTCTTATTACAGCCATGATCAGCAACGGGTTTAAGAGAACTTCGGACCAGTTGGTGGCCGCTCTTTTGGCCATCATGATCATCGGTGTAATGGTTGGGTTCATTTTCTACGCCATCACCATTGTTCCCGGGCCAGCCACGATTGTCGGAATCCTGTTGCTTTGTCTAGTTTCAATTGTCCTTGGATCCGGTTTTCATCAATAATATTACTACCACCCTCTCGGACTGCCTTCTCCAAAATCCCGCTCCTTTAGGCGGGATTTTTTGCCTGCCCGTATCCCGCCATGCGGAAAGCTTTTGCAGGCGGGCCACAAAAAAGAGGGGGCATATTCTGCCTCCTCTTTTACTACAAATATTTCAACATGTGCAGGTCAATTCGTTCGCATCCACTCTTCTGATGCTTTACGAAGGCATCCCAAACCTCATTCGCTCTATCTGCAGACACACCACTGTGAAAGTTCAAGGTATCCACAAAACCACAGTTTAGGCACCTGACTACTTGCTGAGCAAACTCATGATAATCCATGTCTACCCCATCCCATTTTATCTCCGCCACAAATTGGCCGGATTTTGCTCTGCCAAGTTTGGCAATAGAACTGAACTGCGGATACTGGGCTTTCAATTCATTTGGGTTGAATTTCTCGACCACAAAATAGATATGGTCTTCCCCCGTATAACCCTGTACCACAACCCCTTCCAGACCCTGAACGATGTCCAGGAATAAAGCCACGAGCGAATTATACATTTTAGTGTTAATGTCCATGCTGTCTCCTTGTAGGCCATTTTACCATCAATAGCTTCATCTGTCAACATTACAGGATACTCTGCCCCACAAAAAAGGAGAGGTCTATATCCCCCTCCTGTCTACAAATTCAGCTCTAACTCAGCCACGAACATACCTTGCTCGGCAATCTCAACATCTTGATCTTCTGTTCCGCCGGAAAAACCGACATAAACGGTGTACTTCTCCGACACCAGAACCAATCCACCTCGGTACGGAGTTTCCCCGACTTTAACCTCTTTGAAAGTACCACTTTTCAATCCAGTGGCCATCATGATAGCCAGCTTCTCCATGGCCACACCAAAATAATTCGTGGCTCGGTCATCAGGATTTCTCTTACATCTTTGAATGGTATTGTTTATGGTTCGATAACGTACGAAACCGGTTTCGTCGCCTTGTTTTTGAATTGACACAAAGGCAACTCCCTTTTTCACACCTAGCGTCTTAGCCATTTGAATCATCTCACTCAGAATCACGCTGGAAATAGTCACGACGTCCTCCTTCGGAATATTAACGAACGAGTTCATTTTACCACCCCCCCCACTCAACTTGACGGCGGTCCCCAATTCTGCCATATTTAAATCACACCTTGTATGAAAAACCTTAGCGGTCAAGAATCACTTTGGGTTGCCTTCCCCATTCTCCTCGTCATGATCATTCTTATTGCCGGGCTCATATTTCTACCTCGAGTGCAAACGGAAATCCGAGGCAAAGCCGCGAGCCCAACTCCATCAATAATTACCCCACCGTTCAAACAAACACCGTCTCCAGAAATAATTTGTAGTGATCTATATACCCCCGTTTGTGGCAGTAATAGCAAGACCTATTCCAATCCCTGCGAAGCCAACCTTGCCGGTATCACCAGATACGGTGAGGGTATCTGCATTACCCCTTCCGTCACCACCCCAGGCTCAACCTCCACATATTTCAATATACCGACATCTAATTAACTTATCCCAAATTATCAAGGTTTATATTTTCCGGTAAAATTTTTTTTCTTGTTTCCGCATCTTTGATATCACCCGGATTAAAGACATAATAAACATCTATGCCGGATTGAACACACATTCGAGCTTCTCCATTGGCAAAATATGACCCTCCAAGCTCCGAAAAAGGTCCTGTGTATAAGTTGAGCAGCGTATCACCCTCTTTCGTACACAAGCTAAAATTTCCTTTCGGAACCCAATCACTTATCGAAATCATCACTTTTCCCTGACGATCGGAGTTTTCATATTCCTTTCCCATAGCATCAATGTAACATATTCCCACTTGATTCGTACGCACATATATGGTACACTACAGGATACAATTTTGTCGCAAAATTGAAATTTTAACCCACCCATCATTCCAAAAAAATAGGAAGGTAAACCATGGCTACGACTTGGCTAAACATATTATTGGATTTCTTCGCTCCTGTGCCTCGCCAGAAGACCCTCATTGTTACCGACGTTGGTATCCCGATCTGGCTCTTTAACCAAAGGGAGTTTCAGGTCTGCACACCGTTTCTCACTACCTCGGACACCTTTGGTCACAACCGCCAATTTGGTATCGGACACCTGGTCCATGGTGACAATAATATCCGGGTCAACAGACCACGCCTGGGTCAGGTTCTATACTTCTGGACCCTGAATTGGTACGGGATTGTCTCTCCGAGACAGACAATCCGACAGATCTACTTCGATCGGCTGGATATCTCTCCAGCCTACCTGGCCAATATCTTGCATCAGATTGAAGTGGCAGAACAAAAAATACAAGCTTCTTCGCTACACATTCTCACCGAATGTGGAAACGAAAGACATTCTTTCAATCGACTTTTGGGATTGATATTATCTTCGGTTATTCTCCTGAGACGGGATGAATGGACGATTCCCAAACCACAATCAAAAATCATCGCCGAACAGGCAAGCTCCAGGGAATACTCCTCGATCGGGCTGGACGGACTGTACCGGGCCGGTTTTATCAAAGATAATGATCGTGGCGAGATCACAGTTCTTGAACCTCTCATCGTCATGTTTATGAATGCCATCCACAAGGCCAAGCCCATGTCTACCCGTTTCAATCAAGCCGGTATCTTGGAATTCTATCCCTCTGGACATCTCAAGGAGACAAAATGAGAACCAAACAAAGCAACCGCACCTTTATCACATTGTTGGTCTTTGCGACAGTCGGATTTTTCGGACTGCTAGACTCAGCCATCAAATCACCGTCACTTCTGACCATTACCTTGGCCCTTATCATGGTGTGTTTCATCGTTCGGGTGATATACAACTACGTTAAGGTCAAATAGCTGCCATACCCGCCCCCTTTGGGGCGGTTTTTTTACATAAA